>NZ_CP161812.1:3319288-3621042 GCF_040801775.1 Luteolibacter sp. Populi
AACATCGTGAACACCACCACCATTGCTAAAGCCCAAACAGGAGGCGATCCCGAGATCCCGTTAATCGTTCCTTGGAGGATTGCGGCTAGCGGAATGAGGCACCAGATGTTCTTCCCCAAAGCCAAGACGAACGCGATCCCCAGGAAGCCTGCTACCCAGGCAACCGCCTCGAAACTCGCTGTGGCAGCGGCCACGCCGAGGTAAACCGCGAACATCGCGGCCAACACGATGATGAACAGGCCCTTGATCTGACTGGATTCCATGAAACGCGGTGATGCGGGCGGGAGTCTTCCCCGCCGGGAATGTCAATAGAAGCTCAAAAACGCGAGCGGCAAGGCAAGCTGCCGCCCTTGGTCACCCGCAGGTCGGGTGATTGAAAACGATCTGAAGTCCTGAATATCTGGCGGAGCAGAGTTCCATGCCCGATTGGCGATACTCTTGCCTGACCTGATGCGACTGTTCAATAAAAAATGAACAAACCATGGCTTCACTTTCAGATCGGCGGGTCATTTTTGCGAATCCTTGAATCTCAATCGCCTTGATGCCCGCGGGCGAAGGAAGACCGCTTTCCCCTATATCGGTACGCGCCTGAAACCGGCTCTCTGCCTTCGGTCAGCGAAGGCTGGCGTCCGGCACGTGACTGATGGGACACCAACCGGGCGATGGGACCACGCAGGCAGGTGATGTCGCGGGTGCCCAGATGATAGCGGTGGAGGCCGAGGCCGGGATGGCCCATCACCACCGCGGGAGATTCGCAGAAGCGGGCGGAATCGCTTCCGCCAAGGGCCCGTCGGCATCATGGCGGATCAGGCCGTTTTCGGAATGTGGACGAAGGCCAGCATGGGGAACCTTCAAACGTCGCGCCGCAACTCCCACTTGTCATGGCGATGCGAAATCGCGAGGCCGTTCTCGCGGGCAAAGCGCTGGACTGCGAGGCGGACCCCGTCCCAGCCCCAGTCATCGCCCAAGAGGATCCCGCCGGGGCGGACCAGATCCCAGTAGGAGACCAGATCCTGATAAACATCTTCTTCCTCGTGGCTGCCGTCGATGTAGATCAGGTCGGCCCGCACGTCGCGCAGCGCGAACCACTGCGCCGCGGTGACCGAGGGAACGGGAAAAGGAGTGATCATCCCCTGCCGGCCGGCGCGGCAAACATTGGCGAGGAATTGGTAGTAGAGCGTGGGATAGCCGTGTTTGAGGGCCAGGGCTCCGTGGCGGTCCGCGTCTTCCAAATCGGTCCACATCTCCAAGGCACCCAGCCAAGTATCGACGCAGAGGATCTCCGCATCGAGCCCTAGACGTGCGGCGTGGCTGGCAAGTGTCAGCGCCGAACCGCCCTTCCAGGTGCCTACCTCGATGATCCGCCGCGGGCGCAGCGTCTCGACCAGTTCGCCGAAAGCCGGCGAGTCCGAACCCCATCCCGAGGCGTCCTCCGGATAGGACTGCCAATCGAAACCCTGATAGGGATCGGCCTTGTGCAGGAGCGGCCTGACCGCACCCATGAAGTCACCGCCGGACGAGCCCTGCCGCGAGGCGGTCCGCAAACGCCGGAGGCTGAAGCCGCAACGATAGGCGATGCCCTTGATCCAACTTTGCGCGTGGCGGGATAGCGGCATGAAAACAGGACGGCGGCACGGTGCCACGGTCGTTTGGTTAGATGATCATGCCCGCGGCCACGGTCTCGTTCGAGCCGGGGTCGACGAGAATGAAGGAGCCGGTCTGGCGATTGCGGCGATACGAATCGTGGATCACGGGCTGCGCGGTGCGCAGGGTGATGCGGCCGATATCATTCATCGCGAAGGTCCCGGCACCCTCGACCTTGTGAAGCGTATTGATGTCCACGATGTATTTCACTTCGCTGACGATCGCCTGCATCTCGCGCGTGGTGTGGCGCAGGATCAACTTGGCGCGGGAAGACATCGGCTTGTTCGAGAACCAGCAGATCATCGCCTCAAGATCCTGGGAGGTATTGGGCGGGTTGTTCTTCTTAACGATCATGTCGCCGCGCGAGATGTCGATCTCGTCGACGAGCGTCAGCGTCACGCTCTGCGGCGCGAAGGCTTCATCGAGGTTACCGTCCGCGGTGTGGATCGACTTGATGCGACTCGTGAAGCCGGAAGGCAGCACCGAGATTTCATCGCCGGGCTTGAAGACGCCGCCGGCAACCCGACCGGCATAGCCGCGGAAGTCATGCCACTCATCACTCTGCGGACGGATCACCCACTGCACCGGGAAGCGCGCATCCACATGGTTCTCCTCGCCGCCGACATACACGTGCTCCAGATGGTAGAGCAGCGAAGGACCTTGGAACCACGGCATGTTCGTGGACTTGTCCACCACGTTGTCACCGTTGAGCGCGGAGATCGGGATCGGCGTGATGTCGACGATGTTGTCGAGGCGCGAAGCGAACTCCTGGTAGTCCTTCACGATCTGGTCGTAGACCTCCTGCGAGTAATCGACGAGGTCCATCTTGTTGACCGCTACAACCACGTGCTGGATCCGCAGCAGGTTCGCGATGAAGCTGTGGCGCTTGGTCTGCTCGATCACGCCCTTGCGCGCATCCACCAGGATGATCGCGAGATTCGCGGTCGAAGCACCCGTCACCATATTCCGGGTGTACTGGATGTGCCCCGGAGTGTCCGCGATGATGAATTTGCGCTTCGGCGTGGCGAAATAGCGGTAGGCGACATCGATAGTGATGCCCTGCTCGCGCTCGGCCTTCAGCCCGTCTGTTAGAAGAGCCAGGTCGACGTGACCATCGCCGCGGCGCTTGGACGTCTCTTCAATTGCTTCGAGCTGGTCTTCGAAGATCGACTTGGAATCGTAGAGCAAACGGCCGATAAGGGTCGATTTGCCGTCATCGACGGAGCCGGCGGTAGTGAAGCGGAGAAGATCCATGGGAAGCTAAAATCAAAAGGGCTGAGAGGAGAGCGCGGAGATCAGAAGTAACCTTCCTTCTTCCGGTCCTCCATCGCGGTCTCGGAGCGCTTGTCATCGGCGCGGTTGCCGCGCTCGGTCTGGCGGGCAGCGGCCACCTCTTCGATGATCTTCTCCATCGTGTCGGCGGCGGATTCCACGGCGCCGGTGATGGTCGCGTCACCCATCGTGCGGAAGCGGATCGTCCTGCTTTCCACCGTCTCGCCTTCGCGCGCTTGGACGAACTCGGAGATCGCCAGGATCGTGTTGTTCCGGGTGACCGTGTTGCGGGTGTGAGCGTAGTAGAGACTCGGCAGGACGATGCCCTCGCGCTGCATGTACATCCAGATGTCCATCTCCGTGAAATTGGAGAGCGGGAACACGCGGAAGTGCTCGCCGGGATGCTTGCGGCCGTTGAAAAGATTCCACAGCTCCGGGCGCTGGTTCTTCGGGTCCCACTGGCCGAAGTCGTCTCGATGGGAGAAGAAGCGCTCCTTGGCGCGAGCCTTCTCCTCGTCGCGGCGGCCGCCGCCGAGCATCGCGTCGAATTGGTATTCCGCCACCGTATCCAGCAGGGTGGTCGTCTGGGCGCGGTTGCGGGAAGCGTTCGGTCCCTTTTCCTCGACCACCCGACCTTCGTCGATCGACTTCTGAACCGAACCGACAATCAGGCGGGCTCCGATCTTTTCCGCGAACTCATCGCGGTACGTGATGGTTTCCGGGAAGTTGTGACCCGTATCGACGTGTACCAGCGGGAAGGGCATCCGCGCCGGATGGAAGGCCTTGCGGGCGATCCATGCCATCACGATGGAGTCCTTGCCGCCCGAGAACAGCAGGCCGGGGTTCTGGAACTGCGCCGCCGTTTCGCGAAGGATGAATATCGCCTCGGCTTCAATCTGATCGAGATGGGAGAGCTGGTAGTTCGGCACGGGATCGGTGGTCGGAAAACTGGGGAGCTGCCGCTCGGCGGAGGGCGGGAGGAAAAGGCCGGGGACGGACCCGACGCAAGGAATAATTACTTAATTGAGTAACTTGATAATGTATTAGGCGCTCGCGAGCCGCCCGCTTACAAAATCAAGCACTTCCGAAACCGCGTCCTCCACCGTCATGCGCTCGGTATCCAGCACCAGTTCCGCATTCTGCGGCTCCTCGAAGCCGCTGTCGCGGCCCGTGAAGTGGGCGACTTCTCCCTTGGCGGCCTTGGCGTAGAGGCCTTTTACATCCCGGGCCTCGCAGGCGGCATAGCTGGCTTTCACGTACACGAGAGCGAGGTCTTCTTCGAGAATTCCACGGGCCATGTCGCGATGCATACCGCGCGGGGTGATCAGGGAGCAAAGGACGATCACACCATTGTGGGCCAGGATCTTGGCCAGCTCCGCGGTCCGCCGGATATTCTCCAGGCGGTCGTCGTCGCTGAAGCCGAGATTGGCATTCAGCCCGGTCCGCAGGTTGTCCCCGTCCAGCCGGATCGTGAAGCGGCCCTGCTGGTGCAGCACCCGCTCGACGCCGGAGGCAATCGTCGATTTCCCCGATCCGGAAAGCCCACAGAACCAGAGCACGATGCCTTGCTGGCCGAGAAGGGTTTCCTTGTCGTAGCGGGGCAGGGTGGCGTGCGGGTGAATGTCAGTCATGCGTTGGTTTCGGGATCCTAGCAGGGAAGGCATGGGCCGTCAGGGAGATTCGATGGAGAGTTTTGGCATCTCTTCAGGGCTCAGCGCTCGTCACGGTCTTCCCGGATCGCCTTGCGAATCGCTTCCATGTCCAACGGAGCATCTGCGAACAAACGGCCATTCCGCTCGACCACTTCAGCCTGTGGAACGTCTTCCTCCATGTTGGAATCATCCTCCGACAAGCAGCATGGGTCAAGGCTGGCTCCCAACGGTCAAGAACCCGTCATCCGGTCCCGCAAGCTGTACCAGAGGAAGAGCGAGTTGTAAGTGAAGTAGCGCCGGAATAGCCGCCGCGGCTCCGCGGCAATCCGATAGGCCCATTCCAGCCCCAGCTTCTGTAGCATGGCAGGTGCTTGCGAGACCTCCCCGGCATGGAAGGCAAACGCGGCACCGATGCCAAAATAAACCCCCGGTGGCAGACGGTCCTTGTGCCGGGCGATCCAGCGTTCCTGCTTCGGACAGCCGAGGCCGACCCAGATCAGATTGGCCCCGGACTCGCGGATTCGTTCGCAGATCCGTTCAAATTCGCCCGCGGGCCACTCCCCGAACGGCGGCGAATGCGTTCCCGCCAGAGCCACACCTGGAAAATCCCGGGCAAACACCGTCTCCAGTTTCGCCAGGGTGGACTCCTTGCCACCGAGCAGGAAGTGCCGGAACTGAGGATGACCGGCGCTCGCCTTGAGCGTTTCCAGCATCAAGGTCGGTCCGTAAACGCGGTCGGTCAGCCGCTCCTCCGCCGGCAGTGCGGCATTGAGCGACCAGACCAGTGGCATCCCATCCGGCACGATCAGATCGAAGCGGCTCATCGCCTCGCCAAAGGACGCATCCGAGCGAGCGAGTGCAGCAACATGCGTGTTCGCGGCCTCGACCGCCAGCGGCACCGCGGTCACGGGAGCCCGGTCGAGCACCCACTGCACCGCCCCGGCGTAGTCGGTGCAGGCCAGCGGCAGGCCGATGACGGAGTGCGTGCGCATCAATCAGATCCTGCAGAAAGGTTCGACCGGCCGGAGACCCTCGGTGTCTTCCATCGCCCCCGCACGGGCGGCTTCGCTCCGGAAGAGATAGAGCGCATACCCGCCATAGCCCCCGCCGCAGTATTTGGCGGCCAAGGCACCGGCGGGATCGGGCAGCGGTTTCATTCCCTCCTCAAGCTGGGTTCCATGATACAGATCGATCGCCTCCGCCAGCAGCGCGAGATTCTCGCCCAGCACCGCCTCGCGCGCGATCCGCCCGGATTCCGCGATGCGATTGTAGTCGCGAGGATAGTCCACCACCCCGGGCGTATCGTGCTGGCCCGCGGTCCAGAGAATCGCCATTCGCCCGGCAAGGAAGTCGCCGTTGCGCTTGAAGTCGAGCACCGGGCGCGCGCCGGAGCGCCACACGCAGACGCCGGTCTCGCGGATCACCGCGGGATCTTGCCAGCCCACACCGAGGTCGAGCTCGGAATCGATGCCGTCCTTGCCATTGAGCAGCGCCCAGGCCCCGCTGCCGCCAAGCCCGGCTTGCTTTTCGTAAGGCCACTCGCGCAAGGAAACCAAAGGCGAGATGGCGCAATTCACCACATACTCCCCTGCCCTCGCGAAGCGCGGAACATCAAGCCAGCCACCTGCAAAATCCACCCGCAAGGGTGCTTCGGTCGGCGCTTGCACCCAGCGCACGATCGACGAAGTGGAGACCGGTTCAAACTTCGGCGGAGTCTTCGGAAGGACGCGATACTCAGCCCCAACCTGCGCACAGAGTTCTCTCTTCAGCGGACCATATTTGTCGTCGTCCGTCACCAGCAGCATCGCCGGCCGGATGCGCAAGAAGTCATCCTTGAAATCGAGCCCTTCGTCATGGCCGTGTGTCACGACCACCTCGTCCACCATCCGGAGACCTTGGAGCAAGGCCCGCTTGTGATCATCCGGAACGGAGGACTTGCGGCGCTTGTGATGCCACAGCACTTCCGCGGACGCGAAGGACACGATCAGATAATCACCCTGCGTCCGCGCTTCCTCAAAGAACTGGAGATGACCGGCATGCAGGATGTCGTAGCAGCCGCTGACGAAGACTTTTCTCACGGAGGCGGAAAGCGGAAGGCGGGAGGCGGAAAGCGTGGTCAGCCAAGATGGCGAATCAAGTTGGTAAGCTTTCGTCCGACTTTGTCCGCCAATTCAAGAATGAGAGAAACCGAGGGATCCGCCAGGAATCCGATTTTCTCGAAAGTCAGAGCCATGGATGCCAGTTCCGCTGTCGATCTGCGCGCAATGTTAAGAAACTGCACGAACTCCTTGTCATGGTGACTCGCCGACCCCTCGGCAATGTTGTTCGAAGGCGAGAGCCCCGCTGACCGAAGCTGCTCCGCGTATCGAAACCACTTCCGTTCAACAAGATCATCGGCAACGCGATGGCAGGCCACCGCCAGTTCAGAAGCGTCTTGCCAGACCTCCAGGTCTTCAAAGCGAAAGTGCGGTCGTCCCATCGGATGCCTTTCGCTTACCGCCTACCGAATCCCGCTTACCGACTTTACTCCATCGCCACCGAGACCTTGTGACCATGTGCCGCCAGCAAGGCGTGGCTCTTCGCCGCGTCGAGGTCCGAGGCGACCATCTCGGCGCACATCTCCTCCACCGTGATCTCCGGCACCCAGCCGAGCTTCTCCTTCGCCTTCGCGGGATTGCCCAAGAGCGTTTCCACTTCAGCAGGACGGAAGTAGCGGGGATCGACGCGAACAATCACGTCTCCCTTCTTCACCGCTGGCGATTTTGCAGGATCGGCGGAAACCACTGTCGCGATTTCCTCCACTTCGCTGCCGCTGAATTCCAACTCGATCCCGGCCTCACGGGCGGACATGCGGACGAATTCCCGGACGGAAATCTGCTTCCCGGTGGCGATCACGAAATCATCCGGCTGCTCCTGCTGCAGCATCAGCCACTGCATGCGCACGTAGTCCTTGGCGTGGCCCCAGTCGCGCAGCGAATCCATGTTGCCGAGGAACAGGCACTTCTCCAAACCTTGGGAAATGTTCGCGATCCCACGGGTGATCTTGCGGGTCACGAAGGTCTCACCGCGGCGCGGGGACTCGTGGTTGAAAAGAATGCCGTTGCAGGCGTAAATGCCATATGCCTCGCGGTAGTTCACCGTGATCCAGTAAGCGTACATCTTAGCGACGGCATACGGCGAGCGCGGGTGGAAGGGCGTCGTCTCCGTCTGCGGGATCTCCTGGACGAGACCGTAGAGCTCGGAGGTCGAGGCCTGATAGAAACGGGTCTTCTTCTCAAGCCCGAGGAAGCGGATCGCCTCCAACAAACGGAGCGTGCCGATGGCATCCACGTCCGCGGTGTATTCCGGCGATTCGAAGGAAACCGCCACGTGCGACTGCGCGCCCAGGTTGTAGAGCTCGTCCGGCTGCACCTCGCTGATGATGCGGGTCAGGTTCGAGGTGTCCGAAAGATCGCCGTAGTGCAGGCGGAAGCGGTTGTTCTCCACATGCGGGTCCTTGTAGATGTGATCCACACGCTGCGTGTTGAAGGAAGACGCCCGGCGCTTGATGCCGTGAACCTCGTAGCCCTTTGCGAGAAGTAACTCCGCAAGGTAGGAGCCGTCTTGCCCGGTGATGCCTGTGATGAGTGCGCGCTTCATAGAAAGCTTTGAGATGGGAGGAAAGAGTTGGGAGTTAGAGAAGAGAGTTTCGGAACGCGTGGATCATTCGGCTGATCTCGTCCAGTTCTTTGAGAGTGGCTTCGGGCGGTTCCGCAAAAGCCTGCTCTCTAGAAAGAAGGATCAGGATATTTGCTGTTTCAAATATGGATCGCCGAGAAAAATTGAAAAACTGAGCGAACCCGGGCTTGGAGTAGCTGCCCGAGCCTTCGGCGATATTATTGGTAATACTGAGGGCAGCTGCACGAAGTTGTTCCGCCCACGGTACTGCTTTTTTTGCTCAAGGACCCCGGCCATGGAGAAGAGCACCGGACTCAGGGCCGCAGCACGTTGCCAAATATCCAAGCTCTCGAATCGGAATGCCATCGGGTTTACTCTACGCTCCAAGCTCTTTGCTCCCGGCTCACAGTCTTGCTTCGCCGGAGGAAAGTTTCGAGAGGAAGTCCTGATAGGCGGCCGCGAGGCCTTCACGGAAGCCGATGACCGGAGCCCAGCCCGTGGCTTTGATCCGCGAGACATCCATCAGCTTGCGCGGCGTGCCGTCAGGCTTGGAAGGATCGGTAAGGATCCCGCCGCTATAGCCGACCGTTTCCGCGACCAAGCCGGCGAGTTCGAGGATGGTCACATCATCCCCCACCCCGACATTCACCCAGTCCGGCGGGTTCTCGAGACCGAGCAGGTGGAAGCAAGCCGCCGCGAGATCGTCCACATGCAGGAACTCCCGCCGCGGCGTGCCGGTGCCCCAAATCGTGACGTCCGGGGCACCGGCGACCTTCGCTTCGTGGAAGCGGCGGATCAGTGCAGGAATGACGTGGGAGTTCTCCGGATGGTAGTTGTCGCCGGGCCCGTAGAGGTTCGTCGGCATCGCCGAGTGATAGAGCAGGCCGTGCTGGGCGCGGTAGTGCTGGCACAGCTTCAGCCCGGCGATCTTGGCAATGGCGTAGGCTTCGTTCGTCACCTCCAGCGGACTGGTGAGCAGGCAGTCTTCCGGCATCGGCTGAGGCGCCATCTTCGGATAGATGCAGGACGAACCGAGGAACAAGACCCGCGGCACTCCGGCGCGGCGGCTGCCTTCCACGAGGTTCGAGGCGATCGCCAGGTTCTCGTAGATGAAGTCCGCCGGGTAGGTGGCATTTGCATGGATGCCGCCGACCTTCGCCGCGGCGATCACCACGATCTCCGGCTTCTCCTCCTCAAGGAAATCGAACACTCCCCGCTGGTCGGTCAGGTCGAGCCGGCTGCGGCCCGCGGTGAGGACTTCATGGTCGCCGCGGCGTCCGGCCTCGCGCACCAGCGCCGAGCCAACCATCCCGCGATGACCGGTGATAAGAATCTTGGACATGGCTTCAGTGGGGGGAAAGGAAGCGAGCGCCGCGACGACCTCGTCGAGTTGCTCCGTGGTCAATTCGGGATAGACCGGAATGCTGATCACCTCCATGGCGAGCCGATCGGACACCGGGCAGTCGACCAGCGAGTTCGCCGGCAGATTGGCAAAGCACTCCTGCCGGTGCATCGGCACCGGGTAGTAGATCTCGCAGCCAATCCCCTTTCCCGTCAGGTGCGCGCGCAAGGCATCGCGCCGACCCTCGCCCGGGACCCGCAGCGTGAATTGGTTCCAGACGTGACCCATGCCCTCCACCGCGACCGGCAGGATGTAGCGGTCACCGGCAATCTCCGAAATACGGCGCGTGTAGTACTCCGCATTCCGCACACGGCCCGCGGCGTACTCCTTGATGTGGCGGAGCTTCACCCGCAGCAGCGAGCACTGCAGTGCATCCATCCGGAAATTCCCGCCCACCAGCGAATGATAGTAGCGCGGATGCATGCCATGATTGCGCAGGCGCAGCAGCAACTCCGCCAAGGAATCGTCATGGGTCGTGACCAAGCCACCATCCCCGAAGCCGCCGAGGTTCTTGGAAGGGAAAAAGCTGAAGCACCCGACCTCGCCAATCCCGCCGCAGATCGCCCCCTTGTAGGTCGCCCCGAAGGATTGCGCGATGTCCTCGATCACCTTCAGCCCGTGCTCCTTGGCCAGGGCCTGGACTCCATCGAGATCCGACGACTGCCCGTAGAGGTGCACCGGCATGATCGCCTTGGTCCTCGGCGTGACTTTTGCTTTCGCGGCCGCCACATCGATCCCGAAGCTCACCGGGTCCACGTCGCAGAAGACCGGCGTCGCACCCGTGCGGGCAATGCTCCCCGCCGTGGCGAAGAAGGTGAACGAAGGACAGAGCACCTCGTCGCCCGGCCCGATGCCAAACGCCATCAAGGCGATCAGCAGCGCATCCGTCCCGGATGAAATCGAGATCGCATGCTTCACTCCCAGCTCCGCGGCGCACTCGCGCTCGAAGGCATCCACTTCTTCCCCGAGGATGAAGCGGCCGGAGCGGAGCACCTTTTCAAAGACCGACTTCAGCTCATCTTCGAGCGGCAGGTTCTGGGCGTTAACGTCGAGGAGCGGAACAGGCATGGCAAAAATTCCAAATCGTGAATCTCAAAGTCTCCGGTTAAATTCCGGATCTTAAATTTCAAATCTCAAATCTTAAATTTCAGATCGCATACGGTCGGCGTCACGCCTTCACCACCTGCCCATCGGGAGTCGTGAAGGTGGCCATGGCATTGCGCGTGTCGATGATCAGATCGGACCAATCCGACAACTGCTGAAGATTAAAAGCCGCATGGTGCGTCGAAATCACGATGCAATCCTGCGCGCGGATCGTCGCCTCGTCCCACTCCACCGAGCGGACGCCCGCCCAATTCATGTGCTCGCGAGTCGGCCCCACGACCGGCACATGCGGATCGTAGTAGGAAACCTCCGCACCCAGACGCTTGAAGCCATCGAGCAAGGCGAAGGTCGGCGACTCGCGCATGTCATCCACGTTCGCCTTGTACGCCAGACCCAGTAGTAAAACCTTGGAACCTTTCACCGGCTTGCCGCGTGAATTGAGCGCCTCCATCGTACGATGAACCACGTAGTCCGGCATCCCGCGATTGATCTCGCCGGCCAGCTCGATGAAGCGTGTATGCACCCCGTACTCGCGGGCCTTCCATGTCAGGTAGAACGGGTCGATCGGGATGCAGTGCCCGCCCAGTCCCGGCCCTGGATAGAAAGCCGTGAACCCGAAGGGCTTGGTCGAGGCCGCCCGGATCACCTCCCAGATGTCGATGCCCATCTTGTCCGCGGCGATCTTCAGCTCATTGACCAAGCCGATGTTCACCGCGCGGTAGATGTTCTCCAGCAGCTTCGTCAGTTCCGCCACCTTGCAAGAACTCACCGGCACCACCTGCTCGAAGGCTGCTTCGTAAAGCGCCACGCCCGCTTCCAGACAGGCCGCGGTCACGCCGCCCACCACCTTCGGGATATTCGTCGCGGAGAACTTCGTATTGCCCGGATCCTCGCGCTCCGGCGAATAGACCACATAAACTTCCTCCCCTACCTTGAAGCCCGCCTTCTCGACGCGGGTTACCACCTCTTCATCCGTCGTACCGGGATAGGTCGTGCTCTCCAAGCTCAGGACCTGCCCCGCCTTCAAGTGCGGGACCACCGCCTCCACCGTGTGGACCACGTAGCTGAGATCCGGCTCGAAGTGCTCGTCCAGCGGCGTCGGCACGCACAGGATAATCGCGTCCAGCGTCGAGACGATCGCAAAGTCCGTCGTCGCCTCCAGCTTCCCGGAAGCCAGCGCCTCGGCCACATGCTCGCCGGGGATGTGCTTGATGTAGCTGCGCCCTTCTAACAAGGCCTGCGGCTTTGCCGCATCGATGTCGATCCCGACAGCCCGGAAACCCGCCTTCGCATAGGCAAGCAAGAGCGGCAGGCCGACGTAACCCAGACCGACCACCCCGATGGCGGCACTCCGGTCCGCGAACTTCTGCTGGAGACTCATGAGGAAACAATAGTGCCGCGCTCAGGCGACCGGCACGAAATCGCGGAAATACTCGATCGTCTTGCCGATGCCGGTATCGAAGGACACCACCGGCTCCCAGCCGAGGATTTCTTTCGCACGCGAGATGTCCGGCTTGCGCACCTTCGGGTCATCCGGCGGCAGCGGCTTCGGGTCGATCTTCAGTTCAATCTCGAACACCTTCGCAATTGCTTCGGCGAATTGCCGCATGCTCATCTCGTTCGGATTCCCGCAGTTCACCGGCAGATGGAAATCGCTGCGAGCAAGACGCCAGATGCCTTCCACCAGATCCGAGACATAGCAAAAGGAGCGCGTCTGCGACCCGTCGCCGAAAATCGTCATCGGCTCGCCGCGCAGCGCCTGGCCGATGAAGGCGGGCACCACCCGGCCGTCGTCCAGACGCATCCGCGGGCCGTAGGTATTGAAGATGCGCACGATCTTCGTATCGAGCCCGTGGGCGCGGTGATAAGCCATGGTCGCGGCCTCCGCATAGCGCTTCGCTTCATCGTAGCAGGAGCGCACCCCGATCGAGTTCACGTTGCCCCAGTACTCCTCGCGCTGCGGATGGATCTCGGGATCGCCATAGACCTCGGAAGTCGAGGCCACCAGATAGCTCGCCTTCTTCTTCAGCGCCAGATCGAGCGCGTTGTGCGAGGCGTAGGAGCCCGCCTTCAGCGTCTCCACCGGGATCTGCACGTAGTCGATCGGGCTCGCCGGCGAGGCCATGTGGAAGACGAAATCCACCGGACCCTTCACGTCGAAGGGCTCGGACACATCGTGCTCGATGAATTCGAACGCCGGGTTGTCCCCGAGATGTTCGATATTACGGGCATGGCCCGTGACGAAATTATCAAGCGCCACCACCCGCAGGCCATCCGCCAGCAGGCGATCGACGAGGTGGGAGGGCACGAATCCGGCACCGCCCGTTACGACGGCGGTTTTGCCTTTGAGATCTAGGATCGGCTTCATGTGTTTTTCGGGGGAGGACGGAGGGACTAAGAAAGCTGCCGCCCTTGGTCAGTTGCCCCGGTGCGGAGCAAAACCAATGCCGGTGCTTGGAAGGAGGTGGAGTTCAGGCGGCTTCATCAGAGCGCCTTGGCGGGGCGATGGATCGAAAAATCGGACATTTGTTCAATCCAAAATGAACTAATCGGCGTTCCGCGATCATGTCATGGCAGGGGTTTGCGCGGCAGCAGCAGGGAAAACAGGTCCACTTCGATGACCTGCTCACGGCCGAGGAATTCCAAGAGCACCTTCACCCGCTCCCTGGCCGGCAGCACTTCCACCACCGTCGCGCGCACGCCGCCGAGCGGTCCGTGGGCCAGTTCGACCTCCTCACCCTCGGTGATCCGCGGGCCGACGGTCAGCACCTCCTCGCCCCCTTGGCGGGCCACTTCGTGACGGAGCGCGTCCACGAAATCGTCCGGCACCGAGGGGACTTTCCCGCCGAAGCGCACGATCCCGCGCACCCCTTGGCTATACATCACCGCCCGCTCCTCCGTCTCCAGGCTGAAGCGGGCCAGCACGTAGCCGGGGAAAAGCGCCTCCACCCACCAGATCTTCCCGCGGCGGGTCGCCTTGCGGTAGCGCAGCATCGGACAAAAAACCTCCACACCCTCCAGCCCGCGCAAGTGCGCGGCGGCCACGGATTCGCGCTTGGTCTGCGTTTTCAGGCAGAACCACGCGAATTCGCCGGGGAGTGGTATCTTCATTGGCCCAAGACTTTTTGGAGCAGCGGCAGAACGAAGCGTCCCCGCCCGATCCAGTATCCAAGCTGTTTTACCCGCGCGTCGTAGAATTCGCGCCGCGCCGGATCCTCCTCCGTGGCCGCCACCTGCAAAAGATTGCCCACCTTCGCCTGACCGCTCTCCAAGTGCGGCCGCACCTGCTCGCGGATGAAGCCGCCAACCAGCCGCTTCAACTCGGTCGAGGCCTCGTAGTAGCTGCGGCGGGAGCCCTCGATCTCGATCTCCCGCACCGCCCCGAGCGTCTTCAGCGCCCGCAGCCCTTGG
Organism: Luteolibacter sp. Populi; assembly: GCF_040801775.1. GTDB lineage: Bacteria > Verrucomicrobiota > Verrucomicrobiia > Verrucomicrobiales > Akkermansiaceae > Haloferula. Next base: position 3,333,431 of record NZ_CP161812.1, read on the forward strand.
CTCGCCGAGCCCTTGCTGATGCCCAGCCGGTTGACCAGATCGTCCAGCGCCAAGGGCTCCGGGGAAATGAACAGCAGCCCGTAAATCTCCCCGATCGATCGCGGCAGGCCAAGCACCTTCACCCCGTCCACGAAAACCTGGATCACCTGGGTCTCGATCGGACCCAGTGACGGGAAGTCCCTGATCTCATCCTCTTCGCGCAACGGCGGCACGCCCTCGTGATAGCTCGTAAACCTAAAGTGTTCAATCTCAAATGAACAAACCCCTTCACGCCTCAAAAAAACCCGCAAGCCCTCTTCGCGAAGCGCCTCTCCGATTGATGATTGGAAGATTAGTGATTGATGATTTCAACAATCCCCCTTCCCGCCAAATGCCCCATCCACCGGCCAAAATCCAAATTCGGAAACTCCCGCGCCGCCTCCGCGCCCAGATCCTCCAAACTCCGCGTCCCATCCATCGTCGCTAGCAGCTTCTCGTGCCCCTCCGGATACCGGCAGGTCGCATGCCGGGCATCCACCACCGGCTGACCATTCCCGGCAAAGTAGCGATTCAGCCGTGAAACTGTGGGAAACCCCGGCACCTCGGTAGCCGACTCCACCCCATCCGCCCGCAATTCCAGAGTCCCCATCCGCGCGGAGTGGAAAATCCACTGCGCGATTTCCTGCGAATGCCGGGTCGGCTCCCAACCACCGCCAAGCCGTGCCGCCGTCTCCTCCATCAGCTGCTGCACCGGCACGCAGCTCGCGCAATGGCCCTCCACCACACCGCGGAAGGCCTTCACCACCCTGCTCTCCTCCCCCGCCTCGGGCAAGGGCCGCTCGCCCAGCCCCACCGCGAATTGCAGCACCACCGCCGTCGTCGTCGCATCCTCAAGCGGTGCCTCCTCCCGGCAAAAAAGGCTGTTCCGGTGGGTCCGCCCCGACAGCAGATCCAGCATCTGCTGCAGCAGCAGCGGCTCCGCCGCCAAAGGGGCCAGCGCCTCCAGCGCCGCCGGATCGATCCCGTCGGGCAAATTCTCCCGGATGTCCGCCTCTCCCAAATACCGCAGCCCCCGCTCCGCCGCCCAACCGGCGATCTGCGCGAAGTAAACCGCATCGCACACCGGCGCGAAGTCATCGAAGGGCAGCACCTCCGGCCCCTTCCGCACGATTTCCCGACACGCCGCCTGCAAGTTCGCCGCATGCGCCGTGGCCGATCCCGCCATCGCCGCCAGCGATTCCGCCACCTCCACCACATTCCCGCCCAGCCCTGCCGCCGCCGGATTCCCCGCCAGACTGCGGATCAGCGGCACCACATCCCGCTTCAGCGACCAGCCCGGCAGCGTGTTGTAGCTGATGCACGCGATCCCCGCGTTCGACAGCACCTGCCCGCACAGATCCAAAATTTTCGCCTTCACCGCATCCGGCACCCAGGAAAAGACCCCGTGCACGATCAGATAATCACAGGGATGAGATGGCCGCCAATGCTCCAAGTCCGCCACCTCGAACAGCACGTTCTCCAGCCCCGCCTCCCACGAGGCCTTCCGCGCATTCCGGATCGCCGTGTCCGAGTAGTCCAGGCCGGTGAACTCGCTCTTCGGATAACGCGCCGCCATCGGCAGCAGATTGTGTCCCGACGCGCAGCCGAACTCCATCACCTTGCACCCTCCCGGCAGCGGCAGCCGCTGCAGCCCCGCAATCCGCGCCGCCACCGCCAGCCGCGAAATGTCCGTCACCGGATGGCTCAGCGCCGGATAGCGCTTTTCCGAATAGAGTTCGCGCACCGGATCGTTCATCCGACCATTCAGGCCAAGCACCGTGCACAATTCAACCCCAACCCGCCCCGCACCGTTAGATCCCTGCCCGCCCTGAATACTGAAAACTAGCAAACCCCTTCCAGCTCCCCACTGATCACTCGGCACTCCACCCTTCTCCCCGAATCCCGGCATTGACACCCCGCTCCGCGGGACGTAGGGAATCGGCCCCGCGCGACCAGCGTCAAACGGCGGAGTAGCCAAGTGGTAAGGCATCGGTTTGCAAAACCGCTATTCGAGGGTTCGATTCCCTCCTCCGCCTCCATCATAATCGCCTTATGATGATCGCCTTCGATGGCAGAAATGGGGGGTGAAATGGCCTAACAACGCCAATTTGCCGAGCAAACTGCACGAAGCCAATCTTCAAGCCTCGCCCGAAAGCTTTCACGCTTTAGCTCCTCCACATGAGGTAAGGGATCTCTTCCTCGGTCAGGCGAACGACGTGGCGGGGCTCTACAAAGCGGTGATGCCGGATCCGGTGATTCCCCTGCTGGCACCGGGAGCTCAGGTGATCGCGGAACTGGCGGTTTTCGACATTTCATCGCCTAGCCCCGGTTCAGAGCAGATTTGGAATGGAAGAGTCCCGCAAGTGATGCTGGAACCCGAACTGCCCGAAGGAAAAATCATCAAGCCGCTCGGGTGTATAGGCCCGATCTAACCGGGGATCGAATCTGGGTTGGGCTGAGCGCAAAAAAAGCGGCCACCCCATGAGACGGAGTGGCCGCGATGAATAGCAGTTTCTGACGGTGTATCAGGGTGCCGTCACCGTCGCGCGGAGGAATCCCTTCGCGGGGGTGAGTCCATTCGAGCCACCGAGGCTGAAGCTGCGGTAGCTGTAACCGTCACCCGCTGGTGGCAGGTCAGTGGTGATGGCGGTCGGGACGGGGTTCACGGTGGCCGTGAAGTCGGCCAACGTCGTGCTGCCTTGGATCCAGTAGGTGATCCCGTCCGCCGCGGAGACAGCGGTCGAGGGTGCGCCAATGCCAAAGGCTGCGGCACCCGTGCGGACGGCCGCGGTGAGGATCAGCTCCTTGTTGGTGTCGCCATCGAGATCGCTGTCGGCGACGAAGACGTAGATCTTACCATCTTCACCGCCTTTTGAAGGGTCGCCGGCAAAGGCGAACTCGGTGATGTTGTCCACACCGTCCTTATCGGGATCCGCGGTCTGGCCGATGATGGCCGGATTGGTTTCACTCGGGAAGAATCCGGAGATCCAAGAGCTGAATGGTGTTCCGCCGCCGGACGTGGTGACGCTAAGCCGCCCTTCGCCGGTGATCCGGGCAGTTTGATTCGGAGCACCGCCCCCCAGCCGGCCCCAAACGCCGGTGGCCTGCGCGACTCCGTCGATGAAGAACTTGTCCACGACATCCTCGCCAACCGCGGCGAGGTTGAGCGTGGCACCGTTGTTCAGGCGGATGGCCGAGCTGTTGGCGAAGGTGGAAGCGAGACCCAACTGGAGACTGCCGCCGGAGACCGTGGTGTCACCCGAATGGCCGATCACGCCTGACAGGATCTGGGTGCCGCTTCCGATCTTGGTGAGTGCGAGCGAACCGCCGGTCGCACCGGAGAAGATCGCGAAGGCGTTGTTGTCGCCGAGGGTTAGCACGGGAGCGCCGGAGGTGGACGTGACGGTGCCCGCGCCGCTAAGCCCGTTGATCGTCTCGCTGAATCCACCCAGATTCAGGGTTCCCGCGGTGGCCACGCTGCCTTTGAGCGCACCGTTGGGAATCTGGTCGGCCGAACCGAGGACCAAGGTGCTTCCCGTGCCGAGCGTGGTATCGGCGTCATAGTTGTTCGGGTTCGCCGTCGCATTGTTCAGCGTGATGGACACGGGCGAGGCGCTCAGCTGGAGACCTTTCGGTCCCGTGATCTGGCCGGTGAGGGTAGCGGCACCCGTCCCGGTCCCTCCTCTGGCGAAGAGGGCGTCGGACAGATTGGCGGTGATCCTTCCGGAGAAGACGTGACCCGCCGTGTCCAGCCGGATGCCGGGTTGATCGGTGCCCAGGATCGTGTTGAAGACGATCGCGTTGGCGATGGTGAAGTTGGCGGCCGTATCCAGCAGGATGCCGGCTTTGTCGGTTGCCACTTCGCCGATGGTGATCGGGCCGGTGCCGAACGGGCTGCTCACGATGGCTCCAGGCGCACCCACGGTCACCGGGGCAGCGGAAATTCGCAAGCGAGTGCCGGCGGTGGTGTGTTGCAGGGTCAGACCGCCGGAGAAGGTGTTGGCGCTGGTAACGGCAAACGGTGTCGTAGCGGTATTGGCATTTCGCAGGTTGACCTTCAGCGTCCTCGTCGCGCCGTTCGCGATGAGAGCTGAAATCGTGGAGGTCTGGTTGCTGATGGCGAGCACCGACTGGCCGGCTCCGGCACTGTTGTCGGTGATCGTGTTGGTGGCCGCACTTGCCGAGACGTTGGTGAACGCCGCATCGAAGCCGTTGAGGTCGAGCACGCCCGGCCCGGCCATCGCCAGGACACCGAGATTGTTGAATGCGGTGGCGGCACCTGATTTCAGCGTGCCGTCATTGATGGTGGTGGTTCCGGTGTAGGTGTTGGCTCCGCCGAGGGTCCAGGTGCTGGTTCCGTTTTTGGTGACCGTCGTGGCCCCGGAGGTCACGGGGTTGACGATGGCGCCGGTGACGAAATTTTCCGTCGCGGTTCCGCCCAGCACGATGGTGGAAGACAGCGTTGCATTGGCGGAGTAGCCGTTCACCGCGAGATTGGCGGTCGTGGGATTCAGGGTCAGGACGCCGGCTGCCGAGACGCCGTTGAGCTTGCCGAGACCAAGCGTGAAGCCATTGCCACCGGTGACGTTGAGGGTGGTGGTGTTCACGTCGAAGCCGAGCGGGGCGACGGTGAGAGTGTTCCCGCTGCCGGCCCCGGTGAGCTGGTTCACGTCGAAGCCGACGGTGGCGCTGCCCAGTCCACCCAAGCTGTTGCCGCCGGTGAAGGTCACGGGGTCGTCCGAACGCAGTTGAAGCAGGCCGCCGTTGTTGAGGGTCAGGGGTTGGAGGGCGGTGCGTTCCGGTGAGAGGGCGGTGGACAAACCGCCCGCGGTGTTTCCGGCATTGGCCTGGAGCTGCAGGGTTGCCCCGTTGTTGATGATGGTCAGGCCGGAGCTGCCGGCCGGGCGGCCGGAGTTATCTCCGGAAAGCGTGACCAAGGACCCCGATGAGATGGTGAGGGGTCCCGTGAACACGTTGCTGCCGCTCATCGTCAGGGAGGTGCCGGACGCCCCCACCGAGCCGGTGAAGGTGTTGTTCCCCGCAAGGACGAAGCTGCCCGGGCCGCCGAAGAGAAGGCTCACGGGATCGGAGCCGTTGTTGGCGACCGAGGAATTGATGACGACCGGGTTGGTGGAGCTGTCGTTGAGGAGCGTCAGGGTGGCCGGGGACGTGTCGTCGCTGCCACCAGTGGTGAGGACACCGTTGTTCGGCGTGGTTCCCAAGGTCAGGCCGCCTGAGGTTGCGGTATGCCAGAGGATGCCTCCCGCTTCCTGCCCGATCGAGAGGATGTCGGTCGAATTCGGAGGATCGATGACCGCCGGTCCGCCGGCAGCGTCCACCAGCAGCGAACCGATCGTGGTCACGGGACTGCCGTATCCGATGGTTCCGGAAGCACCGCCATTGACGATGCGGACATTGTTGGAGCTGCCGTCCGGCAAGGTCCCGCCGAGGCGGGTGACATCGGCAAATCCGCCGGTGTAAGGGACGATAGGGCCGTTGTCGCCGTCCGTCGCGTTCATCCCGTAGTTGGAACCGAAGCGGGCCCATGGGAGGAAGCCGTTGACGTTGAAGCTATCCGTCGTGGCGATGCCGGCGGCGGCGAAATTGAGAGCCCCCGCGTTCGGGGTCACAAAGTTCAACTCCAGAACCGCATCGCCGCTGCTGCGGGTGACGGTGCTGACTTTTCCCGCATTCAGGGTCGTGGAGGAAACCGATTCGACATGGGTTCCGCCTGCCAGTTCCAGCGTGCCGCCGTTGAAGATGAGCGCGCCCCCGAAGTCGGCAAGCTTGCTGGTGTCGTTGGTGCCGTAGTCCAGCTTCAGGAGACCACCTGTGACGGTCGTGGAACCGGCCCCCGTCGGGGATCCCGAGATGATGAGAGTTCCGCCCGTGACGTTGGTCGCGCTATTGCCGCTGGGATCGCCTGAAATCACCAGGGTTCCCGCGGAAACCGCGGTGGCTCCGCTGTAGGTGCCTCCGCCGGACAAGGTCCAGATGCCGGAACCGGAGTCCCTGCTGATGCCCACGGAATTCGAGCCGCTGCCATTGTTGATGGGGCCGGAAACCGTTCCGTTCGAATCCCCGCGAAAGATGAAGTTCCGGTTGGTGGTGTTGGCGGAAAGCTGGCCTGTAAGCGTCAGCGTTCCTGCATTGGACAGGAAGGCGGTGCTCCCGCCCCCCGATACGGCGGTGAAGTTTCCGGCGATGGTATTGTTTCCCGCCGTGTTGATGATCGCGGCCTCGCCCGGGATCGGGGCGAAAGGCACCACGCTGAAGGCATCGAAGCTGGTGGTGAAGCTGAGGTCGCTGGCCAGCGAGATGTCCCCCGCGCTGCCATCGAGGACGAGCGATGGCAGGCTCGACGGATTGGCGGTAGGAACCACGGTGATCGTTTTGGGGCCGACCCCGAGGGCACCCGGGTTGGTGATCACCAGATCGCCGGTATTGACGGCGACATTACCGGTGAAAGGGCTGGACCCGGAAAGCGTGAGAGTTCCCAAGCCTCCGTTCTTCGTGACGTTCGTCTTGTTGACCGCGGAATTGTCCACGATCTGCCCGGCGATCTCGCCGGTTCCGGTGCTGGCGATGTTGAGGGTGAGGGTCTTGATGCCGGCTCCTGTCGCGGTCAGGTTGCTGGTGAATTTGAGCAGCCCGGTGCCGGCCTGGTTGATCCCGCCGCCGCCCGTGGTCCCTGCGAGATCGATGACGCGGTCGGTGGTTTCCCCGGTGCCGGTGTAAAGGAGCGAAGCGCCGTTGGCCGCGCTGCCCAAGGCGATGGTGCTGTTGGTCCCGACGTTGCCGGTGTTACCGGTGTTATTGAGGGTGGTGACGCTGATATTTCCCGTCAGGACGCGGGTCGCGCCGGTGTAGGAGTTATTACCGCCGAGGACGAGGGTCCCGCCGCCCGATTTCGTGAGTTCGCGCGGGCCCCCGGTTTCCGAGATAGTCCCGCTGAGCAGGGAAGGACCGCTGTTGGTGCCAACGATTCCATCGCCGGCACCGTTCATGGCACCCGCAAGGATGACGGGCCCGGCCCAGTTGACCGTGGTGCCGTTCAGGCGCAACTGGCCGAGAGACTCGCCCGTGTCGCCGCCGTTGAGGGTGATCGAGGCGTTGTGAGTGCCGGCCCCGGCCAGCACCGTCCCGTTGAGAAGCACGTTGATGGTGGCGGCGGCGTTGTCCGCGCCGTTCATCTGGACCTTGCCCGCTCCTGCCGCGGCTCCCACGCCGATGTTCCAAGTGCCGGTGAAGCCGGAGTAGTCGCCATCGAGAAAGGTGGTGTTCGTGCCGGTCGGCAGGGTGACGTTCACGGTGCCGGCTCCGCTCATGCCCGTGGCGAGGCCTGTCGGCGTGCTATTTCCCACGTTGATGTCGAGGGTGGCGGCGTTGGAGACGATGCCGGTACCAAGCGCTCCGGTCTGGGTGATGGCGAGCGTGCCGGCGCTGACAATGGTGCCGCCGGAGTAGGTGCTGGCGGCAGTGCCGTTGAGGGTCAAGGTGCCCAATCCTGCCTTGGTCAGGCTGCTGGCACCGCCGGGATTGTTCGCGATGGTCTCTGCGATCGAGGCGCTGTCAGCGAGGTTGGTGACCGTGATCGTGCTGGCGAGATCGTTGGCCAGAACAAGGGACCCTGCACCGGCACTTCCGATGCCGAAGCCCGAAACCGCGAAGGTGATGTCGTTGACCGTGTTCGTCGTGGTGACGCTGATGGACTCCGGGGTGCCGGAGCTGCCATTGAATACGGCATCGGAATTTTGGGCCCAGACGACGCCTCCCGGGTTCCAGTTTTCACTGCCGGCGGCGGTGCTCCAGTTGTTGGACGGGCCGGCGGAATTCCAGGTGAGCGGGGCCGATTGGACGGAGAAGGTTAGCGCCGTGGTCAGCAGCGAGAGACGCGCCGTAGATAAAAGCGCGTGAGGCGTAGGGATATTTTTCATTGGGTTTACGGGTTGGATTGAGGAGTCAGAAGCAGTCTGACAGATCGGGGTTAAACGCTTGTGCAAAAGGCGTTCGATCAATGTCGCGACCATCGTCATCCCCATGAATCCGTCAAAGGAGATTCATCATCCTATATAAACCCATAGGCTTCTTAGGGCTGACCTAAGCGGGCGGCGAAAGGCCCTCTTAACCACAGCCGGAAAGACATGTCCGTCATTGCCGAACGCCTTGGCAGGTGAGGTCTGCCGGGGTCGCCACTTCACCCCCCATCTATCGTGCGGCCTTCGCTGCATAGGCGGACAGCGGTTCTCCCGGCGGGTTCCTCGGCATTAGGAACCTAGCTGACGAGCGGGGGAGGTCAGCCGCCTAGGATCGATTTCCAAGGCTCCCGCCATGGCGATCTCTTCCAGGCGCGGAATAAGGAACATCCGACCGTCCACCAGGCAGGCGATGCTCTCCTGCTCCAACAGCGCTCCCACAACTTGAGCCAAGGCCCAAAGGAAGCCCTTGTTCGCTACCCACGCAGCGGTCTCGCAGAAGCTTTCCAAAACCTGGATGCTCTCCGTCTGTTTCTGACCCGATTCCCTTGTGAAGAGTCCGACCGCCGGAAAGCTCGTGGCCCCGCTAAACAGGTCGCTCAAGATTTTCTGCACCGAATCCGCAACTTGCGCGGGCACGGACCCGTGTGACCGGCTTGCTACAGCGTCATCGAGTGACTTATCTCACCGGTTTGAGATTCCGGCCGGTTGCCCGGCCTGCCACCGCGTCGGCCAGGCGTTTGGCCACCGGCAGCTTGTCCGGGGGATGGACGTCCGGAGAGTCCCAGCCCAGATCCTCCGTCACCACGAGCGAAGTGGCTTTCAATGCGCGGACGGCGTTCGCCTGGGCCCTCCGATACTGCGGCCAATACCTCCTGAGCGGGTCGTTGCCCCCGATGCGCGGGAGTTGGATGATGAAGAACGGCAGGTCCGCGTCGCCGAGGGAACTTCGCCAGTCTGCGACGAGGTCAGTGATCAGGCGCTGGTTCCACGCGGTATCGGGGCTTTCGGCATTGGTCTCGCCTTGGTACCAGAAGACGCCGTCGAAAGGGAAGCCGGCGAAGCTGCGGACGCCGGACTCGAAGAGGAAGCCGGGTTTGAAGGGGTGGCTGGCTTCGAGATGCGTTCCCAGGTTCTGTTTCGCCCGGCCCCGGGCCCAGGCGCTCATCGTTTCCGATCCGAGCCAGCCGCTCCCGGACAGGCCGTGATACTCGTGGCGGGACGCCAGGGTTTCGGCGGGTAGCCAAGCCTCGGTGCCCGAACCGCCGACGGCATTCTCGACCAGGCCGACCGGGACGCCGTCCCTTTGGAGGATCCGTTTTCCGGTCCACCAGGCCACCGCGGAAAAGGCGGCGGCGGATTTCTCTGAGGCGCATTCCCATTGGCCGGTGAAGTGATCGCGGGGGTTGAGGCGGGCAAGCGTCGCGGCATCGTAGGCGCGGGCATCGGTGGGTGCGCCGGTGAGATTGAAGAGCCGGATGTGGGGTGAATTTCCGGCGAGCGTCGCCTCCGCTGCTCCGCCGACCGCGCGGCTGAGGGGAAAGTCCATGTTCGACTGTCCGGAGCACAGCCAGACCCGGCCGACGAGGATGTCATCGAGGGCGAGGGTCTCATTTCCCGAGACCACCACGAGCTTCCGGGAATCGGTGGAAGCGGGCATCGGCGGGAGCAGCACGCGCCATGCGCCTTGCGCATCCGACTCGGCCCGAACTGTTAGGGAGCCGAAGGTCACGGTGACTTCGGCATGGGCGGCTGCCGTGCCCCGGAGCGGGACCGGCCTGTCCATCGGCAGGACCATGTGCGCGCCGAAAGGGCGGGCCAGCGAGAGTCCGGAAGCGCTCGCGGAGGCGGCCCCCAGGAGGACGGCGAGGCTCTGCCAAAGACGACGGAAGGAACTCATTGCCCGGCGAAGAGATTTCTATTCGCGGCGGCGGCGGAGGAGGGCAAGCACGCCGATCGCGCCGAGCAGGGCCGCGGAAGGCTCCGGCACGACGTCGAAGGACACCGTGAAGCGCGCGTCGAGGTTCGTGCCGGCGGGAGGATTGAGCGCGCTGAAGCCGCGCAGGGAGGCGTCCGCTCCGCCATAGGCGGTGCTCACGAAGCCGCCACCGAAGTTCGCGGCGGCGATGCGGGCACCGACGAGATCGGTGCCGGTGGGATCGGCCAGGCCATTGGTCGAGAAGACCGCGAAGTAGGTGGTGGTGGTGCTGAGCGTCTCGCCGGAGAAGTTCCAGACCAGATTCGCTAGGAAGGTGGCACTGTTGACGTCGATGCCATTGGTGGAGACCGCGAGCGGCGTGCCCGCGGCGTCGGCACTGGTGGTGTAGAGCTTCAGGAAGAGCGAGCCGACGGTCGCGGTGCCTGTGGGCGCCCTGACGAAGGTGATGCTGTTGAGGGTGCCCGTGGCCGGCAGCGGCGAGTTGGTGGTGACGGTGTCGCTGGTGCCGCTACCGGCCACCGAAAGGATGAAGCTCTGGGCACCGAAGGTTGCCTGAGAACCGGTGGTGACCACCGAGGCGTGATCCTTGCTGTCGAGCAGCACGGTCACGGCGGGAGCGGCCAGGGTCGTCGCGGCGAGGACGGTGAGGAGGCGGAGGGTGCGGTTCATTTTTGAAGTGGACTGCAGATTGGAAGCGGAACCGCAGCGGAGCAAAGGTTGGGTCTCTGGTTGGTTGAGGGGACCAGTTCCGCGGGGGGGATCCGAAATTTTCCATGCGGCTCTCCGCTCATCTGGTCGGCTGAACGAACCAGCATCGTTTGCCTGAAAATCCGCGAGTCCCGCCGTAGCTTCTCCTCGATTTCCTTCCCGACACCGATTCATGTCCATTGTCCGCCTCTTCATCCTGCTGCTGTTCACCTCGCTGGCAGCTGCCGCCGCCGGTCCCGGAAAAGTCGCGCTGATCGGCGACTCGATCACGCAGGGCGCGGGCCATGCCGTGAACGGCTCGACCTTTTCTCAAAACGGCAACCGCTCGTGGCGCTGGGAGTTTTTCAAACACCTCGTCGATGCCGGGGCGGAGTTCGCTTTCGTCGGCTCGCTGACCACGAACTTCACCAACTCCACCGCCAGCGACGACGAGACGAACGCCGGCTATCCGTCATGGCGCGGCGTCGCCTTCGACCGTGATCACGAGGGCCATTGGGGCTGGCGCGCCTCGCAGCTCCGCGGCACCACGACCGGGAAACGCGGCAGCGGCGATCTGGCCGCGTGGCTGGTCAACTACACGCCGGACACGGTCGATTCCTTGTCTCTGGTGATAGCGGTGTCACGACATGAGAAATCCCGCGATGCTCCAATTACCCTCAACTCCTCACGCCCGCGCCACCGAAGCCCCCTTCACCACTTCCGGCGTGATCCACGTGTTACCACTTGGATTCGGAGCGCCTGCTGCCAGGCGTTCCAGCCGCCGCACCACCAGCTTCGCGACCGCTTCCGGATCGGCACGGTAGCCGGAAATCTCCGGCACCAGATGATCGAGGAAGGGCTCCCACGCGAGCGTGATCAGGCTCAGGTGCTGCGGCACGCGGAGCCCTTGGGTGGCCAGCCACGTGAGCGCCGTGGCCGCCTGGCGCGGGCGGGTCGCGATGATCGCGCTCGGCGGATTCTTGAAATTCAGCGCCCGCGCCAGCACCCGCCCGATGCCTTCGGACGAACCGTTCTCAACCAGCACCGTCGCTTCAAAGTCCGGCTCGCCCAGCTCCATCACGCCGCGCACCGCCGCTTCGACGCCCTTCAGCGGCTCGGCGGGCGAAAGCACGACCACTCGCCGGTGGCCCATCCGCCACAGGTGACCGGCGGCATGGTGCGCGGTGGCTTGCCAATCGACATCGAGATGTGGCAGGTCGATACCCGGATGCGGGTAGCCGCGGATCAAGCCGGGGGTGCGGCTCTTCATGAACCATCCCTGCACCGCGGCACTGGAGCGGAGCAGCATCCAGGCACTGCAGCGCTCCTCTTCAATGAGGGCCTCCAAGCGTTTGGCCGGATTCTTCTGCTCATACCAGCCGGGCGAGTAGACCTCCAGCGAGCCGCCCTTGTCGGCCAAGGCATCGCGGATCCGGTCGATCTCTAACAGCATCGGCTGCGGCAGCCCCTCCAGGCGGCGGTGAGCGAGCAGCCCGATCTTCAAAGGCCCCGCCTTGGTTTTCACGGCTTCGATCCCGCTGCCCAGGACACTGCGCCTGCTGCCCGCATCCGCCGGAGCCAGCACCCCTTCCCGCTCGAGCTGCCGGAGCGCCAGGCGGATGGTGTCGCGTCCGACCTGCAAGGTTTCTGCCAGCCGTCGTTCCCCCGGCAGCCGCTTCGGCCACTCCCCGGCAGCGATGCGCAGGTTCATCACCCGCACGCAATCGGCCACCAGGTTTCCGCGCGACGGTATGGGAGTTCCGGGCATAGATCCATGCTTCCCTCCTTTCCCCGGCCGCACAAGACCCGACTGGTAGACTTCCAAGACCAGGCTCGAAGGCCGTCACACAGCTCCATTCGCCTTCTGCCTTCCCTCCGCGATCTCTGCGCCTCCGCAACTCGTCTCCCCGCCTTCCCTCTCAAATTTCAAATCTTAGATCTTAAATCCTCTCACCCCACGATTCCGCCCCGCCTCCCTTCAAAAACTTCGACGTTCGATGTTGGATGTTGGATGTTCGATGTTCGCGTTCCTGCTTCCCTCCGCGATCTCTGCGCCTCCTCAGCTCGTCTCCCTGCCTTCCCTCTCAAATTTCAGATCTTAAATCTTAAATCCTCTCCCCCCGCGATTCCGCCCCGCCTCCCTACCAAACTTCGACGTTCGATGTTCGCATTCCCACCTCCTCCCTCCCCCCGGCGCAGCCGCAGACCGATTGATGATTGGAAGATTGGTGATTGGCGATTCGCCCGCAGTGCCCCCACCGCCCCCCCGCCTTCTGGTCGCCCACACCATCCTGAAGCGCCTCGGCTGTTTGGATGCTGAAGTGGAGGCTCTTCAAAACCCATTGGGGCCGTGCTCAACAACCCAAGCTCGACCGCTTACACTCAAGGAGTAAATGGGAAAGAGATCCTCATCCATGCCTTCTTCGACAAGGCCAGCTTGGAGTAACTGATCGCGATGATACTTCGAGACGTTCAAAGGCATTGAAAGACCGCGGCTAATGCCTTCAACTGATTGACCATGAGAGAATTTGAAGAGATGGACAAGAACCTTTTGCGACTCCTTCCCAAGCGGTTTTTTCGTCGGAGGAAGAGGTTGCCCTTCCTGTTCAACCTTTTCAGCCTCGGCAACGACCTTAGAAACCTCTGTATCGAGCGTCGACTGTCGTTCTAATGAAAGGTTGGCCTTGTCGGCAATGTCCTCCAGCAACCGTTTCACCAACTGAGGATTCGTCAGGTTTAACGCATTGATTCCGTTCAACGGCCCCTTTAGGTGCTGGCTTCCCGCGCCCCGCGCCAAAACAGGAAAAAGAGACATTTGCGCACCCCATCTTGCACCAAGTTCAAACAAAACGTAGGCGGACTGGATGCTTGAGGGCGTAATGATCCCGACAAAGACTTTCGACTCTCGCACCTCTCGTCGAAGCTGGTCGTTTGTATCGGCACCCGCGGGCAAGCGGAATTCGTCCACACTGGTGCAGCGAATTTCATTAGTTGGGAGATTGAAGGCTGAACGCAACAGCCTAGCTAGTGCCGCCGCAAGGGCTTGGTCCGCGCTAGCATGGCTGATGAAGACAGTCATTTTCGTTTCTGTCATATTCACTACCTTCGGGGGATGGATTGCCTCAAAATTGAACTGGCTGTCTAAGCGTTCGAGAAAATCGTGGCCCCGCACGGTAAGATCCCAAACGTCGGCATCTAGATGGGGAGGATCAAGGAGTTGCATTTTTTCTCCAACAGCAAGACCCTCATCGATAAGAAGGGCCGAATTGTAGCCCAAGACCTCTTTCGGAATACCGTCAAAACCCTCTTTCTCTCCATTTTGCAGGGCGCGGAGAATGCGGATTTGAAGAGTTCGGTCCCTTTGCACGGGCAAGCTTTGCGGCCCGCCCAAGGCCTTGTAAAGCGTAGCCGTTAGTTCCCTCGCTCTGGTCGCTGGGGTCCATCCTTAAGTTTTGAGAAGCAACCCCAAATCGCCCTTCTTTTACCTTATACACAAGGGTGGCTGACTTCCCCTCAAGCTGCGATGCAGATCGCGGGTGGCCTGAACGGCGGGCTCGGGCAGCGCTTGTCCCTCCGCGAGGCGATGACCGATCTCATCGCGGACGATCTTGCAAAGCTCCGAATACACCGCCTTCTCCTGCTCCCCGTGGCAGACCCTGCCCTCGTAGAGATCCGGGCAGTAGCCGATGCAGCAGGCATCCTCCTCCGACCGGCAGACGAAGCGGTGATAGCGGGCGCCAGACTTCATGAATCGAAGCTACCCGTTTCGCCTCGCCCGTTCAACTGCCAGGGCAAAGCCCTACCCCGGCTGTCCTCCTGTCGCCCCCTTGGGGGCTATAGAGGGAAGGCAGTCGCTCTCACCTTCTCCCACCACTTGTCCGCTTCCTTATGCGTCTCGAAGCAATAGACACCCTTCTTCACTCGAAAGGCGATCCCGGTCCCAGGCGGATCCACGAGAATCCGCCGACCCAGCTCATTGGTCGCCTCCGCCCCGTAAGCACAATCTTCGGGCAATCTCCCATCCATACTCGAACCTAGCAGCAGAAGTGCCGCGAATCGACGAGAAAGGCCAGCCCTCTTTTCATGCTTCCCCCGCGCCCCTCTCTGCGACTTCTGCGACTTCTGCGACTCCGCGTCTCTGCGGTTCGTTCGCTCCAGACCTCCATGAAACCGTCGGCCCGCTACCTCTTATCCTTCACCTGATTCCTCGGCAACGGCGGCAGGTTGAAGTGTTCCCGCACGATATCGACGTTCATCAGGTTCGCCTTCATGGCGAAGTCGAAGATGTCGCCGGCCAGCGGGACGGCACCGACCCCGGTATCGATCACGATGTTCACCATCATCCTCGCCAGCTTCGAATTCGGCAGGCCCAGCTTCTTGGCCTGGACGACGATGTAGACCGATGCCCCGGCGGCCAGGGCATCGCCGACACCCGGCAGGACCAGGCCCAGGATCCCGTCGGCCCCGATGCTGCGGTTCAGCCCCGGGATGTTGATCGAGGAATCCATCAGCTTCGCCAGCCTCTCGATCTTGTCCAAGATCGCCTGCTGCTCCCGCGTCGCCGGAGTCCTGCCATCCGCCGACGCAAAAGGACCGGGCGGGAAAACTTCGACCTGAGCAGCATTCATCATTCGGATGGGTAGGTAGGATAAGACGGAAAAATCGACCGAACCCAATACCCCGCATCTCCCCACCCCGCAAACGGCAAGATTCCGCATTCCGCCCCCCTGCGCCTTCCGTAGCTCGCCTTCCTGTCTTCTTTTCAGACTTGGACGTTCGATGTTGGACGTTCGATGTTCGATGTTTGCATCCTGCCTTCCCCCGCGCCCCCTCTCCGTGACCTCTGCGCCTCCGCGTTTCGTTCGCCTCCCCACCCCTCAAAAACTTGGCGTTCTTCGCGTCTTGGCGGTTCAACCTCCCCCGCCTTTCCTGAAAACTGAACACTGAACACTGAACACTGAAAACTAGCAAACTCTCCCCTTCCCGCTTCACTCTCCTCACTTCAATGAGCGGCGAACTGATCCTCGGCATCGACCTCGGCACGACCAATTCCGCGGTGGGAGCCGTCGAGTCCGGCTTTCCGATCCTGCTGGCGGATGAGGAAGGCAAGCGCATCACCCCCAGCGCCGTCTGGTTCGGCCCGGACGGCGGCGTGGAAGTCGGCCGCAAGGCCCTGCGCCGCCGCAGTGGCGACCCCGGCCGGGTCGTCACCAGCGTCAAGCGCCTGATGGGCCGCCGCCATGGCGAGGAGCGCGAGTTCTGCGTGCCGATGGAGCGCGCGCCCGACGGCAGCGGCGGGATCCGCGTGCTGGGCCGCAGCCCGGAGGAAGTCAGTGCGGAGATTCTCAAGGAGCTGAAACGGATCGCCGAGATGCGCCTGGAGCGCCCGGCCCACAAGGCGGTCATCACGGTCCCGGCCTATTTCAATGACGCCCAGCGCGCGGCCACCAAGCGCGCCGGCGAGCTCGCCGGGCTGGAGGTGGTCCGCATCCTCAGCGAGCCGACCGCCGCCGCCCTGGCCTACGGCCTGGACAAGCTGGGCGAGCGCTCGCGGGTCGCCGTCTACGACCTCGGCGGCGGCACCTTCGACCTCTCGATCCTGGAAATGCAGGACGGCGTCTTCCAAGTCCTCTCCACCCGCGGCGATACCCGCCTCGGCGGTGATGACCTGGACGCCGCCCTCGCCCGCAGCGTCGCCGCAGCCCATGGCATCGACTTCGACACCCTCGACGCCGGTGCCCACGTCCGCCTGATTGAGGAAGCGGAGCGCGTGAAGTGCCGGCTCTCCGACGAGGACAGCGCCACCTTCCGGGCCCCCTTCTACGATGGCTCCCGTAGCTTGGAAGCGGAGATCCCCCGCGGCGACTTCGAAGCCCGCCTCAAGCCCTACCTCGACCGGACCATCACCTGCTGCCGCCAGGCCCTCTCCGATGCCGGGCTGAAGCCGGAGGACCTGCAGGCCGTCATCCTCGTTGGCGGCAGCACCCGCATCCCCGCGGTGCGTCGCGCCGTCGCCGAATTCTTCGGCCGCGAGCCCGACCTCTCCCAGCACCCGGATGAAGCCGTGGCCCTCGGCGCGACCATCCAGGCCGGCGTGCTCGGCGGCACCCTGCGCCAGATGGTGCTGCTCGATGTGACCCCGCTCAGCCTCGGCATCGAGACCTTCGGCGGCCTGATGAACATCCTCATCCCCCGCAATACCACCATCCCCTGCAAGGCCGGCGAGATGTTCACCAACGCCGCCGCCGGCCAGGCCTCGATGCGCGTGCGCGTCCTCCAGGGCGAGCGCGAGATGGCCCGCGACAACTGGGAGCTCGGCAAATTCGAAGTCCCCTTCGAGCCCGCCCCCAAGGGTCAGGCCCGCGTCGGCGTCCAATTCCGCATCGACGAGAACGGCATCCTCGAAGTCCTCGCCCGCGACGTGAAGACCGGCACTGACACCGTTGTCGAGATCCGCAACTCCGCCGTCGACGTCGATGACGAAGCCGTCGGCAAGATGGTCGGCGAGTCGGTCGACTTCGCCTTCGAGGACATGGCCGAGCGGATCTTCACCGAAGCGCGCCTCAAAGCCGAGGAACTCCTCCCCGCCGTCGAAATGGCCCTCGCCAGCGCCGGCGACCTCGTCCAAGCCCCCGAGCGCCAGGAAATCGAGTCCGCCGCCCTCGAAGTCCGCGCTGCCCTAGCCGCCGGCCAACCGAACCCTCTCAAGGCCGCCGTCCAACGCCTCGACACCGCCACCGAAGCCCTCGCAGCCGCCCTCGTCGAAAAAGCCATGGAAGCCGCCATGGACCGCCGCCTCGGCTGAGATCCGCTCGGGCCTTCCCTTGGCACTTGGTCCTTCTCCCTTGGCACTTCCCCACCATCAGGTGGTACACGAGGACGGGATCGAACCGCCGACCAACCCGGTGTAAGCGGGCCGCTCTACCGCTGAGCTACTCGTGCTTCTTCCTGCGGACGCGCGCAGCTTTCACCGAAGTGGCGGCACCGGGCAAGCGAAGAGTGCTGCAAGGGGCCGCCCCCCGAAACGGGATGCCCCCCATCCCCCGAATCGGGACGGGGGGTGGTGCCCCGGACGGCACACCACCCGTAGCCCCAAACGGCACGCAAAGGTTATCCCCTTAAGGGTACCCCCATAAGGTACTCCCCTGAAGGTGCGGCAGCATTCCCCTAAGAACCCAGCGCGGGCTTGCGGGCGGGGGGAAGCAGTGGTTGGCTCCCGGCCCCGACATGCATTTGCGCTTCACCGAAGAGGAACTCGAGACCCTGGTCGAGATGGTCAGCCTGGCCGCCGAGATCGCGTCCTGGAACGAGCGCCCCGGCGCGGAGGAGGGCGTGGCGGCCTACGAGGCGCTGGAGGAGAAGGTGCTGGAGAAGGCCAAGCACTCCGGCCAGGGCGAGCACATCGCCTTCGACGAAGAGAAGCAGCGCCACCACCTGTCCGCCGAGTATCAGGACGGCTCCTTTTACCAGCAGTGCTACGATGAGTTCCGCAACGAGGTCTTCTGGGAGGAGCTCGTGATCCGCCTGGCCGACCGCGACCTGGCCAAGGCGGTGGGCATGGAGTCTTGGCAAAAGATGAGCGAGGAAGACCGCCGCGCCCAGACCCAGGACCTGGAGAAGCGCTACTGGGAGGAGTTTTCCAAGAACGGCATCGACCGCGTGGCCGTGATCTTCCCGCCCGGCGAAGGTTAGCCCGCGCGCTGTCTTCTTGCATTTTGTTCCCGAATCTGCCTAGATGGGGAACTATGAAATCCGGATTCCTCGACCTCCTCTTGGCGACCGCTGGCTGGGTAGTGGGGAAGACCTGCCTCTTTGCGCTCGCCGCGCTGACCGGGATCGCGATCGGCGCGGTCGCGCTGTGGGCAGGGACGATGGCAGGCGGGGGCGGATTCGGATTCCCTACGGGAGAAAGTCCGATCTTCGGGCAACTGAGCACGGTCATCGCGCTGCTGGCACAGGGGGTGATCCTTTTCTGGGCGGCGATGTTCTACGTGCGCTCGGAGAAGGCCGGCGGCCGGGAATGGCTGATGATCGCCGCCGGGGAGGCGCTGCTGCTCACCGGCTGCTTCTCCCTCGCGCTGCCGGGCGGCCTCGGAGCTTCCATCGTTTCCTGGTGCGTCTGTCTCGGTCTGCTCGCGGGGCTGAAGAAGATCGCCTCCAGGTTCGGCCATCGCCAGATCCAGCGCGGGATCGATCACTTGGAAAAGCTCAAGGAGGACAACGCCCGCCGCCGGGTCGAGATGACCGCGAAATATGGCACGGTCAGCACCGGTGCCGAGGAGCTGGGGATCTTGTGAGCGGGCCCTTGATTCTGCCTTCGCGATGAATGCCGACGATGCCGACGACTTCGAAAGCGGCATCAGTTTGCTGATCAGGCAGGTCTTGCTCTTCTTCGCTGCAGCGTGGTTCGGGTCCACGCTGGCCGCTTTCTCCTTCGTTACGGGGCAGGCAGCGAACGCGCCCGGCCGCTTCCTGCCCGAGGATCTCTGGGCCCTGACCCGCGGTCCGGAGTTCCTGCTGACGATCTGGCTGCTGCCGAATGCCGTCTTCCTGGCGATCATGGTCTTCAGGCTCACCGCTTGTTCGGACTCCGCCAGCCACCGTTCTTGGACCTTGCTGATCGGCGGTGAGGCGCTTTTCGCCATGGCCGGTGCCAGCGGCAAGCTTCACGGATGGATCGCCTTGCCCGTGGCGTGGGCAGGCTGCCTGGGCTGGATCCTGTTCACCTGGGCCACACTCTACTTGCTGCATCAATGGCAGATGAGGCGCTGGGCGGGCGAGATGATCGCCCTCGGTGCCGAGAACGCCGCGCGGCGCCTGGAGATGGACGAGGAAGAAGCCGCGAGCGAGCGCGAACCCGCCACCCTCCGACCCTTGGGATGAAATTCGGCTCCGAGATCGATTTCAGCGATATGCTCGCCAGCGGCTTGGGAGCTTTGATCCTGTGGGTCTTCGTCTTCTTCGCCGCGTTCTGGCTCGGCACTACGACGGGCGCGGCCGCCCTCGCGGCGGGGGATCTGGCGGAGGACGGAATCTTGAACCGGGACTGGTTCGGAGGTCTCTTTTCGAAGCCCCGCGAAGCCATCCTGCTCTGGGGCTTGCCGGGCGCACTGGGCCTCGCGGCGTTCTGGCTCCACTTCGCCCGGCTCGGTGGCGGCGGCGCGATCCGCTGGGCCGTGGCGACCGGGATGTTCGCGCTGATTTGGGTGGCGATGTGGGTCAGCCGCCTCGATAGCGGCTGGTTCCCCGCCACCGTCGCATGGACCACCTGTGTGCTGGGGATCGGGATGATGGCCACCGGCCTCTGGTTCCTGCGCCAGTGGCAGACCAACCGCTGGGCTGGCGAACTGGCGATGATCCGGTCCGAAAACGCCGCACGCCGCATGGAGTTGAAGGAGGAGTTCGGAACGGACAGTGCCGGAGCGGACGAGATGGGGCCGCCTTGAGCGCAATAAAAGCGGCGCGACCCTGAGGCCGCGCCGCTTGAGATTGGATCGAGGTCAGGAGACTGACTCAGGGTGCCGGGGCGGCGACACCGCCGGCAGCTTGCTCCGGGGTAATCTTGATCACGCGATAGCCGCCGATCACCTTGAAGTAGATGAGTAGCAGCAAGTAGATGACCGCCATGGCAGCCGGGATGAAGGAGTCCGCCTTAAGCGTCTTGCGGTCGCCGCTGATGCTGGCCTCGGAGAGAACCTTCTGTTCCGGGGTGCGCTCTTCCGGTTTCGCGGATTGAGCTGCAGACAGCTTGGTCCCGTCGAGGCCATAGACGCTCTCGGCAAAGAGGAACTTCGATTCCTTCTGCGCCTTGTTGGCTTCGTAGATGGCCGGATCGACTTCCTTCAGCTGTTCCGCGGTGAAGCGGTCCTTGGCATAGCCGAGGCCCGGGCTTCCGATCAGGCCCATGGACATCATCCCGATGCCACCCATGATCGACATCGCGATCGCACCCGTGCGCGGGAAGCGGTCGCCTACCACGGCGAGCATGGTCGGCCAGAAGAAGGTCTTGCCGAGCGCGTAGACCCCGAGGGCAAGGAGGGCGCCGGCGAAGGTGGTAATGCCGCTGACGAGGTTGAGTCCGACGACGGCAAGGATCGAGCAGATCAGCAGGAGGCCGATCGGGGAAATCTTCAGCTTGCTCTCGATGAAGTGTGCCGAGAAGCGGAGGATGAACATGAGCGCCGAGGTAGCGACAAAGAGCTGCTTGCCCTGTTCCGGCGTCAGGATGTTCCCGGTGATGTTCTGGATCCAGCCATCGGTGCCCAGCTCCACGGAGCCGACCAGGGCGTGGGTGATGAAAAGCACGAAGAGCAGGAGCGAACCCATCGAGAAACTGGTGATGACTCCCACCGCGATGAGGATCGCACCGCCGATGCCCCATGCGACGCCTGCTGGCAGGCCCATGGCATCCTTGAAGAAGAGCACGAAGAGGAAGGCGATGGTGGCTCCGCCAAGGAGACCGACTTCCTTGAACATTTCACCGAGCTTCAGGCCCTTTTCGACAGCCTCGGATTTCGGGAAGGACTGGCCCAGGAAAGCAATCCCGTAGAGGATCGTGGGAATCAGGAAGAGACCGAGCTGGATCTTCCAATCGACACCGGCACCGCCCAGCGTCCAGCCGATCACGCCGCCGATCACCATGCCGGCTGGCCAGGAGGCGTGGAGGATATTGAGGTAGTGGGTCCGGTTCTTCGGGAAGAGCGTGGCGACCAACGGATTGGCCACGGCTTCGAGCGTGCCGTTGGCGAGACCGAAGACGAAAGTTCCCCAGTAGAGATACTTGTAAGCCACTTCCTGGGGCTGCCCTTGATGGGCTGCAAAGGTGATCAAGGCGGAAGCGATGTGGAAAACGAAGGCGGCGAGGACCAGCTTCCCGTAGCCGATCTTGTCGACGATCACGCCCCCGATCACGATTCCGAAACAGAAGCTGGTGAAACCGGCACCTCCGATGTCTCCCAACTGGGTTCCGGTGAATCCGAACTCCTTGGCCCAGTTGGCAAGAATGCCACCGCGGACGCCGAAGCCGATGCCGGCGGCGAGGATGGCGAGGAAGCCGGCCCATAGGAGCCGCTTGGCGTTGTGCGCGATGGGTTCATCGCCGAGTGTGGTGGTCATGGATTTCTTTCTTGGGAAGTGAGGGGCTGTCTAACGGCCTTTTTGAGGCGTGGCAAGCATGCGGAATGGCAGCGGGGAACGGTTTTGCGCGGGCCTTCCTTTCGGGGATGTCGCAATCGTGCAAGGGATCCCGGTGATTGGGCGGCCCCGGGGGCAGGCGGGGAGAATTCCGGGAAAGAATGGCGAACGCCGCCGCTATTTTGCGAAATGACGGAAAGACCCGGCACCCTTGAGAGCGAATGCCGGATACGCCTTGGCACAGCCGACATGTCGGCTGCGGGGACGGCGCGGGGGTGTGCGGGGAGTTACCCAAAAGCTGCGACATGTCGCAGCACTCAAAAGCATGCGCCCCGAATCCGGAGCTATCCACGAAAAAGCCCGGCCCCCTTGCGGGAACCGGGCTTTTTGGGAAAGTCTCCGCTTACTTGGAAGAGGACACGTAGCTCGCTTGGGTGGCACCCTTCTTGAGCTTCTTTTGCTTGATCCAGCTCATGGTGGAGCGGAGCTTCTCACCGACCTTTTCGATCTGGTGGGCGGACTCTTCCTTGCGGATCGCGTTGAACTTCTTGTAGCCGCCGGTGGTGGCTTCGGCGATCCACTCCTTGGCGAACTTGCCGGATTCGATCTCCTTGAGCTGCTTCTGCATGCGCTTCTTCACGGAGGCGTCGATGATCTTCGGGCCGACGCTGACGTCGCCCCACTCGGCGGTCTCGGAGATCGAGAAACGCATCCCGGCGATGCCGGCTTCGTTCATCAGGTCGACGATCAGCTTGAGCTCGTGGAGGCACTCGAAGTAGGCCATCTCCGGCTGGTAGCCGGCTTCCACGAGGGTTTCGAAGCCGGCCTTCACGAGGGCGGCAGCACCGCCGCAGAGGACGCACTGTTCGCCGAAGAGGTCGGTCACGGTCTCTTCACGGAAGTTGGTTTCGAAGACACCGGCACGGGTGCAGCCGACGCCGCGGGCCCATGCGAGGGCGATTTCCTTGGCCTTGCCGTCGGCATCGTTGTGGACGGCGATGAGGCCGGGAACACCCTTGCCATCGACGAACTGGCTGCGGACGGTGTGGCCCGGGCCCTTCGGCGCGACCATGATGACGTTCACGTCCTTCGGGGCTTCGATGGTCTTGAAGTGAACCGCGAAGCCGTGGGAGAAGAGCAGGGTCTTGCCCTTGGTCAGATTGGCGGCGATGTCCTTGTTATAGACGCTGGCGATCTTGGTGTCCGGCACGGCGACGAAGATCACGTCCGCGGCCTTGACGGCTTCGGCGGTGTCCATGACTTCGAAACCGAGCTTCTTGGCAACTTCGCGGGACTTCGACTTCGGATAGAGGCCGATGACGACCTTGAGGCCGCTGTCCTTGAGGTTGAGGGCGTGGGCGTGGCCCTGGGAACCGAAGCCGATCACGGCCAGGGTCTTCTTCTTGAGCGGAGCGAGCGTGGCGTCCTTGTTCGTGTAGATCTTCGCGGCCATGGCGATGAGTTGTCGATGTGGTTAGCCGAAGCCCCTGGGCGGCGGCGGGCGGATACGCTGGGGGGTTGAGAGCGAAGGGTCAAGCGTGCGGTTCGGCAGCCCTGCGGGGAGCGAAAGGCAGAGTTCGGAGTTCGGAGTTCGGAGTTCGGAGTTCGGAGGGAAGGCGGGAAGGCGGGAAGGCGGGAAGGCGGGAAGGCGGGAAGGCGGGAAGGCGGGAAGGCGGGAAGGCAAACATCGAACATCGAACGTCCAACATCGAACGTCCAAGTTTGAAGGGGAAAGGCAGGAGGACGGAGGACGGAGGACGGAGGGCGGACTACAGGGAGGGGGCGGGCCGGGGCGGGACAGGGGCTCTCGGAAAGCAACTATGCAACTTTATGCAACTTCAAGCTTGCCACGAGGAGCTGCGTTTTCAATGTTCCATGTGCAAGGCCGTGATTTGAACCCAAGTCCGGCGTCGGACGCCGGCGGCCTTGCAGGGATGCGCGCGTGGACGGTTTCCATGCGCGGCTATCCCCGGTGATCCAAAACCTGCAACCCAAGAAACGATCGTGAAACCCGCTTCCCCGCCCCGAGAAAACCCGGCTTACCTTATCCGCCGACATGGAGCTGCACTGTCCTATGGGCTGCTGTTAACCCTTGTGCTGGCAGCCCTGGCCCTGTTCACGCCGGGCCTGAAGGCCGCGATGCTGCGGCTCGATTTCACCGGCAACCCCGTGAATATCGCACCGGGCTGGACGCCGGTACAGGCGACTCACCTGGGGGACACGATGGTGAATGTCCCGGACATCGCGGGCTCCGGCTATAACTTCACTTTCGGACATGTCGCCACTTACGATAACGGTGTCCCGGCCCAGCCGCTGACCCGCTCCGGCTTCTACAATTTCGGGCGGCTGGCGAATAGCCACGACTTCGTGCTGTCCGGCCTGACTCCGGGCCAAAGCGTGGCGCTCTATGCCTGCGCCGCTTGGGACGGCAACGGTGCCGGCGGCTACGTGGTGTATGGCGACAATGCGCCCGCGGGAATCCAGGCCCAGACCTTGGGCAACCCGGGGACCAATCCCACGCTCGAGAACTTCACCTTCATCGGCACGGCAATCGCGGACGAGACCGGAGCGGTGACCGGCAGCTTGCACGGGCGCACCGGCGCGGGCATGGATTCGGAGGGTCAGGTGGGCGCTTTCGTTTTCCTGCCGACCCAGACGATCACGGCAAGCGCGGGTGAGAACGGCACGATCAGCCCGGCGGGTGCCGTGGGCGTGACTGCGGGGCAGAATCAGGAATTCACGATCACGGCGAACAGCGGCTTCCACGTGGCTGATGTGCTGGTGGATGGCGTGTCGGTCGGGGCAGTGGGTACCTACACCTTCACCGCGGTGAATGCGGACCATACCATCAGCGCGAGCTTCGCCGCGAATACCACGCTCTACACGATCAACGCCACGGCGGGTGCCAACGGTAGCATCACGCCGAGCGGCGCGGTCAGCGCGAACCTGGGGGTGACCCTGCCCTTCACGATCACGCCGGATCCGGGCTACGAGATCGCGAGCGTGCTGGTGGACGGCATCCCGATCGGTGCGGTGTCGGCCCATTCCTTCGTGAATGTCACCGCGAACCACACGATTAGCGCAAGCTTCGCCCAGAAGACCTACGACATTGAAGCCATCGTCGGTGCGAACGGCAGCATCAGCCCGGCCGGCACGAGCTCCGTGAATCACGGGGAGGCCTTCGAATACTTCATCACTGCGGCCGAAGGCTACTACGTGGCGGAGGTGCTGGTGGACGGGATTTCGGTGGGACCGGTGGAGTCCTACTACTTCCCCGAAGTGACGGCAGATCATACGGTCGAGGTGAGCTTCGACAACCGCACGCGGCTGTATCTGGACTTCACGACCGCGGGCTCCCCGACCGCCGGCGGCTGGACGGCGGTATCCGCCAACTACGTGACGAACACCCCGCTGGCATCGGTCGGCGACATCAATGGGCTGGGCCACGGCTTCTCCTTCAGCAATGTGGGCAGCTACGATAACAACCAGACTTGGGAACCGCTGACACGCTCCGGCTTCTACACCTTCGGTGCCGCGGCCAACACCCATCCGCATGTCTTCACGGTGACGGGGATGAACGCGGGCCAAACGGTGAGTCTCTACGCCTGCTCGACCTGGGACGGCAACACGGCGGGCGGCTACGTGGTCTTCGGCGACAGCGGACCCGCCGGTGTGAAGGCGTGGACGAACGGCACACCCGGGGCGAATCCGCGGCTGGGGAACCTGACCTTGATCGGCACGGCAGTCTCCGACAGCAGCGGCAAGGTCAGCGGCAGCCTGCATGGCCGCAATGGCGTGGACACGACGGTGGAAGGACAGGTGGGGGCCTTCGTCTTCATCATGGAGCAGGGCGGCACTCCGCCGGTGAATCCCTACCCGGGCTGGGCCAGTTCCCCGCCGAACAATCTGACGGACGACGACGCGCTGCCGGGTGCCGATCCGGACTTCAACGGGGTCTCGAACTTGCTCGAATTCGCCCTCAATGGCAGCCCGATCAGCGGCAGCTCGGCGGGGCTTTCCGGCGGCAAGCTGGCCACGCTCGGTACGGAAACGGGGGTGATGACCTTCACCGCCGCGGTCCGCTCGGATGCGATCTTCTCGGTCGATGGCAACCGGATGAAGGCCTCCGTGGACGGTATGGTCTACACGGTCGAGGCCGCCGGCGACCTCGGCGATTGGGGAGGGCCGGTGGTCACGGAGGTCACGGGTGCGGATGCCACGGCCATCCAGGCGGGCCTGCCTGATCCGGAGGCCGGCTGGATCTACAAGAGCTTCCGCACGAGCGGCACCGCTGCGGCGAATGCGAGGAGGTTCTTGCGGGTGGTGGTCGAATAAGCTCGGGGAAAGAATGAGTGGCGGGGAAGCCTGGGAGGGCTTTCCCGCCATTTTGCTGCCCGGATGCCCGCGGATAGCCCGGGATGTATTCGGGTGGCGAGTAAACCCTGCTTCCCCGGACGACGTGACCGGCTACCATGCGTTCCATGCCCGTCCGAATCCTGTGCTTCGCCCTTTGCGTTTCTTCATCCTTCGCCGCATGGACCAGCGACTTCGCGGCGGCGAAGAAGCAGGCTGCCGCCGAGAATAAGGTGCTGCTGATCGATTTCACGGGTTCCGATTGGTGCACGTGGTGCATCAAGCTGCGCAAGGAGGTCTTCGAGCAGGAAGCCTTCGAGGCCGGGGTGAAGGACAAGTTCGTGCTCGTGGAGTTGGACTATCCGAATGACAAGTCCCGGGTTAGCGGAGCGGTGGCGGCGCAGAACGCGGAGCTACTGAAGCGCTACCCGATCAAGGGCTATCCGTCGGTGCTGCTGTGTGACGCGGAGGGCAAGCCTTTCGCAGTCGCCAGTTATCAGGCGGGCGGGGCGGAGAAGTATCTGGAATTGCTCGACGGGCTGCTTGGCAAGAAGGCAGCGCGTGACGAGGCTCTGGCCGATGCGGCAGGCAAGTCGGGGCCGGACAAGGCGCGGGCCTTGATCGCGATGCTCGAAGGGCTGGAGATGGACAGTCCGATGCTGCTCTCGAACTACCCGGAGGTGGCGGATGCCATCAAGCAGGCCGACCCTGCGGACGAGACCGGCTATGCCAAGAAAGAGGCGACCGAGAAGGCCTTCGCGGAGTTCATGGCGAAGCTGGGCGAGTGCCGCTCGAAGGGTGATCTCGATGCGGCGATGAAGGTCGTGGAGGACACGCTGGCGGCGGGAGTGCTGCAGGGGGAATACCGCCAGCAGGTCTACGGGCACCAGGCGGGGACGCTGGCTTCTTCCGGGAAGAAGGACGAGGCGATCGTGGTGCTGCAAAAGGCAGTGAAGGAATCGCCGGATGGGCCGCGAACGAAGGAGCTGGAGGATTTCATCGAGATCCTGGAGAGGGAGCAGGCGGGTCTGCCGCCGATGGCTCCGGAGAAGAAATGAAAGGGGTAATGCCCCCGCTTCTGGAGATTTCTGAAAATTTCCCCTTGTTGTTTACCAAACGGTCAACTATCTGTTTCGGCGTGGGACGCAAAAGTGACGCCAAGGAACGCCTGCTCGAAGCTGCCGGAGACCTGATCTGGGAAAACAGCTACGGGATGGTGACGATTGACGCCATCTGTGAGAAGGCCGGAGTGAAGAAGGGTAGCTTCTACTACTTCTTCGAATCGAAGGCCGATCTGGCTGTCGCCGCGCTGGAAGAGGACTGGCAGAAGGAGATGAAGCCGAAGTTCGACGCGATGTTCTCGGCCTCGAATCCCCCTCTGGAGCGGATCCGGCTGATGATGCAGTCGTCCTACGATTGCCAGAAGCAGATGCTGGAAGAGAACGGCCAGATCCTCGGTTGCCCTTGCTTTTCATTGGGTTCCGAAATTTGCACCCAGAACGAGCCGATCCGGGCGAAGGTCCAGGAGACGCTCTGCCGGATGGTCCGCTACTTGGAGTCCGCGATCCGGGATGCGCAGGCCGACGGGTCGGTAGGTCCCGGCGACCCGCTAATCAAGGCGAAGGCCGTTTACACTCTCTATGAAGGCAGCCTGACGGAGGCCCGGATCCACAACAGCCTGGAGTCGCTCCGCATCCTGCCGGAGATGGTGATGGGCTACCTCGGAGCCCCGATCGCCCAAGCCTCCTGAGTCCGCCCTTTTTTTGCCCTGTTTGTTTACCATACAGTCAACTATAACTCCTTCTGTTTCAAATCATGAAAGCACACGGCAACTCCCCTGTCACAGCACCGGCACGGCTTCTAAAAGTCCTGCGCCGGATCTCTTCCCGCCCCCTTCTTTCATTTCTCCGTAAAGCCACCTTGGGCAACGGAGAACGGTTCCACTGGTCCGGCACCATGTAAGCAAGCTACGCATTTTTTTGGTCCAAAACTTTACTATTCAGTCAACTACAAGCCACTCACTCCCAAATCGTCATGAGCACTCTTAAACTCGCAGGAAAAGTCGCCGTCGTCACCGGAGCTTCTAAAGGCATTGGCGCTTCGATCGCAAAGCATCTGGCAGCCGAAGGCGCTGCCGTGGTGGTTAATTATTCCTCTAGCAAAGCCGGTGCCGACAAGGTGGTAGCGGAGATCACCGGTGCCGGCGGCAAGGCCGTGGCGGTGCAGGCGGATCTCTCGAAGCCGGAAGAAGTGACCAGGCTCTTCGCCGAGACGAAGAAGGCCTATGACAAGGTGGACATCCTGGTGAACAACGCTGGCGTCTATGAGATGCGTCCCCTGGAGCAGGTGGATGCCGAGCATTTCCACCGGCAGTTCGATCTCAATGTCCTCGGCCTGATTCTTGCCACCAAGGAAGCTCTTCCGCTGTTTCCCGCGGAAGGTGGCAGCGTGATCAACATCAGTTCCGTGGTCTCGACCGCCCGCTTTCCCGGAAGCGTGGCCTATAGCGCGACCAAGGGTGCCGTGGATGCCGTCACGCGAGTCCTTTCCGCGGAACTGGGTTCGCGGCAAATCCGCGTCAATACGATCAACCCCGGCATGGTGGAAACCGAGGGATTCCACACCGCAGGCATCGGTGGCAGCGAGATGCAGACGGCGGTCGAAGCCCAGACGCCCTTGGGGCGCATCGGCCAACCGCAAGATATTGCCGGGGCCGCTGTCTTTTTGGCCTCGGGCGAATCGTCGTGGATCACAGGAGAGACATTCGTCATCTCCGGCGGCATGCGCTGATCAGCCAGTCTCAATATTTACCATTCAATCAACTACCTAGATGAATCCTCCATCAGACGAAGAAGAACCTCACTTGCCCGAGGCACCGGATATCCCGGCCTCGCGCTTCCACACGCGGCTGCTGTTGATGCTGTTCGGCATCGGCGCGATCGCCGCGGGTTTCCATTACGTGCCGAAGGCCTTCGCCGCGGAGTCGCCGGCAGGCCCGGCCGCCGGTGCTCCCCTGCCCCAGGTGACCGTGGCGAACGTCGAGCAGGAGACGGTCACCGATCATCGTGAACTCCTCGGCCGGGTGGACGCCCGCGAGACGGTCGAGGTCCGGCCGAGGGTTTCCGGACACATCAATGAAGTGCGTCTCCAGGCCGGCCAGATCGTCGAGAAAGGCGACGTGCTGTTCGTGATCGATTCGCGCTGGTATAAGGCGGAAGCCGAGCTGGCGGAGGCCGCGGTGGAGCGTGCCAAGGTGCGCGTGAGCATCGCCGAGAGCGAGGCCAAGCGGACGGCGAGCCTGGTTTCGGCCAAGGCGGTCTCGGTCGAGGCTTCCGAGACCCGCAACTCGCGGCTGGCGGAAGCCCGCACCGAGTTGCAATCGGCGGAAGCCTCGCTGGCCACGGCCAAGCTCGACCTCGAGCACACGGTCATCCGCTCGCCGATCCGCGGCAAGGTCAGCCGTGCGCTGGTTACCGCGGGCAATCTCGTTTCCGGCAATCCCGGGGGCGCGAGCTTGCTGACGACCGTGGTCTCGGCCGGGGACGTGTATGTTTACGCGGACGTCGATGAAACGACCGCGCTGACCTTCGACCGGCTGCGCCGTGAGGGTGCGATCGCCGGTGCCGATGGCAAGGTGATCGTGGACATGCAGGTGGGCGACGAGAAGGACTACCCGCACCGCGGCTACATCGAGTCCGCCGACAACCGGGTGGACGCCGCGACCGGCACCCTGGTCTACCGCATGGTCTTCCCGAACAAGGATGAAGTGCTGGTTCCCGGGCTCTTCGCCCGGGTGCGGCTGCCGGTGAGCTCGCCCTTGCCGACCCTGATGGTCAGCGAGCGGGCGATCGGCACTAACCAAAGCCAGAAGTTCGTGCTGACCGTGGCCACCGACAACACCGTGAGCTACCGCAGCGTGAAGCTCGGCCCGGTCCTGAATGGCAAGCGAGTGATCCGCGAAGGCATTCACAACGGCGACCGCGTGATCGTGAACGGTCTCCAGCGGGTCACCGCCGGGATGATCGTCGAGCCTTCGGTGGCGGTGAACTGAGCCGACCCGCTACTAGAAGCATCGTAACCCGGGCCGGAGCCATCGCTCCGGCCCTCGGGGCCTCCTGTGCCCCGGACTGAACCGACCTTGCCAGTCCCCTCTATGAATTTCTCCGACTTCTTTATCAAGCGCCCGATTTTTGCGGGCGTGCTATCCATCGTCACCTTCCTGATCGGGGCGATTGCCCTGTGGCAATTGCCGGTCAGCGAGTACCCGGAAGTGATCCCGCCCACGGTCGTGGTGCGTGCGAGCTATCCGGGCGCAAACCCGAAGACCATCGCCGAGACGGTTTCCACGCCGCTCGAGCAGGCGATCAACGGGGTCGAGGACTCGATCTACATGTTCTCGCAGGCGACCAGCGACGGGGTCATGACCCTGACGGTCACCTTCAAGCTCGGCACCGATCCGGACAAGGCGCAGGTCCAGGTGCAGAACCGCGTGGCGCAGGCGCTGCCGAAGCTGCCGGAAGAAGTCCGGCAGATCGGCGTGACGACGGTCAAGAGCTCGCCGGACCTGACGATGGTGGTCCACCTGCTCTCGCCGGACGGACGCTATGACGACGTTTACGTCCGCAATTATGCGACGCTGCAGGTGCGCGACGTGCTCACCCGCTTGCCCGGCGTCGGTCAGGTGCAGCTCTTCGGTTCCGGCGACTACGCGATGCGCGTGTGGCTCGATCCGAACAAGGTGGCCGCGCGCGGCATGACCGCCGGTGATGTGGTGGCGGCGATCCGCGAACAGAACGTGCAGGTGGCGGCGGGGTCCGTGGGGCAACAGCCGAATCCGAAGGGGGCCGACACGGAATTGCTGATCAACACGAAGGGGCGCTTGGTCACGGAGGAAGAGTTCGGCGATATCGTGCTGAAGATCGGAGGGCGCGGCGAACGCGTGCTGCTGAGGGACGTGGCGAGGGTCGAGCTGGGCGCTTCCGAATACGCGCTGCGCTCGCTGCTGAGCAACAAGACCGCGGTGGCGATCCCGATCTTCCAGCTTCCCGGCTCGAATTCGATCGCGCTCTCCAATGCGGTCCGCGAGACGATGGAGAAGCTGAAGGTCGATTTCCCGGACGGCTTGGAATACAAGATCGCTTATGACCCGACGGTGTTCGTGCGGCACTCGATCGAGGCGGTGGTTCACACGCTGTTAGAAGCGATCCTGCTGGTGGTGCTGGTGGTGATCCTGTTCCTGCAGACCTGGCGGGCCTCGATCATTCCGCTGGCGGCGGTGCCGGTTTCCCTGGTGGGGACCTTCGCGGTGATGAGCATGCTGGGGTTCTCGATCAACGCGCTCTCGCTCTTCGGCCTGGTGCTGGCGATCGGGATCGTGGTGGACGATGCGATCGTGGTGGTGGAAAACGTCGAGCGGAATATCGCGCTCGGCTACTCACCGGTGGAGGCGACGAAACGAGCGATGCGGGAGGTGACCGGACCGATCGTGGCGACCGCGCTGGTGCTCTCCGCGGTCTTCATTCCCACGGCCTTCATCACCGGCCTGAGCGGGCAATTCTACAAGCAGTTCGCGATCACCATCGCGATCTCGACGGTGATCTCGGCCTTCAACTCGCTGACCCTTTCCCCAGCGCTCTGCGCCCTGCTGCTGCGCGATCACAACGCTCCGAAGGACCGGCTCTCGCGGATCATGGATGGCGCGCTCGGCTGGTTGTTCCGGCCCTTCAACCGCTTCTTCGAGTGGGCATCGAACAAGTATTCCGCGGGTGTGAACCGACTGGTGCGGCGCGGCGCGATCGCGCTGCTCGTCTATGTCGGCCTTCTCTTTGCGACTTACTCGATCTTCAAGAAGGTGCCCTCGGGTTTCGTGCCGGCGCAGGACAAGCAGTATCTCGTGGCCTTCGCGCAGCTTCCTGAGGGTGCCTCGCTGGAGCGCACCGACGAGGTGATCCGCAAGATGGGCGACATCATGCTGAAGCACCCGGGCGTATCGGATTCGATCGCCTTCCCGGGACTTTCGATCAACGGCTTCACCAATAGCCCGAACGCGGGGATCGCCTTCGTGAACCTGAAGCCCTTCGAAGAACGCGAGGGCCCGGGCATGTCCGGCACGGAAATCGCGGCGGACCTGCAGCGGCAATTCGGCGAGATCCAAGGTGCCTTCGTGGCCATCTTCCCGCCGCCGCCGGTCAACGGCCTGGGCACGACGGGTGGCTTCAAGCTCTACATCGAGGACCGCTCGGGCATGGGCTACGACGAGCTCTACAACGCCACGCAGGCCTTGGTCGCGAAGGCGAACCAAACCCCGGGCCTGGGCCGGACCTTCTCCGGCTTCACCGTGAACGTGCCGCAACTCGATGCCGAGGTGGACCGCGCCAAGGCGAAGCAGCAGGGCATCCCGCTCGGCAACATCTTCGAAGCCATGCAGATCAACCTGGGATCGCTCTATGTGAACGATTTCAACCGCTTCGGGCGGACCTATCAGGTGGTGGCACAAGCGGATGCGGAATTCCGCACCGACGCCGAGGACATCGCGAAGCTGAAGACCCGCAACGACAAGGGCCAGATGGTGCCCCTCGGCTCCGTGCTGACGGTCAAGGAGACCTACGGACCGGAACGCGCGATGCGTTACAACGGCTACGCGGCCGCCGAGATCAACGGTGGACCCGCGCTGGGATACAGCTCCGGCCAGGCCGAGGCGCTGATGGAGCAGATCGCCAAGGAAACGCTGCCCAAGGGCATGGCGCTCGACTGGACGGACCTGACTTACCAGAAGATCCTGGCGGGGAACACGGGCATGCTCGTCTTCCCGATCAGCATCCTGCTGGTGTTCCTGGTACTAGCCGCGCAGTACCAGAGTTTCCGCCTGCCCTTCGCGGTGCTGCTGATCGTGCCGATGGCGCTGCTGTCCGCGATGGTCGGCGTGTGGCTGGACAAGGGTGACAACAACATCTTCACGCAGATCGGGCTGATCGTGCTGATCGGCCTGGCCGCGAAGAACGCGATCCTGATCGTCGAGTTCGCGGTGCATCTGCGTGAGCAAGGCAAGAGTGTGATCGAGTCGGCAGTGGAGGCGGCACGCCTGCGCTTGCGGCCGATCCTGATGACCTCGATCGCCTTCATCGCCGGGGTCTATCCGCTGGTGGCGGCGAGCGGTGCCGGCGCCGAAATGCGCCGGGCGATGGGCGTCGCGGTGTTCTCCGGCATGATCGGGGTGACCGTGTTCGGTCTCTTCCTCACGCCGATCTTCTATGTGGTGCTGGCGAAGGTCAGCAAGAAGGAGGAGCCGGTCTCCGCCTGAAGTGCCTCCCACTTACCAAAACGAATCATGAAAACTTCCCGCATCCTGCTGCTCTCCGCAGCCTTCATCAGTTCCTGCTCTTTCGAGCCTTCCCTCGACAAGCCGGGCGTCGAAGTCGTCCCCGTCAGCTTCAACGGTCACGGCGGCGGCTCCGCTCCAGCCACCCTGGAGTGGCGCTCCTTCTTCACCGACCCGCGGCTGAAAAAGCTCGTCGGCATGGCGCTGGAGAACAACCGCGACTTGCGCGTCGCAGCGCTCAATGTCGAGCAGGCCCGCGCCCAGTACGGCATTTCCCGTAGCGCCCTCTTTCCCACCGTGGATTTGTCCGCCACCGGCTCACGACGGCGGACACCGGGCTCGACCGTCTCCGGGGGGACGGCGGTCGAGTCCCGGAACTACGATGTCTCGGTCGGCGTCACTTCCTACGAACTCGACCTCTTCGGCCGCGTCCGCAGCCTGAATCACGCGGCCTTGGAAGACTACTTCGCCAGCGATGCCGCGCGGCTCGGCGTGCAGATCTCGCTGGTCGCGGAAGTGGCCGGGCAATACTTCACCGAACGGGCGCTGCTAGAGCAGATCGAGCTCTCCGACCAGACGCTGAAATCGGTCAGCCAGACCTACGACCTCACCAAGACCCGCCTCGATGCCGGCGATGTCTCGGAACTCGACGTGCGCTCGGTGGAGATCCAAGTGCAGACCGCGAAGGCGAACCTTGCTGCCTACCAGCAGCAACTCGCCGTCACCCGCAATGCGCTGTCCTTCCTGATCGGTAGCGGTCTTCCGAACAACCTGCCCTCGGGCCGGACACTGGAGCATGGCGTGCTCGCCGAGTTGCGTTCGGGCGTTCCTTCCGACCTGCTGACCCGCCGGCCGGATATCCTGGAAGCGGAACATCAGCTCCGTTCAGCGAATGCCAACATCGGTGCCGCCCGCGCCGCCTTCTTCCCGAAGATCACGCTCACGGGCGGAGCCGGCACGGCCAGCCGCAGCCTTGGCGACCTGTTCCAGAGCGGCTCAAGCGCCTGGTCCTTCGCCCCACAGATCAGTGTCCCGATCTTCGACGGCGGCTACAACAAGTCGAACCTGAAGGTCGCTCAAGTCCGCAAGCAGATCGGCATCGCGCAATATGAGAAGTCGATCCAGAACGCCTTCCGCGAGGTCTCCGACGGCCTCGTGGCACGCACCGGCATCAACGAGCAAATCGTCGCCTACGAAGGCTTGGTGGAAGCGCAGCAAAGGCGCTTCGATCTCGCCGACGCCCGCTACACGCAGGGCGTGGACAGCTACTTCCAAGTGCTGGATGCGCACCAGGAGCTCTACGCCTCGCGGCAGGCGCTGATCCAATTGCGCCTGTCCCGCCTGACCAATTCGGTCGGCCTCTACAAGGCGCTCGGCGGCGGCTGGTAATTTCTAACCACAAAACACCTGGGCACCCCCTCCGGCGGCAAAGCCTGAAAAATCCGGTCACACGGGCGCACCCCTCCCTTATCTTGGGTGGGGTGCGCCCTTCGTTAGGAGTCGACATTTCCGGCGGACTTCGCTTCCCTCCTATTAGAAGGGATGAAAAGGCTCGATCCGGCTCTCTTATTCGCCACCGCAGCACTGGCCTTGCTGGCGTCGTGCCGCAAGGAAGTGGCCAAGGCTCCCGCACCGCCCCCGACCGCGGTGATCGTGGACGAGGTGACGCAGCGCGACGTCCCCATCTACGTGGAGAACGTCGCCCGCACCGAGGCGGATTCCACGGTGGAGATCCTGGCCCGCGTGCGCGGTTTCCTGGTCGAAGCGCCCTTCAAGGAAGGCAGCCGCGTGAAGAAGGGCGACCTGCTCTTCCAGATCGATCCACTCCCTTTCAAAGCCGCCGTCAATCAATCGGAAGCCGCCCTCGCCAAAGCCGAGGCAACCCGCGACCGCAAGGTCTCGGATGTCGCCCGCCTCGAACCGCTTGCCAGCCAGAAGGCGATTTCCCAGCAGACCCTCGACGATGCCATCGCCGCCTCCCGAGTCGCGGAGGCGGATGTCCTTGCGGGGGAGGCTTCCTTGGAACTCGCGAAGCTTGATCTCGGCTACACCGAGATGCGCGCGCCCTTCGATGGCATGATCGGCGGCCGCGAGGTGGACGTGGGCAACTACGTCGGCAGCACCACGGAGAACACCCTCCTCGCCACCATCTCCACGGTCGATCCGATCCGGGCTGTTTGCCACATTCCTGAGGTCAGTTTCCTCCGCTTTCAAAGGCGCTTCCTGGGCGATCAGGATGCCGCCGACCGCCATGGCGAGGCGCTGGAGTTCGAGCTCATCCTCACGGACGGAACCACCTACGAGCACAAGGGCAGGTTCGCCTTCGTTGATCGCACCCTCGACGCCAGGGCCGGCACCTTGAAACTCGTCGTGAGTTTCCCGAATCCCGGTCTCCTCCTGCGCCCCGGCCAGTTCGGCCGCATCCGTGTCGCGCCGGAGGAGCGAAAGGGTGCCATTCTCGTGCCGCAAAAGGCCGTCGTCACCATCCAGAGCGCCCGGGCGGTGATGCTTGTCACCGCCGACAACAAGGTCGAGCAGCGCCCGATCGTGACCACGGACCGCTTCGAGGATCGCTTCATCGTAAGCAAGGGTCTCGAAAAGGGCGACCGCGTGATCGTCGAGGGCCTGCAGAAAGTCCGCCCCGGGATGCCGGTGAATCCGCTTCCGCCATCCGCCATGGAAGCACCTCCTGCTCGCTGAGTCATGGCCGCCTTCTTCATCCAGCGCCGGGTTGCCGCGATCGTCCTCTCGATCCTGATCCTGCTGGTCGGCTACCTCGGGCTGGTCTCGCTGCCGATCGCCCAATACCCGAGCATGACCCCGCCCACGGTGCAGGTCACGGCGGTCTATCCCGGTGCGAATTCGCGCGTCGTCGAGGAAACGGTGACAACCCCGCTTGAACAGGAAATCAACGGCGCGGAGGACATGCTCTACATGTCCAGCGGCAGCACCAGCGACGGCCAGTGCACCGTCAAGGTGACCTTCAAGGTCGGCAAGGACATCGACGACGCCGCGGTGGACGTCCAGAACCGGGTGGCCCGGGCCCAGCCGAAGCTCCCCGCCGACGTCGTCAAGAACGGCATCACCGTTACGAAGCAATCGCCGGACATGCTGCTCGTACTCGCCCTCAGCTCGCCGGATGGCACCTACGACGACCTCTTCCTCAACAACTACGCCTTCCTCAATCTCCAGTCGGAACTCGCCCGTGTGCCCGGCGTCGGCTCGGTATCGATCTTCACGCAAAAGGACTACTCGATGCGGGTGTGGCTCCAGCCGGACAAGCTCGCGAAGCTCGGCCTCACCGCCAGTGATGTCACCGCTGCCTTGCAGGAGCAAAACGTGCAGGCCGCCGCCGGCCAGATCGGGGCACCGCCCGCCCCGCAGGGGGTCGAGTTCCAGTTCTCTGTGAACGTGAAGGGCCGCTTGGTTCAGCCCGATGAGTTCGGGGAGATCGTTATCTCGACCTTGCCGGATGGCACGATCGTGCGCCTGAACGATGTCGCGCGCACCGAACTGGGCGGCAAGGATTACGCCAGCTTCGGCCGCATCAACGGCGCTCCCGCCTCCCTCATCGGCATCTACCAACTGCCCGCGGCGAATGCCCTCGAGACGGCGGAAGGCTGCAAGAAGCGCCTTGCCGAATTGTCCGCCGCCTTCCCGCCCGGCATGGAGGCCAAGGTCAGCTTCGACTCCACCCGCTTCGTCACCGCCTCCATCGAGCAGGTCATCCACACCTTGGTGGAAGCCTTCGTGCTGGTGCTCATCGTCGTCTTCATCTTCCTCGGCAACTGGCGCGCGACGCTGATTCCCATGTTGGCGGTGCCGGTCTCCTTGCTCGGCACCTTCGCCATCTTCGGCCCGCTCGGCTTCACCATCAATACCCTCACGCTTTTCGCCCTCGTGCTCGCGATCGGCATCGTCGTGGATGATGCGATCGTGGTGGTGGAAGCCGTCGAGCACCACATCGAGCACGGGCTCGCCCCGCTGGAAGCGACGAAGAAGGCGATGCAGGAAGTCTCGGGGCCGGTCGTGGCCATCGCGCTGGTGCTGTGCTCCGTCTTCGTTCCCGTGTCCTTCATGGGCGGCATCACCGGGAAGATGTACCAGCAGTTCGCCATTACCCTATCGGTCTCGGTGATCCTGTCGGCGATCGTGGCCCTTTCGCTCACGCCGGCCCTTTGCGTGATGATGCTGCGCCCGCGCAAGCAATCGAAGGGACCGGTGGCAAGGGCCCTGGGCGTCTTCAACCGCGCCTTCGACAAACTCACCGGAGGCTACACCGCAGCGTGCCGCTGGCTCATGCGCTATGGCGTGATCGCCTTGCTCCTGCTTGCGGGCATCTACACCGGCACCATCGGGCTTCTGAAACGCCTGCCCACCTCCTTCCTGCCGGAGGAAGATCTCGGCTATCTCTTCGTCATCGCCACACTGCCGGACGGAGCTTCCCAGGAGCGCACCGACCGCGTGCTGCGCAAGATCGAGGGCATCCTCGAAAAGACCCCGGGCGTCAGCGACGTCATCACCATCGGCAGCCTCAACCTCCTCAGCGGCGCGCGGGCGTCGAATGCCGGCGTCTGCATCGTTTCGCTCAAGGATTGGAAGGATCGCGAGGACCCGGCGGCACAGGTGCCTCAGATCGTCCCCTCGGTCTTCGTCGCCGTCAGCCAGATCCCGGAGGCCATGATCATCCCCGTGCCGCCTCCGCCCATCTCGGGCCTCGGCAATTCGGGCGGCGTGCAATTCGAACTCCAGGACCGGCGTGGCGGCACGCCCGATGAACTCCAGGACGTGTCGAACCGCTTCCTCGCCGCCGCCAGCGAGCGGCCTGAGATCGCGCGCGCATTTTCCTTCTACAGCAACCGCGTGCCGCAGCTTCACGTGGAACTCGACCGCGACAAGATCAAGACCCTCGGCATCCCGCTCGATGGTGTCTTCGCCGCGCTCCAGACCAATCTCGGCGGCCTTTACGTCAACGATCTCACCCTCTTCGGCCGCAGCT
Organism: Luteolibacter sp. Populi; assembly: GCF_040801775.1. Lineage (GTDB taxonomy): Bacteria > Verrucomicrobiota > Verrucomicrobiia > Verrucomicrobiales > Akkermansiaceae > Haloferula. The sequence continues at coordinate 3,371,854 of NZ_CP161812.1, forward strand.
TCCAAGTGAAGGTCCAGGCCGAGTCGCAGTACCGGATGCACCCGGAGGATATCGGCGGCATCTACACCCGCAGCACCGATGGCAGCATGGTCCCCTTCAGCACCTTTGCCACCGTGGAGAATACCACCGGGGCCGACCTCCTGCCGCACTTCAATATTTACCGCACCTCGGAGGTCACCGCGAATGCCGCTCCCGGAGTCAGCTCCGGCCAGGTCATCGCTGCCATGGAGCAGGCCGCGAAAGAAGCGCTACCGGAAGGCTACGGCTATGAGTGGACCGGCACCGCCCTTCAGGAGAAACAAGCCGGTGGCCAGCAGGGAGTCATCCTCGCCATGGCCTTGCTCTTTGTTTTTCTGGTACTAGCCGCGCAGTACGAAAGCTGGGCCGTGCCCTTTGCCGTTCTCTTCGGCCTGCCGATCGGTGTCTTCGGTGCCTTCCTCGGGGCTTACCTGCGGAACCTCACCAATGACGTCTACGTCCAGATCGGACTGGTCATGCTCATCGGCCTCGCGGCGAAGAATGCCATCCTCATCGTCGAGTTCGCCAAGCAGCGCCGCGAGCAGGGCATGCCGATCCGCGATGCCGCCCTTGAGGGGGCGCGTCTCCGCCTTCGCCCGATCATCATGACCTCGCTCGCCTTCATCCTCGGCGTTGTCCCGCTGGTCCTCTCCTCAGGTGCGGGCGCTGCCAGCCGCCAGAGCCTCGGCACCGCCGTCTGCTTCGGGATGACCGCCGCCACCGTCATCGGCGTCTTTTTCATTCCCTGGCTCTATGTCGTCGTCCAGACCATCGCCGAAAAGTTCGGCGGCAAGCCGGCCGCGGTGAAAGAAGGCGCCCGGTAGCCTGCCGGCCACCGGGCGGTGAAACAATCCAATCCACGCCTGACGATCAAGCCACCGTCAGCTTCACTGGAATATTGTTCCGCGTGGCATTCGAATACGGGCAGATGATGTGCGCCTTATCCACCAGATCCTTCACCGTGGCGGGGTCGAGTTCGGGCACCGTGATCGTCAGCTCCACTTCGATCCCGAAGCCGCCGCCATCATCGCGCGGGCCGATGCCCACTTGAGCGGTCACGGTCGATTCGGCGGGGATGTGGATCTTCTCCTTGCCCGCGGCGAATTTCAGCGCGCCGAGGAAACAAGCGGAATACCCGGCGGCGAAAAGCTGCTCGGGATTGGTGCCCGGTCCACCCGCGCCGCCGAGTTCCTTGGGCGTCGAGAGCGTCACGGACAGCACGCCGTCCGCGGATTTGGAGCTTCCTTCGCGACCACCGGTGGAGGTCGCCTGAGTCGTGTAGAGTACGTTCATGGCGTTCCGGATGTAGCGCGGATTTGGCATCGCGCAAGAGGCGAGCCTGTCCCCACCATGCACCGCGGACATGCTCAGTCTATCAAGCTGGCATTTCCCGGACTCCCAATCTTCAGCTAGTCTCGCGCCATGAACGATACCACCCCGCGGATCACCGGCATCCACCACGTCACCGCCATCGCCAGCGATCCCCAGCGGAACATCGACTTCTACGCCGGTCTGCTCGGCCTCCGCCAGGTGAAGACGACCGTGAACTTCGACGACCCCTCCGCTTACCACCTCTATTATGGCGATGAGCACGGTACACCGGGAAGTATCGTCACCTTCTTCTACTGGCCCGGCCCCGAGGCGCGCGGTCGCGTCGGCAGCGGCCAAGCCACCGCGCTGGTGTTCTCCGCTCCGCCCGCGTCGCTTCCCTGGTGGCAGGAGCGCCTGGAGCGCCACGGCGTGAAAGTGGAGCGCAAGTCCCGCTTCGGTGAGGAATTACTGGCCTTCGCCGATCCCGATGCCATTCCGGTTGAGATCGTGGCCGTCGCGGAAGACAGCCGCAGCGGCTGGACCGGTGCGGGCATCCCGGCGGATTACACTCTCCGCGGTCTTCATACTGCCGAGCTCACCGTGGCCAACGCCGCTCCCACCGAGGCCCTGCTTTCCATCGAGATGCAATTCCGTCTCGTGAAACGCGAGGGCAACCGGGCCCGCTTCGAAGCCGGTCCCGGAGGTTCCGGCCGCTATGCCGATGTGATCGAGGACACCTCGGGCAAGCGCGGCAGCGGCGGCTCCGGCACCATCCACCACATCGCTTGGAGCGTTCCGGATGATGCCACGGAACTCGCCAAGCAAAGCGAGCTGCAGACCTCTGGCTACCAGGTCTCGCCGGTCATGGATCGCGACTACTTCCACTCGATCTACTACCGCGAGCGCGGCGGCATCCTCTTCGAGATCGCCACCGCCACGCCCGGCTTCGCCGTGGATGAGCCCGCCGAATCGCTCGGTGCCGCCCTGAAGCTTCCGAAGCAGTTCGAGGCCCATCGTGCCCGCATCGAGGAACTCCTGCCAGCCCTCCAACCCGCCAAATCCTTCACCTGATCCTGCCATGAAACTCCACGACCTCGCCCCTACCCTGCGCCTCGGCAAGCCGCCCGCGGAAGCGAAAGGCGCGCTTATCCTCCTCCATGGCCGCGGTGCCGGTGCCGAGGACATCGCGGGCCTCGCCGAATACCTGCCCGCCCGCGACCTCGCCATCCTTGCGCCTGCCGCCACGCAAAACACCTGGTATCCCCAGCGCTTCTTCGTCCCGCTTGCGGAGAATGAGCCTTGGCTCTCCAGTGCGCTCGATCTGGTCGAGGGCCATGTCGCCGAACTCCACGCCGCGGGTATTCCTTACGAGAAGATCGCCATTGCCGGGTTCTCGCAGGGCGGCTGCCTCGCGCTCGAATACGCCACCCGCCATCCGCGGAAGTATGGCCTCGTCGCCGGTCTCAGCAGCGCCCTCATCGGACCGCCGAAAATGAGCCGCGTGCCCGCCGATCTCAGCGGAGTGCCGGTGCTCGTCGCCTGCGCCACGCACGATGCCCACATCCCGCTCCCGCTGGTCGAGGATAGCATCGGCATCCTCCGCGGCTTCGGTGCGGAGGTGACCCGCCAGATCTTCCCCGGCTATGACCACACGGTTTTCCCGGAGGAGATCGAGTGGCTCTCGGCCCGCCTTGCCGGATGGGGATGAACCCGGGAGGGGCTCTGCTCGAAGGACGGCTCTGCCGCTGGGAGCGCGGAGCCACCGGCCCGCAGAACGGTCCTTGAAGGCGGTCCACTCCGAGGCTTGGACAAGAAGCAGCTGACGCCCGATTCATCCGCGACAACTATGCAGGCCTCAGGGTAGCTTCTGCGGGCCGGTGGCTCCGCGCTCCCAGCGGAAGAGCCGTCCGATTATTCCTTCATCGCCACTATTATTGCCATTCCTCGCCGGAAATGCCTTGCTCCCGCAGATGTCCGTCACGCGCATTTTCCTGATCCGCCACGGGGCGACGATGCTCACCGCGGAGGACCGCTTCGCCGGCTCCACCGACGTCCAGCTCTCGGATGAAGGCAGGCAACAGGTCGGTCGCCTCGCCGAACGCTTGAGCCTGATTCCGGTGGATGCGGTCTATGCCTCACCGCTGGGCCGGACGATCGAGACCGCGCGGATCCTCGCCGCCCCTCATTCCATGAACGTGCAGGCCCGTGACGGCCTGAAGGAAATTTCCCACGGGCACTGGGAACAGCTCACCCGCAAGGAGGTCGAGCAAGCCTATCCGGAAGAAGCCGCCGCGTGGGACCGCGATCCCTTCACCTTCGCCCCTGCTGGCGGGGAAAGCGGGCTCGCTGTGACCGCCCGTGCCCTGCCCGCGCTGCTGGACATCGTGAAGAATCACCAGGGCAAGCCGGTGATCGTGGTCTCTCACAAGGCCACCATCCGCCTGCTGCTGAGTTCCCTGTTAGGCTTCGATCCGCGACGCTACCGCGACAATCTCGACCAGGATCCCGCGGCGCTGAACATCATCGATTTCAAGGACCCCGTCCGCGCCCGTCTGATGCTCTTCAACGATAGTTCCCACTACTCCGAGTCCGGCATGGCCATCCCCGATGTCGCGGGGGCATGCCTGTCGAAGTGGTGGGCCTCCGACCTTCATCCCTGACATGAAAATCGCCATCGGTTCCGATCACGCGGGCTTCCGCTACAAGCAGGAGATCATCGCGCACCTGCAAACACTGGGGCATGAAGTGCAGGACTTCGGCACCGACTCCACGGAAGCGGTCGACTACCCGGTCTTCATCCGACCCGTCGCGGAAGCGGTAGCGGCGGGTCAATACGAGCGCGGCATCGTCCTCGGCGGCTCCGGCAATGGCGAGGCCATGGCCGCCAACCGTGTCCGTGGCGTGCGCTGCGGGCTGTGCTGGAATGCGGAGTCGGCGCGCCTGACCCGGAGGCACAACGACGCCAACGTCCTCTCGCTCGGCGAACGGATGATGGACTTGGCGACTGCGCTGGAGATCGTGGACATCTTCCTCGCGACGCCCTTCGAGGGCGGGCGCCACCTTGAAAGAATCCAGCAGCTCGACACATGAAGCCGCATCTTCTGCCGGAGGACATCGAGGCCTTCCTGCACGGGAAGATCCCGGTAACCAAGGCGATGGAGATCCGCGTGGAATCCTACGAGGACGACCGGCTCGTCATCACCGCGCCGCTGGCCGCGAATCACAATCACCTCGGCACCGCCTTCGGTGGCAGCCTGGCCGCCATCGCCACGTTGGCCGGCTACGCCTTGCTCTGGCTGGAACTCGGCGACAAGGAGGCCCACATCGTGATCCGTAGCTCGAAGGTTTCCTACGACCGGCCGGTGCGCGGCGAGATCCGCGCGGTATGCGTGCGCCCGGCCGAGAGCACGCTGACGCGATTCCGGAAAAACTATGAACGCAGTGGAAAGGGCCGGATCAAGCTCGGCGTGACGATCGTGGAAGAGGACAATGTCTGCGTGGACTTCGAGGGAATCTATGTCGCGATCCGTTAGATGAGCGACTCTCTTTCAAAATTACGGTCCGGGCAGCTCGCCGGGGCAACGCGCATCGACCTGTCCTGCGGACTGACGGAGTTCCCGCGCGAGATCTTCGAACTCGCGGATACGCTGGAAGTCCTCAATCTAACAGGCAACCGGCTCTCGGAACTTCCGGACGACTTGCCGCGCCTATCGAAGTTGCGGATCCTCTTCTGTTCCGCGAACGAATTCCGCCATTTGCCGGCTGTCCTCGGCCAATGCCCCGCTCTCGAAATGATCGGCTTCAAGTCGAACGCGATCGAGAGCGTCACCGGAGTTCCGACATCGCTGCGCTGGCTGATTCTCACTGACAACCGGATCGAACGCCTGCCCGCCTCGCTCGGGAATTGCACGCGCCTGCAGAAACTGATGCTCGCGGGCAATCTCCTCAAAGAACTCCCGGAAGAAATGGCTGCCTGCCGCGCCTTGGAACTGGTGAGGCTATCGGCCAATCGCTTCCACGCACTTCCCGCCTGGCTCTTCGAACTGCCGCGACTGGCCTGGCTGGCCCTCGGCGGGAATCCGCTCAGCGACGCCAACCACCGCCTCAGTCCGATCGCGGGGATTCCGTGGCAAGCAATCCGGACGGATGAAATCCTCGGCGAGGGCGCTTCCGGCACGATCTACAAGGGAAGCTGGCAGAGCCGCGACATCGCAGTGAAGATCTTCAAAGGTGCCGTCACCAGCGACGGTCTGCCCGCGGATGAAATGGCCGCCTGCCTCGCCGCCGGAGATCACCCGCACTTGATCCCGGTGCTGGGCAAAATCACGGACCACCCAACGGCTGCGCAAGGTCTCGTCCTCGATCTCATCGGCAAGGATTTCGCCAGCCTGGCCGGGCCGCCGAGTTGGGAGACCTGCACCCGCGATGTCTATCGGGAAGGCCATCGCTTCTCCCGCGCGGAGGCACTGCGGATCGCCAATGGCATGGCCGCCGCGGGCCGGATGCTCCACGAGCGCGGCATCCTGCATGGCGATTTCTACGCCCACAACATTCTGGCGAATGCCGCCGGGGATTGCCTGCTCGGCGACTTCGGTGCGGCCTCCTTCTATCCGGAATTGCTACCGGCACAGGCTCTGGAGCGCATCGAAGCGCGCGCCTTCGGCTGCCTTCTGGAGGAATTGTTGGACCGCTGCGACGATGCCACGGAGGAGATCCGGGAACTCGCAAACGACTGTCTTTCCCCCGTCCCGGCAGAGCGTCCGCTCTTCTCCGCCATCGCGGAACGCTTGGAAGACATGGCGGCAAGATCGACCTGTTAGACCGTTCCGGTTTGCCTTCGTGCCCGAAATCGGTTGAGATGTGGGTGGATCGACCCCCACCGATGGCCCAAGCCCGGGATACTCCCACCACTTACAAGCCAGCTTGGACCCTGCCGTCCCAGCCATGGAAAGTCGTGGCCTTGGGCGTGGCGATGATCCTGGTCATCGGCACGATCGACCGGCTGATCGAGCCGCAGTTGAGCAGCGCATTCTTCTATCTGCTGCCGGTGATCTATGTCGGGCGTCACGCCGGCTGGTGGACCAGTCTCGCCTGCGCAGTATTCGCCTGCGTCGTCTCGCTGCACGCGGATATGGTCAGTTCGCGTGCCCAGGTCTTCTCCTACCTCCCCTTTTCGAACGCTTCACTGCGCCTCGGGGTCTTGCTCATCGTCCTGCGGCTGGTGCGCTCGCTGCGCGACCTGAACGACTCGCTCGAAGCCCGGGTGCGCGATCGCACGGCCCGCCTGCAGGCCGAGGTGAAGGAGCGGCTGAAGCTGGAGAACCGCATTCTGGAGGCCCGCGAGTCCGAGCAGGCGCGGATCGGCCAGGATCTGCACGACGGGCTTTGCCAGCACCTCGTCGCCACCGCTTTTTCCGCCAGCATCTTGCAGCGCAATCTGGAAGAAGTGCACGTGAAGGAAGCGGGCGAGGCGGCGAAGATCGTCGGCCTGCTCGACGAATCGATTACCCAGGCGCGCGACCTCGCCAAGGGCCTCTATCCCGTGCCGCTGGAAAAGGAAGGCCTCGAAACCGCCCTGCAGGCGCTGGCCGACACCACCTCCAAGCGCACCGGCATCGACTGCACCCTGGACGTCTCCGACCGCCCTTCGGATCTGGATAAGGGCACGACCATCCATCTCTACCGGATCGCGCAGGAGGCCATCAACAACGCCGTGAAGCACTCTGGCGCGGAACGCATCCTGATTGAATTCGAGGCCACCGCCGATGAGTTCGACCTCAAGGTTTCCGATGACGGCAAGGGACTGGATGCCAAGGCTCCGCCCACCCCGAGCGAGGGCGGCATGGGCCTGCACATTATGGACTATCGGGCGCGGGCCATCGGTGCGAAGCTCGAGGTCGCCCCGGCGAAAAACGGCGGGACCAGCATTCGCTGCTATTCGAATGGAGAAGGATTTGCCGATGAATGAGCCAACCCAAGCAAACGCCGTACGGATCGTGATCGTCGACGATCACCCGATGGTCCGCGAGCGCCTCGCCGAAATCATCAACCGCGAAGCCGACATGAAAGTTTGCGGCGAGGCTGAAGACCGGCCAAACGGCCTCGAGGTGATCGGACGCGAGAAGCCGGACCTCGCCATCATCGACCTGACCCTCAAGCGCTCCAACGGCCTGGACCTGATCAAGGACCTGCGCGCGATGCACCCCCAACTGCGGATTCTGGTCGTCTCGATGCAGGAAGAAAACCTGTACGCCGAGCGCGTGATCCGCGCCGGCGCCCATGGCTACATCACCAAGCAGGAGGCGACCCGCAAGATCCTCGAGGCGATCCGCATGGTGCTCGCCGGCAAGGTTTATCTGAGCGACGCGCTCTCCGCCGACATCCTGTCCCGGATGGTCGGCAAGTCGAAGGCCCCGGGCAGTTCCTTCGAGCTGCTGACCGACCGCGAGTTGCAGGTCTTCAACCTCGTCGGCCAAGGTTTCAGCACCCGGCAGATCGCCGAACAGCTCGGACTCGACGTGAAAACGGTCGAAACCTACCGCGCACGGATCAAGGACAAGTTGGAACTCAAGGACGCGTCCGAACTCCTGCGGAAGGCGATCGCGTGGAAACTGGATCATCCCACCGCCTGACTGGTCGGTTGTAGGGTTTTCCCTTACAGATAACTCAGGGGATTCCAGGGGAAACAATCCACACCCTGCCCGATGGACCGAAGGTCCTGCTTCAGGCACTCTTCGTCCACGCATCGGCGGTTCCGTTCTCGCATTCGGCCCGGGGGGGACACGAGGGAGACGGACCCCCGGTGCAGTTTCTTTTTCGGGGTTGTGGCTTTACGGCTGAAGCGGGCGAGATGAAATTTCCGCGATGCCTGCCACGCTGATTCCCAAGCTCCGCAGCCCTTACGACACCGTGGGCGGGATCGTCCATTTCGGCCGGATGCTCGACAAGATCCGGCTCCATGCCGCGGGCGAACTCCCGCCGGGCTGGGCCGAGGCGATGGGAGTCTCGGGCGGCTTCGACTTCCGCTGCTGCCACTTTCTCGGCGTGGATTATGCCGACCTGAAGGCCGAAGTCTCCAAGGGTGGTAGCGACGAGGATCTGCTCGCATGGGCGCTTGCCCGCGGGCGTCAGCCGGACGAGGAAGACATCACGGTCTGGAACGGCTTCATGATGAAGCTCGGGTGGCGCGATCCCGTCGCCACGCGGGTCAAGTTCAGGCTCAACGAGTCCGGCTTCCCCGAAGATGCGGTGGAGACGATGTTCGACTTCATCGAGTTCGACGAAGGCCGGTCGCCGCGCAACGCATAAGAGGACGGCTCAGACCACTCCCACCCGGATCCGCGAGCACCATAGCCAGCCCTTTTTCACTGGCATCAGCGCCGCCGCTGCCTTCCGGAAAGTCACGATGCGGAGTTCCTCCTCGCTCACCCCTGCCTTGAGCAAGGTCTGCACGCTCCCCTGGCTCGAAAACAGCCCGGTCAAGCGCTCCGCATCACCCTCGTCTTCATGATGGAGCAACAACTCCCGCGCCCAGCGGAACTGACCGCTCTCCTGCATCCGCCCCAGATGGCCGGACTTCTCGTGGAACTGGATCCCGGGTGAGAGGTTCAGTTCCCGCTCCATCCGGCGCGCGAGGAGATCGCATTCCAGATAAGCCGCATCCAGTTGCCAGAGTCCCGTCACCGGGGGCCAATCGTAGTCGCACGATGCGAAGACCCCGCCTGGCCGGAGAATCCTACCCGCTTCCGCAAAGGTCGACTGCGGCTCCATCCAGTGCAGCGCCTGGGCGCAGACGACGATGTCCGCGCAGGCATCGGGCAGGCCGGTCGCATGGGAGAAGCCGCGGACGTAGGAAACCCCTTCCCCACCCCGCTGCTCCGCCTCGGCACGCATCGAGTCCGTGGGTTCGACCCCGATGATCTTCGCCACCCGCCCGCTCCAATAGCGGGTAGAGAGCCCGGTCCCGCTTCCCAGGTCGACCACCGTGGCGCTGGAATCGGCCCCGGCGATCTCCATCAACAGGCTTCCAAGCCGCTCCGGCGGCGAGGGCCGGTGGCGGTCGTAGTGATCCGCGAAGCCGGTGAAGCGCTCGATATTGGTCGCGAAAGTCTCCTGATCCGGCATGCCGGAATCATGGCCCGGACTTCAGGCGACGCAACCGCTCAGCCCTCCCCTTCCAAACACGGCCGGGTGCAGGGCATCCGGGGCCGCGATGCAACCATCAGCACTGCCGCAGCAGCGATTCCGAGCCCGATCACCCCCGCCGCCGCCCAGCCGACGTAGGGCAGGCCGTAGGCATCGATCACCCGCCCGCCGAGCAAGGCACCGAGTCCGATGCCCATATTCGCACCGGAGATATTGAGAGAGGCGCCCAGCGCCGGATTGGCCGCTGCGGACTTCATCACCCGCACGTGGGAGGCGGTGAAGAGGCCGGCTTGGGCGACGCCCCAGACCGCCAGCACGAGCCCTAGCGGCACCCACGAATGAAGCAGCGGAACCAAGACGATCATGGTGATCGCCATCGGCACGCAGAGGGCGATGGATGCGCCGAGGGCGCTGCGGTCCACCAGCTTGCCGCCCAGCCAGTTGCCAAGCATGCCCATGCCGCCGAAGCCCATCAGGATCCAGCCCACGGTCGCGCCATCGAAGCCGCCGAGCCGTTCCAGGATGTCCGCGAGGTAAGTGTAGGCGGTGAACATCCCGGCGAAGACCAGCAGCGATAGCAGCACGTGGCCGGCGACCACACGGTCACGCAGGATGCCCATCTGTGCCCCCACCGATTCGGAAGCTTCCTTCTTCCTCATCGACGGCAGGAAGAAAAACAGCAGCGCCGCCTTGGCAAAGGCAAGGACCGCCAAGGAAGCGAAAGCCACTCTCCAGCCGAAAGCATCCGCCACCAAGGTGCCGATCGGGATGCCGAAGATGGTCGCAGCCACGACCCCGAAGGAGACCATCGAGATCGCTTTCCCCGCGCGCTCCGGGCCCATGATATTGACCGCGGTCTCGCTGGCCAGCGACCAGAAGACCGGCAGCATCACCGCCGGGATGAAGCGGGCGAAGGCCATCACCCCGAAATTCGGGGCCAGCGCAGCCAGCAGGTTCGACAGCGAGAACAGGAGCAGGGTGCTGATGAAGAGCCGCTTGCGCTCGAAACGCGACATGTAGGCCACCAGCGGCGGCCCCACCAGCGCCACCGTAAAGGCAAACAGGCTGACCAGCAGGCCCGCCACGGGAATGCTGACGCCCAGATCCCGGGCCATCGCCGGCAACAGGCCCACGATGACGAATTCCGTGGTTAGCACCGTGAAGCCGGCGGCCGAGAGGAGGACAATGGGAAGGATCGGCCTTCCTGACGACGAGACGCTCATGGGAACAGACGCAGGCAGCAAGCGGGCCAGCGCGGGCAATCTGCGCAGGACGCCAACGATGTCCAATGACGATATCGAGCAGTTTGAAGACGATTTCGTGATCTCGGCTTCACAGGTCGAAACCACCGTCGATTTTCAGGTCGCGCCGGTGACGTATCCGCCATATGTCGTTGATCTTAATGGATCATTCCGACCGCGGCGCGGAGTCGCTGTTCACGCTGTGCTCATGGCCTGACGGACGTTAAAAGGCCGACATCCCTTGGAGATGCCGGCCAAAAGGGAAAATTCGGACTGGAGGGTCAGCGGGTGGCGTCCTTCACGTCTTCTTTGATATCCTTGCCTGCGTCTTTCAGGTCCTTGCCCACGTCCTTGGCGGCGTCTTTCACGTCTTCCCCGGCGTCCTTGAGCTTTTCATTCGGGCGGCGATCCAAGGCATCGTCGACCTTTTCCTTCACAGCGGGGGTTTCGTGTTTCTCGCAGGCCGGAAGGGCGACGAGGGAGGCGGCGAGCAGGAGGTAGTGAAGTTTCATCATGGTTTTTGGTTCCGCCCGGTTCGACGGGCGGTAGGCACCCCGTCGCCTCGCTGGGGGAAGAATCAATGCGCAATATTGAGGGAAAAACCTGCGAAGTGATCTTAGGTAACGGGAATGTCGCGTGCTTACCCCTTGCCAAGCCGGGAAAAAGGGGGCATAGGCCGCGCCGCCTTCGCCGGGGAGGTCCACGCCGTTATGTCTCTCAAGATCCGCAATCTCGCCATTATCGCCCACGTTGACCACGGGAAGACCACCCTCGTCGACCAGCTCCTGCAAGCCGGCGGGACCTATCGTGACAACCAAGCCCAGCAAGAGCGCGCCATGGACTCCATGGACCTCGAGAAGGAAAAGGGGATCACGATCAAGGCGAAGAACACCGCCATTCACTGGGAAGGCTACACGATCAACATCGTCGACACCCCGGGCCACGCCGACTTCGGCGCCGAAGTGGAGCGCGTGATGAAGATGGTCGATGGCGTTCTCCTCGTGGTGGATGCCTCCGGCGGCCCGCAGGCCCAGACCCGCTTCGTGCTGCGCAAGGCGATGCAGGAAGGCCTGAAGCCGATCGTGGTGGTCAACAAGATCGACCGCCCGCTCGCTACCCCTCTCAAGGTTCACGATCAAGTGCTGGAGCTGCTGCTCGACCTGGATGCCGATGAAGAGCAGTTCAACGCGCCTTTCTGCTACGGCTCCGCCCGCGACGGTTACTTCATGGATCACCCGGATGACGAGCGGAAGGATTGCGTGCCGCTGCTCCGCAAGATCATCGAGCACATCCCCGAGCCGAAGGCCGATCCGGATGCGCCCTTCCTGATGCTGGTCTCGAACATCGAGTGGGATGAGTACGTCGGTCGCGTCGCCGTGGGCAAGGTCCTGGGCGGCAACGTCAAGAAGGGCGACACCATTTACCTCCTCCGCCAGGACGGCACCAAGGTGCAGTCCAAGGTGATGAAGACCTTCACCTACTCCGGCCTGGCCACCGCCGACTCTGAAGGCTGCGGCGCGGGTGGGATCGTCGGCATCGCCGCCGGCATCGAGAACATTGACATCGGCGAAACCATCGCTGGTGCCGCGGATCAGGTGCCGCTGCCATTCGTGGCGATCGACCCGCCGACGGTGTCGATGCAGTTCTCGATCAACGATGGTCCGCTGGCCGGCAAGGAAGGCAAGCACGTGACCTCCCGCGCGATCCGCGAGCGCCTGATGCGCGAGCTGAAGACGAACATTTCGATCACGGTGGAAGACACCGACCTCTCCGGCGTTTTCAACGTCTCCGCCCGTGGTGCGATGCAGATCGCGGTGCTGGTCGAGCAGATGCGCCGCGAAGGCTTCGAGGTGCTGGTCTCCCGGCCGGTGGTGATCTATCGCCGCGACGACAACGGCAAGCTGCTGGAACCCTTCGAGACCCTCTACGTGGAAGCTCCGGGCGAATACACCCAGGGCATCCTGAAGATCCTCCTGAACCGCAAGGGCATGATGGAGCACATGGATACCGAGGCCAGCGGCCGCGTGTTCATCCAGGCGCTCATCCCGACCCGCGGCCTGATCGGCTTCGAGACCGAACTGGTGAACCTGACCTCCGGCCACGGCATCATGAGCCACCTCTTCAAGGAGTATGGCCTGCACGCCGGGGATATCCAGAACCGCACGACCGGCACACTGGTCTCGATGGATTCCGGCACCGCCACCCCTTACTCGCTGCAGATGCTGGAAGAGCGCGGCATCCTTTTCGCCGCGCCCGGCGATGCCGTCTACGAAGGCATGCTGGTGGGTGAAAACCCCCGCGTCGGCGACCTGCCGGTGAACCCGGTGAAGGAGAAGCATCTGGATAACATGCGCTCCTCCGGCAAGGACAAGACTTCCAAGCTGACCCCCGCGATCCGCTTCTCGCTCGAGCGTGCCATCGAATACATCGATGCGGACGAACTGGTCGAAGCGACCCCGCTGAACATCCGCCTGCGCAAGCGGATCCTGGACGCCAACGCGCGCAAGCGTGCGGCCAAGGGACCGAGTGTCGAAGACCGCAGCAACCGCGGCTGATCTTCGGAACGATCTTCCCCAACTGCCTTCCCCGCACGGGCCGTCCCTTCAACAAGGACGGCCCGTTGTCATTTTGAGGGTTGCATGAATTTGCAAGAGGCGGATCGAAGGGCGCGGCGTCGCTTCGCGAAGTGGCCGATGCCGAAGTAGACGCGCTCAAGCGCACCACGGTACTGTTCGGCAGTGAAGGTGACGGTCGATATTCCTGAACCCCTTTTCAGGCGGGCAGAAGCGCTGGCGGAGAAGCAAGGCTCATCGCTTCAAGAGGTCATCGTAGCGGCTCTCGCGAAGGATCTCGGTGCAGGGTGCGGACCGCATTTCGATATCGACGAATTGGGATTGCCCCGGCTTCGGAGATCCGACGAGGACTCATCCGTCATCACGGAAGACTTCCTCGGCCGATTGCGCGAACAGGAGGGCATTTGAGCCGCTCCCGATCCCTCGGGAGCGAATAACCCGAAGCTAGGTCCGCGCAAGATTCAATCTACACTTCGCTCGAATCGGTTTACTGCTTCGAAGCAGGATCCACCGGGGCCGATACGAAGAGGTCTTTGAGGCGCTTGGTATCAACATTGTCCTGCCCCATCAGGACGAAGACCCATTGCTCATCCGCCCAACGGGCCACGGACCATTTGCCATGCTTCCCGAAGTCGGGCTCGGTGCGCTCGGGCAGCTTGCACTTTACGTCGCAGCGCTTGAAGGCGACGAAGTGGACGTAGTCGCCCTTTTCCTTGAAGCAGACGAGAGCTCCGTTCTTGCCATCGATCTTCAGCTTGCGGCAGCCGTAGCCGGGGGTCTCCTTCAGGCCCTTCGGCAGGCAGGAGTTCGGGCAGGGAAGATCGGCAGCCTTGAGGTGCTCGAAAAGCGCATGGCTGTCCGGATCCTTGAGGTCCAGGGTGAAGCCGGGATTTTCGAATTCCTTGATAAAGCCGTCCTCGACATTGCTGATGCTGATGGGGATGAGACCACTGCCGGGATTGTCGTCGGAATCCTCAGCAGGCACTGCCTGCTGCGGTGGATTGAATTGGGCGATGGCCTTTGTTGGAGAGCCTTCATCAGGGCGGAACATCAGGAAGGCCGCCGTGATCGCCGCGGCGGCGGCAAAGGGCACGGCAATCTTCCAAAGCGGGAAGCGCCGGACCTTCGGAACGGCGGCACTGCGGTCCATGGCCGCGAGAATTTCTGCCCGCAGGTTCTGCGGTGGCCGGATCGTGGCCATGGCACCCATGATCGAGCGGTCGAAGGGATCGGGCGATCCCGAGGCATCGCCCCGTTCGGCGGCCAGGCCGGCGAGGATTTCCTCGCGCAGCGAGGGCGGGATGGTCACCGCATTGAGGGCATTCGCGAAGCCGGCGTCGCTGGCGCGTTCGTGGGCGAGCCAATCGCCGAGTTCGCGGTCCTTGGCAGCCCAAGCGAGGGCCTCGGCAAAGTCGGGATTCTCCGCATCCGCGCCATCGGGGCGGAAGCAGCGGAGGATGAAGCGGGCATCTTCCTTATCCATGGTGGGACTTCAGGGCCTCCGGTTGGAGTTGCAGGATGTTCTTGGGCGCAGTGGATGGCTCCGCGGTCATGCGGCGGCGGAGCATTTCCTTCGCCCGCGAGATGCGGGACATGACGGTTCCTATGGGCACGTCGAGAATTTCTGCGATTTCCTTGTAGCTGTGTTGCTGGAGGTAGAAGAGGGCGAGGGGGGAGCGGAAGTTTTCGTCGAGTTCGCCGAGCAGTTCGAGCACGCGCTGGCCGTCCATCAGGCGCTCGGTGTCGTCGTCCTCCGAGCAGATGCGGCCGGCCACGGCCTCGGTCAGTTCCTCGTCCGAGTAGCGTTTCGACTTCCGGGCGTAGGCGAGAAACTCGCGGTGCAGGGTGGTGAAGAGCCAGGTCTTCGCCTTGTCCCGTTCCTTGAGCTGGTGGCCCTTTTGCGCCCAGATGCAGAAGGTCTGCTGGACCAGATCGGCAGCGGTATCCGCACTTTTCGAGAGCGACATGCCGAAGCGGTAAAGCGCTTCGTAATGGGCATCGACGAGTGTTTCGAATTCCGACATCGGTTGCAGTTGGGAGCCCTACTCAAACGAGTTATTCCGCAATTTTCCATCGCGCAAATGGCATCGCGTGTCCAGTTTGGCGAAATGAAACCCGTTTTTGCCGCCGTCCTTTTACTCGCTTCCCCGGTGTTTGCCACGGGGGATTTTACGATTTCCCAAGAGAAGGGGACGATCACGGTGAAGCTGGATGGCAAGCTCTTCACGGAGTATCGGACGGACTCGCGGGTTCCCTATCTCTACCCGCTGGTGTCCGCTTCCGGGGCGACGCTGTCCCGGCACTGGCCGATGGAAAAGGGCTTCGGCGAAGAGGAGGACCACCCGCACCACCGCTCGTTCTGGCTGAGCCACGGAGCGGTCAACGGCCACGATTTCTGGGCCTGGACGACCAAGGACAGCGATCCGAAGATCGAGCACAAGGGAGTGAAGACCGCCGGGCCGAGCATGTTCGCGGTGAACCTGGCGTGGACCGCCGCCGGCAAAACCCAGCTCAACGAGGAACGCAGCTACACCTTCAAGCAATTCGACGCGGACACGACCGCGATCATCGTGACCTCGCGCCTGACGGCGGCGGATGAGGATGTGACCTTCGGCGATACCAAGGAAGGGATGTTCGCGATCCGGGTGGACCGGAGCCTGCGCCAGAAGGCCCCGAAAGGGAAGGATGCCAAGGAAGCGAAGGGCACGATCGCCGATTCCGAAGGCCGCAAGGACGGTGAAGTGTGGGGCAAGAAGTCGAAATGGGTGGCCTTCGCCGGTCCTGACGAAAAGGGAGAACCGGCGGTGATCGCGATGTTCGACCATCCCTCGAATTTCCGCCACCCCACCTGGTGGCATGCCCGCGATTACGGCCTGCTGGCGGCCAATCCCTTCGGAGTTCACGATTTCGAGGGGAAGAAGGACGACCCGCATGCCGGCGATCACGTTCTAAAGAAAGGCGAGACGCTCTCCTTCCGTTATGAAGTGATCCTCCACCACGGCAGTCTCGAATCCGCGAAGCTGGCAGACCGCTGGGCGGACTTTTCCAAGTAAACCCGCATTACCTTTCCGATGAACCGCCGACATTTCCTCAATACCTCCGCCTTCGCGGGCACCTGGTCCCTGCTCGCACCGCACGCCCGGGCCCAAGGCGCGAACGGCGACCTGCGGGTCGCGGTGATCGGTCTGAACAGCCGCGGGGGTGCGCATATCGATGGTATCTTGAAGTCGAAGGGCGCGCGCCTGGTGGCCCTCTGCGATTGCGATTCCAAGGTGCTGGCCAAGGCCAAAGAGAAGGTCGAGAAGGGCGGGACAACGGTCGCGACCTTCGCCGACTTCCGGAAAGTCTGCGAATCGAAGGAGATCGATGCGGTCTGCATCGCGACGCCGAATCACACGCATGCCTTGATCGCGGTGACCGCGGCGGCCAACGGCAAGCACGTCTATGTCGAGAAGCCGGTTTCGCACAATGTGTGGGAGGGCCGGATGCTCGCCGATGCCCAGAAGAAGTACAAGGTGACGATCCAGCACGGCTTCCAGCGGCGCTCGGAGACCTGCTGGGCGGATGCCTTCGAGTGGCTGGGCAAGGGCGAACTGGGCAAGCTGAAGCTGGCCCGCGGATTTTGCTACAAGCCGCGGCCCGCGATTGGCAAGGTCAGCGCTCCGGTGAGCCCGCCCTCCGAGGTGGACTACGACCTGTGGTGCGGCCCGCGCGAGATGGCGGAGGTGAGGCGCAAGCAGTTCCACTACGATTGGCACTGGCAGTTCCCCTATGGCAATGGCGACCTGGGCAACCAGGGACCGCACCAGCTCGATGTCTGCCGCTGGGCGCTGGGCGATCCGATGGGGCTGCCGCCGGTGGTGATTTCCGCGGGCGACCGCTTCGTCCATCAGGACGATGGCGACTGGGCGAACACGCAGGTCGTCTTCCTGGGCTACGATCCGGCACCGATCATCTTCGAAGTACGAGGCCTACCGAAGAAGGATGTGGATTACAAAGGCGGCATGGACAGCTACAAGGGCCAGTCGGTCGGCAACGTGATCGAATACGAGGGCGGCTCGCTGGTCGGCGGGCACTCGGCCGGTTGCGCGGTCTATGATAAGGAAGGCAAGGAGCTGAAGAAATTCAACGGCGGCCGATCGCATTTCCAGAATTGGATCGACTCGATCCATTCGGGGAAACAGGACCCGATCCTGAGCGTGGAGAATGCTCACATTTCGTCGTCGCTGGCGCACATCGGGAATATTTCCTGGCGGCTCGGGGAGAAGAGTTCGCCGGAAAAAGTACGCGAGGCGTTCCAAGATCCCCGCGCAGCGGAAGCGATCGAGCGGATGGAAGCGCACCTCACGGCCAATGGCGTGGAGCTGGAGAAGACGGGCATCCACCTCGGCCCGGTGCTGACGCGGGATGGCACGAAGGAAAGCTTCACCGGGCCCGCTGCGGAGAAGGCGAACGCGATGCTGAAGGGGACTTACCGGAAGGGCTTCGAGATCGTGGTCTAGGTCGGCACCGCTAACGCGCGAACTACCACAAACCTCGTAGCCAAGCCACGCTCACCTCTTCCAACGACTCCACGATCCGGTCCGGTTTCTCCGGCTCAAGGGCCGCGGCCGGGTGCGTCGTGGTCACGCCGACCGCTTTCATCCCGCCGGCTCGCGCGGCACGTAGGCCGACCTGCGCGTCCTCGATCACCACGCAGTCGGCGGGATTGGCACCGAGCTTCCCCGCTGCTTTCAAGAAGACTTCCGGATCCGGTTTGCCGCGCCACACATCCTCGGAGGCCGCGATGTCCTGAAAGTAGTCGGCGAGGCCGGTGATCTTAAGCACGCACTCGACATTCGCCCGCGGCGTGGAGGTGCCGATGGCGCAGGGGATTCCGTTCGCTTTCAGATCTTCCAACAGCGCCACCACCCCGGGCAGGGGCTCGATGCCCTCGGCCAGCAGGATCTCGCGATAGAGTGCTTCCTTCCGGTCTCCCAGAAGCTGGATCCGTTCCCGGTCTCCTTCCTCCGCCCAGCCGAGGAAGGGCAGGATGCTCTCGTTGCGCTGCCCGAAGGTGGAAACGAAAGTCTCGTGGCTCAGTTCATGGCCCAGTTCCCCCGCCAGCGAGAACCAGGAACGTCCGTGGGCCTCGTGGGAATCGATCACCACGCCGTCGAAGTCGAAGAGCACTGCGGAAAGGGGCATGGCGAACGATGGGACGCCGACCGTAGCTTGGCAAGCGGTCGGCGGCCTTCCGACTTGGCTGGACCGCGGACTCCGCGGATATTCTGATTTCCTGATACGTGAAATCCGCGCGATCCGCGGTTACTGCTTTTCTCCGCTGTTCTTAATGATCCGCTGCAGCAGCTCCGTCTGGTACTGTTGGATCTCCATCAGTCGCTCCGAATGATTGAGGAGCATGTGGTCCACCTTTTCATGCAGGTGCCGGATCTCGAGTTCGGCCTTGAGGTTGATCTGGTAGTCCAGCATCGCCCGCTTGCGGTCGTGCTCCTCCTGCCGGTTCTGGCTCATCATGATGATCGGTGCCTGCAGCGCGGCGATGCAGGAGAGCAGGAGATTCAGCAGGATGAAGGGATAAGGATCGACCGCCGTGCCGTCGAAAAGCTGGAGCACGTTCAGGAGAATCCAGACCACGAGAAATCCGCCGAAGAGGAGGATGAAGCGCCAGCTCCCGCCGAAGCTGGCGATCTTGTCGGACAGCCGCTCACCGAAAGTGTAGGCCCGGTCTTGCTCCTCCTCTGTTTCCGGGCGTTCCGCGACCAGCTCGCGGTCGCGGATGCTGTCGATTACCTCACGCTCGAGTTCGGTGAGTTCGCCGATCTCGTTTTGCAGGGCGTCCTCGATGTAGGCGGAGCGCAGTTCGTCCAGCGCGCTGCGGGAAATCGACGCATCCTCGGGAAGTTCGGGATAGCGGCGGCGGATGAAGGCGTGGAGCAGCGGCCGGACCGCGGCGATGGGGGTTGCCTCGCGGTCTTCGACTTCCTTGCCGGTGATTGCGCACTTTTTCATGTGCGTGCATCCTGCCCTGCAGGCCTGCCCGGTCAAGGCGTGCAAGATTGTTCGGTCTCCAGCCTTGGCGAGCGGCCCGCGGCCCCTACACTGCGCGTTCCATGTCCGTCCGCACGCGCTTCGCACCCTCGCCCACCGGCTACCTCCACGTCGGCGGAGCACGCACCGCCCTGTTCAGCTATCTCTACGCCCGCAAGCACGGCGGCACCTTCGTCTTGCGCGTGGAAGACACCGACGAGGCCCGCAATACCCAGGAAGCGCGCGATGCGATCTTCGCCGGCATGCGCTGGCTCGGCCTCGATTGGGACGAGGGAGAGGGCAAGGGCGGCGATTACGGCCCTTACAACCAGAGCGAGCGCCGGGCCAACTACGATCGCTGGTTCGAGGTCCTCCGCGACAAGGGCCGCGTCTATGAGGACGGCGGTGCCTGGCGCTTCCGCTTCGAGCGCAAGCCGGTGGTGATGCAGGATCTGGTCTGCGGCGAGGTCACCATCGACTACCGCGACGAGTCCAACACGCCGGACATGGTGGTCCGACGCTCGGATGGCTCGTACGTCTTCCACTTCGTGAACGTGGTGGACGATCTCGAGATGAAGATCAGCCACGTGATCCGCGGCGAGGATCACCTGATGAATACGCCGAAGCACCTGCAGCTCTTTGAAGCGCTGGATGCTCCGGCCCCGCACTATGCCCACATCCCGCTGATTCAAAATCCCGACGGCTCGAAGATGTCGAAGCGCGATACCGGCGCGGCGGTGGGCGATTACCCGCGGCAGGGCTTCGTCGGGCCCGCGGTGGTGAATTTCCTGGCGCTGCTGGGTTGGTCGCCGAAATCGGAGGAGGAGATCTTCACGATGGACGAGCTGATTGCCCGCTTCTCGCTGGAAGGAGTGAACCGCGCGCCGGCGCGCTTCGATGCCGAGAAGTGCGCATGGGTCAACCAGCAGCATCTGCTCAAGATGAGTCCAAGTTTCTTCGCGGAATCCGCGAGGCCTTTCGTGGCGGAGGCCGGCCTGCCGACCGGTGAAGCTTATTCTGCGGTCGCGCCGCTGGTGCGGGAGAAAGTACGATTGCTCACGGAAGTTCCCGCCGCGATCGGTTATCTGTTGCAAGACGACTTCGCCATCGATCCGGAAGCCATGGAAAAGGTGCGCGCGAATGACGCGGCGAAGGATTTGCTGGAAGCCTTGGCCAGAGACTTCCTGGCGCTTCCCGAGTGGTCCGTGGGCGCCACCAAGCAACAGATCGGGGAGACCGCAAAGGCCGCGGGTGCGAAAGTGGGTCAGCTGATGTTCCCGCTGCGCGTCGCGATCAGCGGCAGAGCCGGCGGTCCCGACCTCGGCGACATCCTCGGCGTATTAGGTCGCCAGCGCTGCGTGTCGCGACTCCGCAGCTTCACTGCCACACTGGCCTGAGAGGCTATCTGAAAGTTGGCAGAGGCAGGGAGCTTTGTCCGATAACTCAGGCTGGGGGGACGGCGGGGCTTCACCATTTGCCGGATCGCTCGGAGCGAGCCCGACATCGAAACAGCATTGAATAATTTCAAAGGGAATCTGTCATGCGGTGATGTCGCTTTCATCACAGCGTGCCGATTCGACGCAAAGGCGATTGAAACGCTCGCGCAGCTGATTTCGACAGCTCGCGAGCCTGCGGCGTGCGCTATGCATTGTGATTGCGAGCAAGGCTCCAAGCATCAAGGTGCCGGGAGTAGGTCCGTGAAACTTCCATTGCGTCGCGTCGCGCGGAGAATTGCGCAAAATCAAGGATGCATGCACGATTATGCACGGCGATCCATCTGTTAGAGAAGCTGTCCGACACCTTTTTCTAACAGGTAAATTTGATACCAGCATCCGGGGCCCATCGGATTTCGGGTCACTTGACGGCACCCTTTTCTTGGGCTCGCTTGCGGGGCCAATGGTCTTACCCGCCGTTGGAACCCGAGACTAACAGAACCATGGAAAAGACCCATTTTTGGCGGAGCTATTGCCTGCTCCGCGGAACGACCTTGTCGCTATGCTTGGCTTGGACCACCGCTGAGGCCGCATTGGTCGCGGATTGGACCGCCGACAACTACGTCACAGGTCAGAACTGGACCTCAACTACCGGCGGCATTGTCGCCACGCCTACCGGAACCCCGACAGCGGTTTCCACAGGTTTCCTCCCCCCCACAAGGCGGTGGAGTTGGACGGTAGCAGCTACTTCACGGTGGAAGCCGCGAACAACCCGCTGGCCAACGCCACCCAATTCACGATGGTGGTGGTCTTCGAGGCCCTCAATCCCAGCTCGGGCGTTGGTGGCGGTTGGTACCAAAGCAGCGGGCTCGTTGGGATGGAGCAGGCCAATTCCGTCGCCGATTGGGGCTTGGGCTGGAACAACGACCGCGTGAGCGCGGGGGTCGGCGGTCCCGATGTCACGATGTTTTCCCCGCCGACATCTTATCCCCAAGCCGTCGTCGCCATGTTCACTTGGAGCGGCGGCGTGCAACGCTTGTATGTGAATGGCGTGCTGGTGGATTCGGATTACTTCGTAACCACCGCTGCGCGGAATCCCGGAAAGTTCGCGATCGGGGCTATCACCGAAGGCGGAGGCAACCCTTTCGCGGGCCGCTTGGCGGAGGTCCGGCTCTACGATACGGACGAAAGCACCAATGCTGCGGCGATCTACTCCGCGCTGCGGACCAGCTACTTCGGCTCCCTGCAGTTGGTTTCGAAAAAGATCACAACCACCGGCGGTAACTTCGTGCTGGAAGATACCCCGGGTGCCACCGCGGATCCTGCCGGCACCTATCAGGTGACTATCGGCGACCTAATCCCACCGGAGAACGTCAGCGTGGTGAAAAATGGCACCACCACCACGGTCAGCTTCACCGGAACCTTCAATCCTGCCTCGGAATATCTCGCGGACCTCGTCGCTCCGCGAACGGTTGGTGGCGAACAGTCCTTCTACGGCAGAGCCTTCACGCCTCTCCTTCCGGCCAGCCTCCCCGGCTTGGCGGGCGCGGTTGGCAGTTGGGGCATCAGCGAGTCCGCGGGTGCACCGGCCGACATCGCCACGGCCCTTACCATCATCACCGGGCCGACCCCGCCGACACCGGTGACCGGCACCTCCCCGGTCTTCAATCACCGGGATCCGGATACCAACGGTCTTGGGGGCATCGGGAACTTTAATAATGACTTCCCGATTCTTACCAACACCGCTAGTGACGACAATTTCGTGGTGGTGGGAAAAACCCAGATAACCGTCGCTGCCCCGGGGGTTTACACCTTCTCGGTCCACAGCGACGATGGCTTCGCGATGCGGATCACCGGTGCGGGCGGCGGTCGCTTCACCTCGACCGGCGGTGACGCACAGATCGATTTGGGGGACAACCAGACGCTCCATCGCAACGTCGGCGGGGCCGATTCGAATTCCCGCGGCGTCTATCAGTTCGATGCAGCCGGGACCTACAACATCGAATACCTCGGCTGGGACGGCGGTGCCGGCGGCTACTATGAAGTCGCATGGGCTCCGGGCGGATTCAGCGAGGACCGCAACACGAACACGTGGGCCCTCGTGGGCTCGCCCAACGACCCGAGCGTGCCACCCTACCAGGAACGCTGGGTGACGAACCTTCCGGGCCCAGTGGGCACCACCGGCGCATTCGGCACCCGCACCTATAAAAATGCCGGAACGATCGGCAATCTCACCAACGCGAGCGACTTCCTCAAGACCACCACCAGAACTCCGGCGGACCCCGGGGACGGCCTAACCATTGATGCGCAGTTGCCCTACCTCAACCATCGCGATCCCCAGGACGGCGGCGGCGGGGGCCTTATTCCCGGCGATCTGCCAATCCCTGGCGACACTGCGGAGAACGAGGCCAATGTCGTGACGGTT
This sequence comes from Luteolibacter sp. Populi, assembly GCF_040801775.1. Classification (GTDB taxonomy): domain Bacteria; phylum Verrucomicrobiota; class Verrucomicrobiia; order Verrucomicrobiales; family Akkermansiaceae; genus Haloferula. Next base: position 3,395,030 of record NZ_CP161812.1, read on the forward strand.
GCGAAGGGGCGGATCACGATCCCCACAACCTCCACCTACACCTTCTCCTACGCGGGTGACGACGGCTTCCTCCTGCGAATCAAGGGGGTGGCCGGCAATCCGGATCCGGCATTCAAACGGGCGACGGGCTTCGGCACCTTCCAGATGTCGGATCCCAACGAGCTGTTTTACGATCCCAACGGTGCGATCGCTACCCGCGGTATCATCGACCTGGCCGCGGGCCAGTACGATCTGGAGTTTATCCAATTCGAAGGAGGAGGTGCATTCTTCTACGAACTGACCGCTGCGGAAGGCTCGTGGCCTGATCAGACCACACCTCCCGGCGGCTTCCAACTCGTGGGATTCGTCCCGCCCGCAGCGACCGTGGTGATTCCCGGGATCGCCGAGCCAGGTTGGTCCGTGGAAACGGGCACACCGAATACCGGGGCTTATGGGTCCAATATCGCCGGGGCAGAACTCCGCATCGACAATACCCCGGTGGGGATCAGGACCAGCATCTGGGATACCCTGAACTTCACCGATCCCGAAGGTGGTGCAGATGGCAGCTTCACTCCGAACAACCCGTTTCCGCTCAACACAAACGTTGCGGATGATAATTATTCGATGCGGGCGACCGGCATCCTGAACGTGACGGTGGCCGGTGATTACCACTTGGGCTTCCAAGGTGACGACGGCGGTTACATGTATATCTACGGCCACAACGGCACCACCGATCCCGAGATCAGCTCGATCGTGTCTACCAACGTGCCGACATTTGCCGTGATCGCCGTGGCACCTGGCAGCAGCGTGAACAATGCCATCCTGGCGGATACCGGCACCGGCAACAGCCGGACGATCGTGAGTGTTCCGCTGGCAGTGGGACAGTATCGCATCCAGACGCTCGTCTTTGAAGGAGTCGGCGGGTCATGGTGGGAGGTCATCGGTGCCAAGGGGCCGCTCGATGCCAGCTTCAATATCCCGCTGCTTGCCAAAGGCCCGGGGACCACGGTGAACCTGACCAACGGCCTCGCGCTGGTTGAACAGCCTCCCGTGGTTCCAGTGGATCCGACCTTCGGGATTACCAGCGTGGTGATCGCCAAAGGTCCGCCCACCACCGCCCAGCTGACCTTCGGTTCTCAGGACGGTGTCAACTATAGCATCCAGGCCTCAACCGATCTGGTGAGCTGGACAACCGTGGTCCCGAACGTCGCCGGCACCGGCTCCGCGACCACGACGAATGTGGACCTGTCCGGCTTCCCGGACTTCAATGGCATGGATAAAGTGTTCTTCCGGATCCAGCAATAAACTCACCTCATCCCCGCAGCCGCCGCCGGACCTTCCGGCGGCGGCTTTTTCGTGTCGCGACAGTATCCGGGCTGCGGCGGATTGACGGCGCACGGCGGGCAGGCAAGGTGGGCACGCCTCCATGACCGGCCCGCTCTACACCCTCGACGACCTTTCCTCCCGCGACCGCCTGGACGCCGGCCATGCAAAGCCCGCCCGCCTCGCCGTGATTGGCTGCCCGGTCGCTCACTCGCTTTCACCGCGGATGCATCAGCCCGCGCTGGACGAGGCGGGAATCGACGCCCGCTACATCAAGGTGGAGGTCGAGCCGGAACGCGTGGCCGCCGCTTTCGCCCGCATGCAGGAGCTGGGCTTCATCGGCTGCAACGTGACGGTGCCGCACAAGTTCGAAGCCTTGGCCGCTTGCGATCAGGTGGACCCCGGAGCCCGGGAAACCGGGGCCGTGAATACGGTCGTTTTCCGCGAAGGGGGGATCAGCGGGTACAACACCGACGGCTACGGCTTCGCGGAGGCGGTGCGGGAAACGCTGGATCTGGCTCTCCCCGGAGCCTCCGTGCTGATCGCCGGCGCGGGTGGCGGGGCGGGCGGGGCGATCGCCACCCACTGCGCCGCGAACGGAGTGGCGAGGCTGGTGCTGGTCAACCGCAGCATGGACAAGATCGAGGAACTCGCGAGCCGCCTGCACCGTTACCATGGCGAGATCGCAATCGTCACGGCGCGGCTGGACGATCCGGGGCTGCCGAAGCTCGCCGCCAGCGTCGGGCTGATCGTCAATACCACCTCGCTCGGCCTGAAGCCGGAAGACCCCTCGCCCCTGCTGCCGGGCTGCTTCCTACCGCAGCACGCGGTGTTCGACACGATTTACCGAAGCGGCACCGCCTTCCAAGAAGCCGCCCGGGCCGCCGGCGCGCGGGTCGGCACGGGCCAGCCGATGTTGCTCCATCAGGGCGTGAAGGCGTTTCAGATCTGGTTTCCGGGCAGCGATCCCGCGGCCGCCATGCGCCGCGGCCTGGCCGCTGCCTGAGGCTACTCGCCCGCCTTCACCGGCATGCCCGGTAGTTCCAGCCAATGCGGGGCAAGCAGTTCCTCGATCTCGAAAGACCGCTCCTCCTCCCCGGACCGCTTGACTCGAACACGCAGCCGGACCATCCCCGCAGGGTCGAAGGTGGACATCTTGCTGCCGAAGGCGCCCCGATTTTCAGCGCGCGCCGCAAAGGCCTCCTCAATCGCCCGCCCCAAGGCCGTCGCTCGAGTCACCCGGATTTCCGGAGAAGACGAGACCACCTCCCCTGGATGACCGGGCCGCGGGAACGAGAGCACCAGGCCGATGCTTGCGCCACTCTGCCCCTCCGCCCCGAGACGCTCGCGCGCCAAGACGCGGAACTCGCCCTCCCCGGCCTCGGTTCCAATCAGGAAGAGGCCCCAGGACTCGGAGCCGGCACGCACGTAAGCCTCCCAATCCAGCTTCCATTCTCCGTTTTCTTGGAAGAATACCGATTCAAGGAAGTCCCCTTCGCCCTTCTTCCACATCATTTCGACGGCTGGTCCCGCAGGAGTGTGGATGAGGTTCCGCATCACCAGCTCAAGCTGGGTGCCTGCGGGAACTTCCGGGTTCTGACTGTAATAGCGGGCCATGCGTGCGACCGTCTGCTCCGCCCGCAACACGTGGCGGGATCTGGCCGCCACGTCGGAGGTCGAGAGGAACCCGGACATGCAGTCCGCGCAGGCTTCGGAATGATCCTCAAGGAACTGCTGGTCATCCTTGGAAAGCCCCACGTCCTTTTCCACGTAGTCCGCGGAAGGCGCGGGGGGCACGTCCGGCCACTTGCGCTTGAGCAGTACCGCGCCAATCCCGACCAGAATCACCCACCCGGCCACCAAGAACATCAGCATCCGGGCCTTCTTTTTTCCCTCGCGGCTACGGTGGCGCGATTGGTGTTGGTGTTGGCGACTTGCTCCCGGCCTGCGCACTTTCCGCCTTACCCGCACAGCCTCGGGTGAACCGTCATCGGGGGCGCCTTCCCCGCCCGTCACCGGATCATGCCCGCAGGCCGGGCAATCGCCGCGCTTGTCCGCATCGGCGGCCTTGAACAGCGCGCCGCAATGGCGACAGTGGAACCATGCTCCGGGAATTTCGCTCACGGCTTCTTGCTAGGGACTGACCCAGCCTTTGTGAAGAATCTCCGTGATCAGAAATGCCTTCTGGCCACCCGCCGGCGGCCCCGTCAGCTTCAGGGTGATTGCCGATGCCTTGTCCACGGGGAGAAATCGCGAGTTTTCAGACAACACGCTCTGCAAAAAGGACGCCTCCGCGGACTCCTGCGGCACAAAGGCCCACACGAAATCGTAGCCCGAAAGATCCGTCAATTGGTAGGACCGGTAGGCGGACTCCGGGAATTCCGGTGTGAAAAATTGGGCCGGGCTGATCTTGGCGCGCACGATGACCTTATCCGCCTTGGCACCAGCCTGTAGCTCCGCGACGCTGACATCGCCCAAGCCTTGGCTCGCCTCCCAATCGATCTTCAAACCGCCGTCCACCCGCACGACTCGGATTTCAAAGGCCTCGAAATCGCCGTTTTGGCCCTTCAGGACCAAGGACGGCCAAGCGCTCTCGGAATCGACAAACTGCCCGATCTCCTGTCCCACCGCATAGATCGGTTTGGTCCTCCACGGGCGCCACTTCTTCTCAAGCTTGTCGCGTATTTTATCCGGGTTCCGGAGCAGCGGTAGAACTTCGGCGGTGGAAGTAGCCGCTGCGTATTTGTCCAAGACTTCCATCGCAGCGGGGAAAAGGGTTCCGGTATGGCTGAGCAGGTAGTTCAACTCCTCCACATGCCGATCCTGCGGAGCCTCCGGCACCGTATCCAGGGTGGCCGCGGCGGTGGCCGTGGCATTTCTCGTGGCCAGGTGGGCAATAACCGCCACCACGGCGAGCACGCAGGAGCCCACGGCCATTCCCAGCGTCCAAAACTTCAGGTTGCGGCGCTTCTCGCGGCGACTTGGCGGGAGCGGCCCGGCGGGCCCCACCTCGTTCATATCGCGGGCTTTCACCGGTGGCACCGCTTCTTCCGTTCCCAGCCGGACCGGATCTTCATCCGCCACCTCGCTGGCCCCGGGCCGGGAACTCCCTTGGCCGATCCGCAAGCCGATTTCGATCCCGCCGTCGGCCTCCTCGCGCCAAGCGGGCGGCGGCGCGGCCCCACCACCGATCACGCGGACCCGCAAGCCTCCGCGCCCGTCCTCTCCATCCCTTGCCTCGATCCGTTTTTGCGGAAGCATGCTTTGCGCGCGGAAAGTGGCACCGAAGTTTCCGGCGGGCAAAAGCTTTCGGAGCTCCCGGCACCTGCCGGACCCACGGAACCCTGCCCGATTCCCCGTGGCGCAGGTCCGCCTGCCATGTTAGAGAACCGGGACCATGACCCCGCCCGATTGCCCGGATCTCCCACAACCCACTGAACAGCATCAGATCAGTGAAGAGGCAATCCGCGAGGAGGAGCGCTTCGAATTGCAAAACCCGGACCGCGGCTTCCTCGCCGGGCCGCGCTCGCGACTGCATGACGTGGGGACGATTTTCCGCGTCGGGGTGGATTTCCTGCGGGCTTTCCGGACCCTCCACTTCGTCGGTCCGGCCGTCACGGTCTTCGGGTCGGCGCGAATCCAGCCCGGCACCACCTACTACGAAATGGCTCGCCAGGTCGGTGCCGCGATCGCCGAACTCGGCTTCACGGTGATGACCGGCGGCGGGCCGGGGATCATGGAGGCGGCCAACCGCGGGGCGCACGAGGCCGGCGGCCGCTCGATCGGGATCAACATCGAATTGCCCTTCGAGCAGCACCTCAATCCCTACGTGGACCGCTCGGTGACCATGCGCTACTTCTTCACGCGCAAGACCATCCTGATCAAATACTCCTACGCCTTCGTGGTCCTGCCGGGCGGGGCCGGGACCTTGGACGAAATGTTCGAGACCATGACCCTGATCCAGACCGGGAAGATCCGTAATTTCCCGATCGTGCTGATGGGCAAAGACTACTGGCAGCCCCTGATGGATTTCATCTACCACATGGCCGAGGCCGGGATGATCAGTCACGACGACCCTGATCTTGTATTCTTCACGGATGACATTGCCGACGCCATGGCCCACCTCCAGCGCCACGCCGTGCGCCAATTCGGCCTGCGCCGCCACAAGCTCCCCAACCCGAAGCCGATCCTCGGCGAGAAGGGCGTCAGCTCGTCTTAGGCAGGGATCGCTCTCCGAGCGGTCCGGCGGATGGCGGCGCCCCAGAGCAAACCGACGTCCGCCCCTGCCTGCTCTTAGAGGAAGCGCGGTGCCAATTCCGCCAGGCGCCCGGCCAAATCCACTCCCGCCGGCGTCCCGGGAATCGTCTCAAGATCCCCCAGGTTCCAACGGAAAACGGCGTTGTAGCCATCCCACTCCCCCTGCGCGCCGGTATCGCGCATCCACCGCAGCGCCGGAGCGTTCTCGGGCATCGCGTAACCCGTGAAGGTTCCGATCCCACAACGGTAGGCGACCAGCCACAGCACCGAGAGCAGGAGCGTCGCGACGCCGCGCCCCTGATCGCGATCCAGTACGGTGACCGAAATTTCCGCGTCGCCCGGATTCTCCTTCGAGCGCCAGAAGCTCGCCGCGCCGAGACCCGGAAAGCCCTCGCGGCTTGGATCGAAAAGCGTCCAGATCGCGTGCTCCGGCAATTGCCCCGCCAACAAACGGTCGAGCATCGAGTCACCGATGACTTCACCATCGCGGACCCAGAAGCGCTGGTAGCGCGCCTCCGGCGAAAGCAAGCGGTAGCCCTCCGCCACGTAGGCCCGATCCGCCGGAGTCAAGGGGCGCGCCACCACCGGCGTGCCATCGCGCAACTGCAGTTCGAGCCGCTCGGGAGTCATTGCTGTCATCCAAGCCCGGCGGCAGCGGACGGCGAAGCGAATTTCACTCGTCGCCCTACCGCGTGGTCCGCAAGTTCGCTGCATGACTTTGGAAATCTGCGTGGATTCGCTCGATTCCGTGATCGCCTGCGCGGAGGGCGGGGCCGACCGCATCGAGCTCTGCGCTGCCCTCGCCGAGGGCGGCCTGACGCCCAGCGCCGGCTTCCTTTCCCAAGCCCGCGCGATTTTTCCCGGCGAGATCGCGATGATGATCCGGCCCCGCGGTGGCGACTTCGTCTATCGCCCGGAGGAACTCGCCGCGATGTGCGCGGACATCGAACTGGCCGGCGAATTGGGCGCGGATGCGGTGGTCTTCGGCTGCCTCTTGCCGGACGGCTCGCTGGATCTCGCGGCCACGGAAACCCTGCTGGAAGCCTGTGGCGGGATGCCCGCCGTCTTTCACCGCGCCTTCGACGTCTGCAAGGACTTACCGGAAGCCCTGGAGACCCTGGTGGGGCTGGGTTTCGCGCGCATCCTCACCAGCGGCGGTGCACCCACCGTCATGGAAGGCCTCGGCACGATCGCTGCCCTGATGACCCAAGCGGCAGGCCGGATCGGAATTCTTCCCGGGGGAGGAATCAAGGCTGACCAGATCGTTGAAATCATCGCGGAGACGGGCGTGGATCAGGTCCACCTATCCGCCCGCAGCATCTGCGAGAGTCCGATGCAATTCCGGCGGCCCGAGATCCCAATGGGAGCGGTCGCGGTGCTTGGCGAATACGAGCGCAGAATCGCCGATGCCGTACTGGTGGCAGAAGCGAGGAAAGCGCTGCTCCCGCCTTAAAACAGCTCCCCCTGCCCTGCCATCACCTTTCGAAAGGCCGCCGTGCTCAGTTCCGGTGCCCGGGTCGCCAGGCCGAGCCGCCGGCAGCTCGCATGGAACAGCGCCCGCAACTGCCCCGCCGGCTCGCCCTGCCCGCGCATCCGCTCGCCGGGCACGCTGCTATTCAACTTCCCACCGTGCGAGGCGCGGATCCGCCCGAGGATCTTCTCCTTCCGCTCCGGGAAATGGCGGTCGAGCCACGCGGAAAACACCTCCGCCACCGCCCCCGGCAATCTCACCGTCGTATAGAACGCAAAGCTTCCCCCGGCCTCCTTCACCGCCTCCAGGATCGCGGGCAACTCGCTATCATTCAGCGCCGGGATCATCGGTGCCGCGCTCACTCCCACCGGTATCCCGGCATCGGCGAGGGCGCGGATCGCATCAAGCCGCGCCCGCGGTGAGGAAGCACGCGGTTCGAGAATCCGGGCCAGCTTCGGGTCGAGCGAGGTGACCGACAGAAACACGCAGGCTGCGCGATGCCGCGCCAATTCCCCCAAGTAATCCACATCCCGCGCCACCAGGGCATTCTTCGTGATCAGTCCCACCGGCTGCCGGAAGCGGGCCATCACCTCCAGGCAGCCGCGGGTGATCTCCAGCTTCCGCTCCACCGGCTGGTAGCAATCGGTGATCCCGCTCATCGCGATCATCGCCGGCTTGTAGGATGGCTTGGCCAGCGCCTTTTCCAGGAGCCTCGGTGCGTCCGCCTTCACGATGATCTTCGATTCGAAGTCGAGCCCCGCGGAGTAGCCGAGGTATTCGTGATAGGTCCGGGCATAGCAGTAGGAGCAGCCGTGCTCGCAACCGCGGTAAGGATTCACGCTGTATTCGAAGCGAAGGTCTTCCGAATCGTTCGAATTAAGCACCGTCTGCGAGTCGTCGCGCAGGAAAGTCGTGCGCAGGGGGCGCGGATCATCGTCGATCCAGGCGTCCTCATCCGTCTGGCAATGGAGCAGGTCGAAGCGGTTCACCGGATTCTGCTGAGCCCCCCGGCCGCGGTGCGGATCCATGCGCGGATGGTCGGAGGAATGCGGAGGGAGCGCAACTGAAATTGTTCACATGAACACTAATTGGTGAATGGATTGAAAAGACAACGCCATCAAATCGGCATTTGCCCGGGACCGGAATTTCGCGGATGTGTTAGACCGTGTTGAAGCCAGCCCATGCCGGAGCCTTCGCCGCCACCGCCCTGGTGGTGGCGAGCATGGTTGGCGTTGGTGTCTTCACCTCGCTGGGTTTTCAATTGATCGATCTGGATTCCGCTCCCCAGATCCTCTTCCTGTGGACCCTTGGCGGGCTTCTCGCGCTATGCGGGGCTTTCTGCTATGCCGAGGTGGCGGCGCTGTTGCCAAAGTCCGGTGGCGAGTATCATTTCCTGCGGACGATTTATCATCCGAGCCTCGGCTTCATGGCGGGCATGCTGTCGGCCTTCGCCGGTTTTGCGGCACCGACCGCGATCACGGCGCTGGCCTTCGGCGAATACCTTCACAAGGCGTGGGGCGGCATTTCGGTGCAGCACGCAGCGGCCCTGGTCATCCTGCTCGGCACGGCGGCACACGCGGTGAGCACCCGCACCAGCGCCCGGGTTCAGGTGGCGGCCACCAGCTTGAAGCTGGTGCTGATCCTCACTTTCATCGCCGCAGCATGGTTGCTCCCGGGTAAGGGCGACATCCGCTGGACGCTCGATCTGAAGACGGACGCCGCCGCGGTGATCCAACCGGCCTTTGCAGTGGCTCTGCTCTACGTGACCTACTCCTACACCGGCTGGAATGCCGCCGTGTACGGGCTGGAAGAATGGAACGAACCGCAGCGCACGGTGCCGCGCGCCCTGCTCTGGGGCACGGTGCTGGTGGCTGTTTTGTACGTGAGCTTGAACGCTTCCTTCCTGCATGCGGCACCGGTGGCAGCTCTCAGGGGCCAGGAAGCGGTGGGTCACATCGCCTCCACCTCCCTCTTCGGCGCGGAGGCCGCGCGGATGGTGTCCGGGCTTTTCGCCGTCGGCCTCTTCGCCTCGGCCAGTGCCCTGCTCTGGGCGGGCCCGCGGGTGCTGGGGGCGATGGGCCGCGGCATGCGCTCACTGTCGTTCTTCGCGCCGCGCCGCGATGTCCCGCATCTGGCCCTGCTCTTCCAGACCACGGTCGCACTGATCTTGGTTTTCGCCGCCGGTCTGCGCGACTTGATGGAAGTTACCCAGATCGGCCTGACCCTCTGCACTTCGATGGTCGTGGCCGGCTGCATGGTGCTGCGGGTCCGCTCGCCCGAGCTGCCGCGACCGGTCAAGGTGCCCCTTTATCCGCTTCCGCCCTTGCTTTTCCTGACGATGGCGGGATTCGTCATCGTGTATTCCGCCGTCAAGCATCCCACGACCACGCTCGCCGGCGCGGGCGTGGCGGTATTCTTCGCGGTGATCTGGTTCCCGCTGAAACTGATTCGAAAATGAAACGACTTCTCCTCCTGCCGCTCGTATTCGCCATGGCCTCCTGCGGGCCTCCCAAGCCACCGCGCGGCCAAACGCAAACGCTCGCTCCCGGGCCCGAGGCTTTCGCGCCGGTCGAGGGCCAAGCCACCGCCGACGACATCGCGCGCTTCCTGGCCGGACGACCGGTGCGCCACGGCGCGGCGCTCTCGCAGATGCAGCAGACGGGAAACTATCAGGACCACGCCGCGGACATGGCGATGAAGTGGCGCGTCTTCGCTTCGAAGCGCACCGCCCGCCAGCGCGATTGGGCCGCCGCCAATGTCCGGCCGGTGATCGGCGATCCGCGGGTGCTGCTCTATCCCTTCGGCGGACCGGACCTGCTGCACGCCACCGCGCTCTTCCCCCAGGCCTCGAACTACGTGCTGCTGGGCCTGGAGCCGGCCGGCGGCCTGCCCTATCTTGAAAATGCCGATCCCGGCGCGGTGCTGGGCGCCCTAGGCCGCCTGAACGCGGCCATGGATGCCCAGCTCAAGACCGGCTACTTCATCACCAAGGACATGAAGAACGACCTGTCGGGCGGCCCCTTGCCCGGCGTCACGCCGATCCTGCTGGCGAGTTTGGCGCTGATGGACGCCACGGTTGAAAATGTGCAGCCGCTGAGCGCGGCGGGTCGTTCCGGAGTGGATATCCAGTTCCGCCTCCCCGGCGGCGGTTCACGACGCGCGATCTATGTCTCGGGCGATCTCTCGAACGGCGGCTTCAACAGCTCCTACCGCGGCTGGCTTTCGTCCTACGGCGGCAGCGTCGCCTACTTCAAGGCGGCCTCCTACCTGATGCACGACTCCGGCTTTTCCGGGATCCGAGAGTGGGTGCTGTCGAACTGCCGTGGCGTGGTCCAGGACGACTCCGGCATTCCCTACCGCTACTATGATGCCAGCAAATGGGACGTCCGGCTCTTCGGGGACTATGAGGCACCTATCGAACTCTTCGCCAAGCACGGCCAGCCCGATCTGCGCGCGGCCTACGATGCCATCGGCGGCGGGCCGTCGATCCCCTTCGGTTCCGGCTACCACATCCGCCCCGGCGACGCGAATCTGATCATCGCGGTGAAAAAGTGAGGGCGGGCTGTGCCTCAAGACAGCGCATCTAGGAAAGCCCCGTCCCTCCAGGAGGAGGCCCTGCCCAATCTCGACACCACCTTGTTCTCCGCGGGCCAAATGAAGACCCGGCGGCCTGAGGAGCCGACGAGGGCGACCATGTCCGCGGGCTGGCGGCGCGAGAAACAAGCCCCCGCCCAGAAGCCGCTGCCACGCGGCGGATCAAGCGCGTCTTCCACCTCGATGGGAAAGGCCCCGGCTTTGCGGGCATTCGTGTTCCGCCAGATCCCGCCACCGAACATCGGATTGGCCGCGGAAGTCCGGGTCATGCGGGCGAGAATCCTCGCGTCGAAGCCATCGGTGCCCTCCCCGCGCAATAGGCTGCCCAAGGTTTTCCCGAGCCGCCCCAACTCCTCCACACTCATCTCCGCGCCGGTCGAAAGGAAGAATCGCCCTTTCTTGTCCGCGCGCCAATCCGGGCTGCTCAAGCCGATCGGCCGCATCACCGCGCGATGGATGAACTTCTCCAAGGTCTCGCCACGGGCCACAAGCTTGCGCTGGAGCAGCTCCGCGAGCACTTCCCAGCAAGCGGGGCCATAGCGGAAGAGCGCGCCCGGTTCATCGACCGCCGGTAACGCGACCGCCGCACGGCCCTTGTCGGAAGGATTCCGGTAGAGTGCGGCGACCCCTGCCTCGAGTCCTGCTGTCTGCTGCAGCAGCATCAGGACGGTGATGCGTGACTTGCGGAAGTCTCCCCGCCATTCGGGGATCGTCGCGGAAACCCGTTCGTCATCCGCCAACCAGCCCTCTCCCATTGCCCTGGTCGCGGCCAGTGCCGCCAGCACCTTGCTCAAGCTCAGCGAGGGACCCCGCGCATCCGGATTCCATGCGAGGACCCGCCGCTGTCCCTGCCACGCGCCCCAGCCCTGCGCGCCATGCCGTTTCGCCACGGCATCCGCGCGGCGTAGTGCGGCGGATGACCACCCTTCCCCGGCGGGCCCGGAAAACGCGCAGCCCCCGCAGGCCGCGAACAACGAGTAAAAAAAGCGCCTGCGGTCGATCATTCCGCCTGACCCCTACAACGGCAGAATCCGCGGGGAAAGCCACAACTCGCCGATTGCCGCCGGGGTTGAAACATGCATCATGCGCGCGATGAATCTCCCCCTCTTTGCCGGGTTCGCCATCTTCGCCGCCCTTACTCTGGCCGCCTCGGCCCAGGAAGCCCGGACTTGGACGGATACAAAGGGACGGAAACTCGAAGGCGCCTTCCTCAGGCAGGACGAGGCCACGGTCTGGGTAAAGCGCGGCGACGGCAAGGAGATCGCCATCCCCAAGAAAACGCTCAGTCCCGACGATCTCAAGCATCTCGAAAGCGCTGCCCCCGTTCCCGCTGATGCCAATGCCGGCGGCGCACCGGCAACTGCCGGAACGGGCGGGCGCTTCAATGACGCTCCCATCGATCCCACAACCTTTCAAGCGCGGGCAGGCGGACTCAAGCTCGACATCCTGAACTACACTTCAACGCTTGAGACCGATCATTACATCATCGCCGGAACGCCCAAGATCCGGCCTGCGACCTTGAGCGTTTATGCCGAAGTGGCGGAACGGCTATGGGTGGATTTGGCCGCGGATTTCCCGGATTTGGCGGAGGCCTACAAGGGCGGCCTCAAGATGGCGCTTCTCATTTTCAATGACGAGAAGGAGCACGCGGTTTTCGCTTCGTGGCACGAGAAGCACGCCGAGGCGAGCTCGTCGGTCTCGCCGATTTTCAACATGACCCGCTCCACCATTTCCGGCTGGCGCTTCGACAAGAAATTCGCGGATGAGGCCAAGATCGCGACCCGGGGCAGGGCGTTCCGGATGGACGGCAAAGGCTACCAACACAACAAGAAGACCTGGCCCCAGCGGATCCATTTCCTCTCCAGCGACATCTTGAACCACTGGGTGGGCAACGCCACCCGCACCGATGGCCAATCGCTTTCCATGGTGGCATTTTGCCTCGCCTTCCATCGCGAACAGTTGATCTGCGGGCGGATCGAGACCGAAGTCTCCTTCGGCGGCGGATCGGAGGTGGAAGGCTTCAAAAACGGCCGGAATTGGGCAGGTGCTACCAAGAAACTCCTAAAAGCGGGAGCCACGCCGGATATCAAGTCCTTCCTCGAAGGGGAGGCCAGCGAGGCCAACCCCCGCGACCTCGGGATGGGCCTCGGGCTAATGCAATTCATTCGCACGGACCCGGCCCGGCAGAAGAGCTTCTCGAAAATGCTTCAGGAGGCCTCCTCTTCCAAGGAGAGTCCGGACGGTGCCGCCTTCGCCAAGGCGATCGGCTTCGCGTCGGCAGAGGAGCTGAACAAGGCTTGGCTCGACTACATGCTCACCGACGCCTTCCAGTAAGCTCCGCGCCTTGCGCTTGCCCCGGAGCGCCTGCTCGCCTACATCCGCCGCGTGCTCACGATCCACAAGCTGACCAAGACGCTCGGCGGCCGAACCCTGTTCCGCGAGGCGGAGATGTCGATCAACTGGGGCGAGCGTATCGCCTTGGTCGGCCCGAACGGTGCCGGCAAGTCGACGCTCTTCCGCATGATCCTCGGTGAGGAGGAGCTGGATACAGGCACAATCGAGCGCGACGACTACGCGATCACCGGCTACCTGGCGCAGGAATCCGGCGATCCCGGTGACGAAACGGTGCTGGAGATTGCAATGGGCATCACCCCCGAAATGGTCGGCTACCTGCGCGCGATGCGCGAGCACGAGGCCAAGGACACGACGGGCGACCCGGAGTACGCGCACGCCCAGGACCAATTCAACCATCTCAACGGCTACCAACTGGAGCCGAAGGCCAAGAAAATCCTGGCCGGGCTGGGCTACAAGGAGGCGGACTTCCACCGCACCGCGCGCGAATTTTCCGGCGGCTGGATCATGCGCGCTTATCTCGCGCGCCTGCTGGTCCAGGAGCCCGACCTGCTAATGCTGGACGAGCCGACCAACCACCTCGACCTGCTCTCGCTGCTGTGGTTCCAGCGCTACCTGACGAATTACCCGGGCGCGATCCTGATGATTTCGCACGATCGCGACTTCATGGACGCGATCGTGGAGAACGTGGTGGAGATCGATCCCGACATGCAGGAATTCATCTCCTACACCGGCAACTACTCCAGCTACCTCGAGCAGCGCGAGGCGCGCTACGAGCAAAAGGTCCAAGCCTATCGCAATCAAAACAAGGAGATCGAAGGCCATCAGGAATTCATCGACCGCTTCCGGCAGGTGGGATCGAAGGCGGCACAGGTGCAGTCGCGGATCAAGTTCCTGGATAAAATGGAGCGGATCGAGAAGCCGCGTGCGCCCCGCAAGCCCTTCAAGTTCGCCTTCCCGCAGCCGCCGCGCTCGAACCAGAAGGTCATCGACCTGCAGAAGGTCGGCCAAGCTTACGGCGACAAACAGATCTACAAGGACCTCGACCTCACCATCGAGCGGGGGGACAAGATCGTCCTGGTCGGACCGAACGGTGCAGGTAAATCGACACTGATCAAAATCCTGGCCGGCCTGCTGCCGATCAATGGCGGCAAGCGCGAGGTCGGCTACGCGACCAAGCTGGGCTACTACTCACAGCACCGCTCCGAGACGCTCAACGAGGACAACACCGTGCTCGAAGAGGTCCTGGCGAGTTGCACCACCCTGCGCGAGGAAGATGCCCGCGCGATCCTGGGCTCCTTCCTCTTCCGCCGCACCGATGTGGAGAAGCGCTGCGGCGTGCTCTCCGGCGGTGAGAAATCGCGGCTCAACCTCGTGAAGTTCCTCGTCGATCCGCCGAACCTGCTATTGATGGACGAGCCGACGACCCACCTCGACATCCTCTCGATCGACTCGCTGGTGAACGCGCTGAAGGGCTACGAAGGCACGCTGGTCTTCATCTCCCACGACGTCCACTTCATCCGCAATCTCGCGGAGACCACGCTCCACATCAACAACGGCGTGGTCACCCGCTACACCGGCGGCTACGATTACTTCCTGGAGAAGAGCGGGCTCAACGACGATCGCGGCGCGGTCACGGCTTGATCGCAGTCAGGTCTGGTCCGGAGTCGCCCAGGCCGGCAATCCCATCAGGAAGACTAACAGGAATACACCCAGGGACAGGACCACGCCTGCCCAGAACATCAGCCAGCGCCCGCGGCCGAGACCTTCACCCCGGCGGAAGAGACCGCGGAGATAGAGTTCGGCGAGCGGCCCGAGCAGGAAGCAGGCGTTCGCGCCTGTCGCCATCATGGCAGCGAAGATCAGCGCCGGGAAAAGGGGCATCTGCTGCTTCGTCACCCAGACGGCGATCACGGCCAGCCCGGGTACCAAGAGGATGAGATTGTACAGGAGCCGGAGCATTTCCCAGCCGACAACGATTTCCCGCAGTGCTCCCCTTTGCTCATCGGGAGCCGGAGCACTGGCTGGCGGCGCATAGGGATCCATCGCCTTTCTCAGGGTAAGAGCGCGAGCTTCAGCAAATAGTCGAAGGTGTAGATGCCGGTGGAGTGCCCGTCCGCCCAGAAGAGCTGGAGGGCATAACCGCCGACCGCTTCGTAGCGGAGCAACTCGAAGCCCCGCGGACCGATCTGCTGGACCGGGCGCAGTACCCTGCCGAGCGCATCCGGCTCCCCTTGGCAGGCGGCGCAAGGACAGGCACGCCTCAGTAGATCCAAGGGCAGATAGACCTCTTCGCCCTCCGCAAAGCGCAGGGCGAGTTCCTGGCCGATGACCGCCGTGTGCTCAAGTCGTCTCATAAGGTATAGTCGCGATGCCCGAAAAGAGCGGACCCGACCCGCACGATGGTCGCACCCTCGGCGATCGCGTCCTCGAAATCACCGCTCATGCCCATGCTCAAGCCGGGCAGCGGGAGACCGGACGCGGCTTGAAGGCGATCACGCAACTCGCGGGTGGCGGCGAACCAGCGGCGGGACTCGCCTTCCGGCGGAATCGCCATCAGCCCGCGGATTTCAAGATTCGCCAAGCGCGGAAGCTGCTCCGCTGCGACGATCAGCCCGGCGGGTGAGAAGCCGCCTTTGCTCTCCTCCCCGGCAATATTGACCTCCAGATACACCGGCGGGCGTTTGCCCTCCTCACCGGCCACGCGGTCCAGAGATTCCGCCAAGCGCAGGGAATCGACGCTGTGGATGCAGGCGAAATCCGCGAGCACCTTGCGCACCTTGTTGCGTTGCAGGCTACCGATGAAGTGCCATTCGAGGTCCCTGGGGAGCCCCGCAATCTTGGGCGCGGCTTCCTGCTGGCGGCTTTCACCGAAAACACGCTGGCCGGCCTCGCATGCCTCCGCGACGGCTTCCATCGGAAACGTCTTCGAGACCGCAAGCAATTCCACCTCCGCCCCGCTGCGGCCCGCCGCTGCGCAGGCAGCGGCGATGCGTTCACGGATGGCGGCGAGACGTTCGGCAAGTTCCGCCATCAGCGGCTGATCAATCCGGCGATGCGGGCCTTGCGGGTGGTGTCCACCAGATCACCGAGGATCTTCACGCCTTCCCGCTTGTGCGGGTCCAGCGCGCTGGGCCAAGACGGGGTGTCGTCGAGCTCAGCCGTCGCATCCTTGGCCTTGCGCATGTAGCCTTCGTTTTCAGCGGAGGGGTCGAACTTCACAATATCGGCACCCTTCTCCACGTCATCCAAGGTCAGCTTGTAGAAGGTCAGCTCACCTTGATCCTTCTTTTGCGTGAGGCCGAAGCGCTCGCGGCGCTCGGCATTCCGCTGCTGCTGTTGCTTGTCGATCTCGTCGAGCTCCTTCTTCCGGTCGGCGAGGTTGAGCGAAATGCTGTTCTCGCGGATGCGGGCCTTGGCCTTGGTGACGTCTTCGATCACGTAGGCAAAGTCCTTGGAAGCGGCGACCCGTTCAGTGCTCAACTCCTTCAGGCGGGGCAGAAACAGATCTTCCTTCTTGAGCGAAGTGAAGTCGGGCGCGCGGCGGATCATGTCGTGCGCCAGCGGGTGGTCGAGGAAGGCCTCGCCCACCTCCAGCGCATCGGTCAGGCTCGGCAGGACCACGTCCGGGATCACACCCATTTTCTGGGTGGAGGATCCGGAGGGCCGGTAGAACTTCTGGATCGTGACCTTCAGGGTGCCTGCCTTGTTGCGGGCCTTGAAGAAGGGCAACATGCGACCGATGTCCATCGGCTGCTGGACCGTGCCCTTGCCGAAGGTGGAGGATTCGCCGACGATCACCGCACGGTTCGAGTCCTGCAAGGCGCCGGCCAGAATCTCGCTGGCGGAGGCGCTGCTCTTATCGGTCAGGACGATCATCGGGCCATTGTAAATCGGTTCCTGCTTGTCGGACTCCTTCACCTGGACCTCGCCGAAGATGCTCTTTACCTGGACCACCGGGCCGCGCTGGGTGAAGAAGCCGGTCATGCGGCGGACCTCCTCGAGCGCGCCGCCGCCGTTGTTGCGGAGGTCGAGCAGCAGGCCGTCGATCTTCTCGGTCTTCAGGCGCTCGAGCAAGCGCTCGACGTCCACCGAGCAGCGGACCTTGCCCTCGTCGAAATCAGCATAGAAGGAAGGCAGCGTGATGATCCCGAGGCGGGTCGCTTCGCCCGTCGGTGCCTTCATGTCGATGATCTCGGCACTCGCTTGCTCGTCCTTCAGGGCGACCTTGGCGCGGACGATATTGATCAGGACCGTCTCACCCGGCGCACCGCCGGCCGGCTCGGCCTTCAGGCGCACGGGCGTGTCTTCCTCGCCGCGGATCAGATCGACCACCTTGTCGATCTTCATGAACATGATATCGACGATCTCGCGCGGGCCGTCGCCATCCGGATCGACTGCCACGACGCGGTCGTTGAGCTTGAGGGTTCCCTGTTTGTCGGCGGGACCGCCGACGACAATGCCCATGATCTTGGTGGCCCCGTCTTCCTCGCCCTGCAGCAGGGCCCCGATCCCGACGAGTTCGTTCTTCATCCCGTCGCGGAAGCGATCCATCTCGCGGGTGCTCATGTAGTCGGTGTGGGGATCGAAGGAGCGCGCGACCGCGCTGAGGAACATGGCGGCCATGTCCTCGTCATCGACGTCCTTGACCACGCTGTGGAGGAAGCGCTCGTAGCGGAGGGCGATCTTCTCCTTGGGGTCCTTGTCGTTCTTGAGCGGGTTATCCTTGCCCTGCTTGGCCGCCATCTGCGCGATCATGTCGCGGCGGAGGGTCTCGGAAAGCACCGCTTCCTTAATCTGCTGGCGCCACACGGCCATGGCCTCTGCCTCATCCTTCGGCCAGGCGGCGTCCTTACGGCTGCGCTGGATCGACTCGGTCTTGGTGAAATCGAATTCGTTCGCGGCCAGCATCCGCTTGGCCTCGGCGACGCGCGCCTCGACCCGGGTCTTGAAGGTGCCGTAGATGTCGGCCGCCGCTGCCATGCTCTGCTGCTTCATCAGCATCTGGGCGAGCTCCCCGCCGTACTGGCGGTTGAAGCGGTCAATGTCCTCCTGGGTGAAATAAACCTTCCCGGAATCAAGGTCACGGAGGAAGTCATCCAGAAACAACTGGCTCATCTGGTTGAACTGCAGATGGGCGAAGTGGCTGTTCTGGAGCATGATCGCCATCTGGCGTCCCACCTCGTCAAAGTCCGCCGCTTGCTGCGCGCAGGCGGTAAGGGACGAGACCGTGAGACCTACCGACAAGGCGGCGCTGCGGATGCGTGAGAATTTCATGGATGGGAAAAACCGGGGCGTCAACAATTCTGCTAACGTCGCACGCCGGTCGGAATTGTCGATTTTTTAAACCCGTAGGGAAAGCCGAAACGGCTTACCGGAGGAAGTGTGGGAGGATAATGCGGAAGATTCACCGAACCTTCATCTTCCCCGGAGCGGGCAGTATCCCGGGCTCGCCGGGCGCTTGTTACTTAAGACTTTCCTCCTCAGGGCAGCTTCCGGGAGGCGCGCTTTTCTTCCAACCAAGTCCGGAGGACCTCCTCGCGGGCCTTTTCCTCGCCCTCCACGGGGTCCGGCGGGGCAACGAACATTCCGTTCTCCCAGAGCATCCGCGGCGTCACGTCAGACATGCCAAGCGGTCTCGCTTCAAGTTGCACGGTGACCTTCGTCAGTTCGCCGTTGCGGAGGATCTCCAGTTTGACCTTTTCGCCGGGTTTGCACCTCTTGACCACCGTGGAAAAGGCCTCGGGCGCGCCGGGACCGACCCAGCGCAGGCCTTCAAGCGAGACGATCACATCGCCCAACTTCAATCCTGCACGATCGGCCGGGCTCTTCTCCTTGACCTCGGTGACCAGCACCCCGGTGCGGGCCAGCTTGTCGCCGGGAATCGCGACATTCAGCAGCTCGCGCATGCCGACGCCCACGAATCCCCGGCCGTGATTCTTTTGATGATCCGCCACGACCAGTTCGCGGAGCGGCTCACGCAGCCGGAGCTTGGCCTCGGGCTCGGCGGTGGCCTCGTATTCGCTGAAAAGCAGTTCCAGTGCCCGGCTTGGCTCGGATCGCGCCCATGTGGTGAGCTGAAGCTGGGCTTCCTCCCGTTCCCGGAAGTTCTCGCTAGCCAGGAGCCCCACCCATTCGCGGACCTTCGCACCTTGGCAAAACGCAGTCGCCGGGACCACCCAGAGGGCAATCCCGGCAACAAGGCAAATCGTGCTGCGGCGCGCGGGCATGGCGCGGGAGATCAGTTGCCGAGGAAGTTCTTCTGGGGCACCTCGATCGTGTCACCCGCTTCGAGAGGGATGTTCATGAACTTGGTGGACTTCAGATTGTATTCCTTGCGTTGACCGCCGCGGATCAGCGCGACGCGGTTCATGGCTCCGAATTCCGAGGCTCCTTTGGCCGCTTGCACGGCATTGTAGAGCGTCAGGCCGCGGGTGAACGGGACCGGGCCCGGACTCCTCACCTGACCACCGACGGTGACCTCCAGCTTGGCAAGCTGTTCATCGGACGAAGCCAGCACCTGGATGGTGGGGTGGGTGTAGATATCCGCGGAACGGTAGGCGCTCTCGATATTTGCCGCCAAGGTCTGGGGGCTCAAGCCGGCGGCCCGGACAGTGCCGATCAGAGGCATGCGAATGCTCCCATCATCCGACACCGGGTAGGTGTTGTTGACCATCGCCACCTCGGTGGCCGGGACACCGCCGATGCGGATCTCGATCGCTTGGCCAGCGCGGATGGCGGTCTGGGCGGAGAGCCCTTGGACAAGGCCTGCAAGGCAGGCGAGTAGAACTAGGAGTCGTTTCATGGGAACAGATTGTTCAAGTGAAATGGCGTGTCAATATAGGTCTTGCTTGTCGGCCGGCTTGGCCGGGCGACTGGCGCGCGGCTGGACCGGAGTGGGATTGGAAACGGTGGCACCGCTGGAGGGAATCGGCTGGGATTCGGCCGGCGCGTAATACGTGTAGTAGCTGGTGTAGTACTGATACTGGCTGTCGCTGCGGACATCCACGTTGTTGAGCACCACGCCGATGACATGGCCGCCGACGTTTTCGACCGCTTGCTTCACGCGCATCAACATGTTGCGCGGCAGCTTGCGGTGCTGCACGACGATCATGGTCAGGTCCACTTCGCTGGCCAGCACCGAGGCATCGCTCACGCCGAGGATCGGCGGGGAGTCCACCAGCACAAGGTCGAAGCGCTGCTTCACGTCCTGGATGAGCTCGGACATGCGGCGGGAATTCAGGATGCCGGCGGCGTCCGCAGGCAGAATGCCGGAGGGCATGAAGTAGAGGTTGTCCACCGGGGTCTGGAGGATCACGTCTTCCAACATCAGCTCGGTGGTCAGGTAGTTGGTGAGACCGACGGAGTTGTTGATGTCGAAGAAAGTGTGGAGACGCGGGCGGCGCAAGTCGGCGTCGATCATCAGGGTGGTGTAGCCGCCCTGCGCGCAGATGTAAGCGAGGTTCACGAGAGTCGTGGACTTGCCCTCGCCGGCACCGCCTGAGACGACGGTGATGGCGTTGTCTTCCGGGTTCTTGCGGTTGAACTCGATGTTGGTGCGCAGGATCCGGTAAGCCTCGGCATCCGGACTCATTCCGCTCTGCTTGTAGAGCACTCCGACGTCCTTCGGGATCACGGCAAGCACCGGCACTTGCAGGTAGCGCTCGACGTCCTCGAGCGTCTTCACGGAGGTATCGAGGTATTCGAGGAAGAAGGCGACGCCGACGCCGAAGATCAGACCGACCACGGCACCGAGCGCGAGGTTCAGGGTCACGTTCGGGCTCACCGGCACCTGCGACAGGGACGGCTCCTCATGGATGATGATCGGCTCCTCCAAGACCTTGGTGTTCATCTGGTCTTGAATCTGTTTGAGCCTGAGACCCTTGAGCAGATCCTGCGCGGTTTCGAAGTCGTTCTTCGCGTCGAGGTAAGCCTGCGTCTCCAGGCCGCCCTTGACCGCATCTTCCTTTTTCAAGTTCATGCGGGCCTCGAAGCGGATGAGCTGCTCCTTTGCCAATTCGAGCTTCGCCTTGAGAGCTTCGCGCAGGTTCGCGCTGGCTTCGCTGAGATCCTGCTCCATCCCGGAGAGGACCTTGGCTTGGGAAATCATATTGGGATGGCGCGAGCCCAGCCCTTGGCTCTTCATTCCCTCAAACTCGCGGCGTGCCGTCTGATACTGCGGCAGCAGGCTGGGGATGATGTTGTCCGGCAGGTCCAAGCTGGACGCGTAGTTCATCAATTGCGGCCCGTCATATTTCAGCAGGGTCTCGATCTGGCTCTCCAACTGGATCTTCTCCTGCTCCAGCTTGGTGTAATTGCGCGCTGCGTCCGTCGCATCTTCTTCCGGACCGAATCCGCCGGCACCGCGGTTGCCTTGTTCGTAAATGATCTTGCCGGTACGGATGATCGAGGAGAGGAATTTCCGCTTGTCTTCCACCAAGTCTTCCTGGTCGGTCACCGCCTTGTCGAGTTGGATCAGGGCTTGGCTCGCACTGTCCACCTGGATCTTGGTGCGGCGTTCACGGTAGGCTTCCGAAACCGCCTTGGCAATCGCTTGGGCATCCTTGGGATCGCTGTAGCGCACCCGGATCTCGATCAACGAGGTGCCGCGGATGTTCTGGGCATCGACGATGCTGTGGAGGGTGCGGCGCACCCCTTCCGGATCGGAATTCCACCGGTTGACCAGATCGAGGCTCTCGATGGCGTTGTCGAGGGTCTTCTGGGAACGGATTACCTCGAACTCGGTCGCGTAGAAGTTCTGGCCCACGTCGATCGCCCTGCGGTTATCGGACAGGCCGGGGATGTCAATGCCCCCCAAGCCTTTCGGATTGACCTGTACGACCGCCTTGCTCTCGTACTTCTTCGGCATCACGTAGGTGATGACAAGGGCGGTCATGAACACGAGCAGGAAGGTCAGCAGGATCACGCCGTAGCGGTTCTTGATGACCTGCCAGTAATCAATGGCATGGAGATTGGCTTCCGACTGTTGGGACGGTTGATTCATTGGGTCGCGTTTGCTGGATGTCTTATTGTCACGGATCGCTCCCCGTTCAAACGAAAACTCCCGCAATGGTAAACCATTGCGGGAGTTCGAAGAATTCGAAACGGAAGCGTTAGCTAGAAGAATTCAGGAATGCTGGTGGCTGAGGGGGTTCACTCGAACTCCATGCGGACACCGACATTGACGCGGTTCCGGTCGTAGCTGCGGAAGGGCAGGTCGGAACTGGAATCGGTGTAGTTGTAGGAGATATCGCCGGAGAAGTTCTGGGTGAACTTCAGCGAGAGGCCAATGTAGGCATTGACCAGATCTTCGCTCGGGGAGCCACCGGCAGCCAAGCCGGTGCCAACGAGGCGGCCGTCTTCAAAGTCGGACATGATGTAATCGACACCGCCGAAGACCGAGAGCTTCTGGGAAATGGCGTAGTCACCGGAAAGTCCGATGCGCAGGGTTTTGCGGGAGTCGAATTCGGTGAGAAACGGCGTGCTGACCACCGTGTCGTAATCCTCAATGCCGTAGCGCAGGAAGGAGCGAATCATGAACGCCTCGTTCACGCGGGTGTTGAACATCAACTCCGCGTAAGGATCGGTCGTATTGTCACCGTTGATGGAATCCACTTCACGGAACTGGGCACCCACGCGGGCGATCATGATCGTGTTCGGGCTGAAGCGGTGCTCGACACCGGCAAGCAGGTAGTGGTTCGTGGAATCAGAGGCCACGCCATCACCGGAGGTCTCGGAGTAGCGGTAGTCAGCCGTCAGCACCGTTTGCGGCGTGAGCTGGTAGCGGAACTGGTTGTAGACCGTCCACGTGAAGCGGTCCGCATTCGGCACGGTCGAATCGTAGTCGAGTTCGGAAAGCGTGAAGCCCGTGTAGGTGGCCAAACGCTCGGTCCAGCGGTAACCCACCGAGTTGTCGGTCTGCCAGTAGAGATACTCACCCACCTGACGGGAGGTGGCGTAGCCGTAGGCGTAATCCGGCTCCAACTCGTAGGAGATGTGGTTGCGGCTCGAAAAGCGCAGGCGCTCGCTGACGCGATGGGTGAAGTTCACCCCGGCCCGGAACTGGCCGTAAAGATCCTCGGAACCGAGGGCCTTGGGTTCATCGAAGTAGTAAATGGCGCCGACGCGGGCATACACGTCCCAAGTCGTCTGCGGCGTGATCGACACGAGCGACAGGCCGACGTAAGGATTGGTGCTGACGGCGTCGTCATCCGCGCCGGCACCAACGGCCGTCGGGTTGACGTTGTCATCCCACGTCAGGTTGATCCCTGCGGTCCACTTCAGAGGCATGCTCTCCTGCGCTTCTTCGGAAACGTGGTAGAGATCGGCCTGAACGGCTCCGATCACGGAGGCGGCGGCGAGGGTAGTAAGGAAGCTGCGTTTCATGAGGAAATTGAAATAATTCGGAAGTGCTGAGTTTGGGCAGCGGAACTCAGTTAGTTAGGGATCGGGTCACCCTTGCCGCCATCGTCATCGCCGCCGTCGTCGATGATCGGACGGTCGATATCGGTATTCACCGGCGGCACGATGATCGGCGGGATCGTCGGCGGGAGGCCGGGAGGCAGCATCGGCGGGCCGCCCGGGGTTGGACCCACGGGGCCTTGACCGGGGAAGTCGAGCGGGTTCCAAGCGGGCTTCACGGCCACGTCGGAAACCTTGCCACCCTTCGCGCTGTAACCGCCCTCACCCTTGCTGGGGTCAAGCCGGCTCATCACCGATTGCACGGCGCTGAGGGATTCAGGAGAAACGGCAACCGCGCATTGAGAGATCAGGCGCATCTTATCGGGAGCGACAGAAGCGGCGGTCTCGACAATCTTGGCGACGGTCTTCACGTCGGCCTTGGAGGTCTCGATGGCAGCCTTGACGACCTCGCAAGAGCAAGCGGGATTCGCGGCGACCTCCTTTTCGACGATCTGGAGAACTTCGGCGGGCTGGGCAGCGACCGCGTGCTTCACCGAAACGGCGATTTTGAGGCAATCGGCCTCGGCCATGCTGGTGGCAGGAAGCATGCCCAGCGCAGTGGCCGCCAGCGCAAGTCGGATGGTGGTTTTCATGTTGTGAATCAGATCGTGAATGTCGGGATCCTGGCAATTGGAGCGGGTAGTGGGAATCGAACCCACATAGCTAGCTTGGAAGGCTAGAGCTTTACCACTAAGCTATACCCGCGAACTTGGGGCGAAGCTAACAGCCCACGGGAAACGCCCGCAAGCTCTTTTTTGCGTGATTTCCCGACCTTCCACGGACCCCTACGCGATCGCGCGGGTCCTGACTTCGCGCGGATTTCGGTTGCCAGCAAAGGCCCGGGAAGGTAGGCCGCTGGGGCACGCCGGACCGGCGGGTGTAGTTCAATGGTAGAACGGCAGCTTCCCAAGCTGCATACGAGGGTTCGATTCCCTTCACCCGCTCCAGCGGCGGCTTCCTAGCGGCTGACGTGAGGATTGCCACGCTCGTGGAAGCGCCAAGGCAGATCGGTGGAGCGCGAGATCCCGATCCGGACGCCCTCCGCCACCGCACCCGTCCTGCCGGCGGAGATTCCGGTTTCCGGCCGGCCGAGGAAATCCATCCCGTGGGCTGCCCCATCGATTCCCAGCGCCTTGGTCAGCTTGCCGGGTCCGCTGCACAGGCTGCGCGGCACTCCCCCGCCCCGCCGCTCCATCATCCACTCGAGCCCTTCGAGCGGTTCCAAGGCGCGGAAAAGGACGAACCCCGCCATCTCGGGGCCTTTGACCAGCACGTTGAAGAGCCAGTGCACCCCGTAGTTCAGGTAAACATAGGCCGTGCCGACCGGATGCTCCGCGATGAAACGGCGGCTGCTCGGTCGGAAAAAGGGATGGGCGGCTTCGTCATTCTCGGCGGTATAGGCCTCCGTCTCGACAATCCGCCCCGCGCAGCCATGCCAGCGGAAGACCGCACCGATCAGATCGCGGGCGCAATCGACAGGGTGGCGCTCGAAGAATTCAGGTCCGATCTCCTCCATGGCTCAGAGTCCGGTAGGATGATCCATGAAGGACCACGGAATCCCATGGTCGCCGGCCAGCCGCGCGGCCAAGGCCTTCACACCAAAGGTCTCGGTGGCGTAGTGGCCGGCGTACAAAAGGTTGATACCAAGCTCTTCCGCGAGCGGATAGCTCCAGTGAGGACCCTCCCCGGTGATGAATGTATCAACTCCCGCTGCCGCACACATCGCGACTTCCGCTCCTGCCCCACCGGTGACGAGACCTATCTTCCGCACGATCTCCGGCCCGCCCGGACAAACGTGGACCGATCCGCCCACCGCCGCGGAAAGCTTCTCCACCAAAGTCGTGCGGGCGATCTCCACATCGGCGAGAAGTCCGATATGAAGCCCTTTCCACTCGAAGAATGTGCCGCTTACAGCAATCCCCAGGGCCTTGAGCAGGAGCGCATTGTTCCCGAGTTCCGGATGCACGTCGAGCGGCAGGTGGGAAGAGTAGATCGCCAGACCGGCATCCATGGCGGCCTTAATCTTCTGGTAAAACGCCCGGGTCAGCGGCTGGGCACCTTGCCAAAACATCCCGTGATGGACCAGTAGCAGATCCGCCCCGGCGGCAACCGCGGCCTCCACCACCGGCAGCGAGGCATCCACCGCCGCCGCGATCCGCGTCACGCTACCGCCGTTCTCAAGCTGGAGGCCATTGACCGCGCCGGCGTAGTCCGGGATTTCGCGGATTCGGAGTTCGGTATCGAGGAAGTCAACGATGTCTCGGAGCGAAGGCATGGGGCCAAAAATTTGAAATTTGAGGGTCTGGGATTTGAAATTTCAGAGGGCTGCGAAAGTGGCGAGATCCTCCGGGAGGGGCGAGAACCATTCCAGCGGACTCCCCTGCCAGCCCACGACGAGACGGCAGGCGTGCAGCGCATGCCTAGGCAGGATCAGCCGGGCGACCGACGCGTCCGAAAGCCTCCCGGCGAACTGCTCTAAATAGGGAGCCCCGTCCGTCCCGT
The DNA here is from genome assembly GCF_040801775.1 of Luteolibacter sp. Populi. Taxonomy (GTDB): domain Bacteria; phylum Verrucomicrobiota; class Verrucomicrobiia; order Verrucomicrobiales; family Akkermansiaceae; genus Haloferula. The sequence continues at coordinate 3,420,969 of NZ_CP161812.1, forward strand.
AGATCTTGTCTCCCACCAAGGGGTGCCCGGCATGCTCCAGATGCACGCGGATCTGGTGCATGCGCCCGGATTCCGGAAAACAGCGCAGCAGGGAGAAGCGGCCCAGCGCATTGGAAAAGCGTTTCTCCACCCGGAAACCCGTAATGCAGTCCCGGCCCGCCGGATCGACGGCCTGCCGCAGCCAGACGGCTCCGCCACCCCGGACGATGGAAGCTTCCACCCGCAGCGTCTCCCATTCCGGCCAGCCGTGGACCAGGGCGAAGTATTCCTTTTCCACCCGGCGGTCCTGGAATTGCAGCGAGAAGTGCCGTGCCGCGGCAGCGTTCTTGGCCACCAGCACCAGACCGCTGGTTTCACGGTCGAGGCGGGTCAGAATCGAGAGCCGTGCTCCATTGGCTCTTTCATAGAGCAAAAGCTGCTCCAGTCCCCCGAGCAGCGTCGCCTCGACCTTGCCATTGGCCGGATGGACCGCCAGCGGCGCGGGCTTGTCCACGACGATCCAGTCCTCACACTCGTCGATCACTTGGAACTCGGTGACGGCGCGCACGGCGGGAACTTCCAAGGAAAAAGCGCCAAGTGCCAATCGAGAATTCTCCGGCGGCAATTCATTTGGAACTTGGCACTTGTGACTTGGAACTTTCCCCTGCGCCCATGCCCGCCGACGCGCAGCACACGCTAGCCTCACCTGCCACGCTTGAAGGAACCTCCCTGCACACCGGGGCCAAGGTCAGCCTGACCCTCAAGCCCGCGCCCGCGGACCACGGCTTCAAATTCCGCCGGATCGATCTGCCGGACCAGCCCTTCATTGATGCGGATGCGGACAAGGTGAAGACGGTCGAACGCGCCACCACCCTCGCCGAGGGTTCCGTGAAAGTTCACACCGTCGAGCACGTGCTCTCCGCCCTGACCGGAATGGGCGTGGACAATGCGATCATCGAGATGGATGCCAACGAGCCGCCGATTGGCGACGGCTCGGCCCGGCCCTTCGTGGAGCTGATCAAGAAGGCCGGCCTGGCCGCGCAGGATGCCCCGCGCAAGACTTGGGAGATCCGCGAGCCGATCCACCAGGAAAGCGGCGATGGCAGCCTGATCACCATCGTTCCCAGCAAGACCTTCCGGGTCTCGGTGACCAATGTCGGGCCGGACGGCCGCTTCACCCAGTACTTCTCCGCGGAGATCACACCCGAGACCTACGAGAAGGAAATCGCGCCGGCACGGACCTTCGTTTACTACGAGGACGTCAAACCCCTGCTCGACAAGGGCTTGATCAAGGGCGGCTCGCTGGAGAGCGCGATCGTGATCCGCGGCGAGCAGGTGATGACCAAGGAACCGCTGCGCTTCTCGAATGAATTCGCCCGCCACAAGGCGCTCGACATGATCGGGGACCTGATCCTGAGCGGCAAACGCATCCTCGGCCACGTCATCGCCGTGAAGCCCGGCCACGGCCCGAACTCGAAACTCGCCGCCACCCTGAAGCGCGAATACGCCCGCGTCCGCTCGCTGGCCGCGCCCTTCATCCTGCCAACCGGCGAGACCGTCCTGGACATCAATGACGTCCTCAAAATCCTCCCGCACCGCTATCCCTTCCTGATGGTCGACCGGATCATCGACATGGTCGGGGATACGAAATGCACCGGCGTGAAAAACGTCACCATCAACGAGCCCTACTTCATCGGCCACTTCCCCGGCCATCCGATCATGCCCGGCGTCCTCCAGCTCGAAGCGATGGCACAGGTCTCCAGCGTGCTGATGCTCCGCAAGCCCGAGAATGTCGGCAAGATCGGCTACTTCATGAGCGCGGACAATGTGAAGTGGCGCCGCCCGGTCCTGCCCGGCGATACGCTCTACATCGAGGCTGAGGTGATCAAGATCCGCGGTAGCATCGGCCAGACGAAGTGCCGCTGCCTGGTCGGCGGCGACGTGGCTTCCGAGGCAGAGCTGAAGTTCGCGCTGGTCCAGCAGTAGCGCACGCGGTCCGCGTCCCGGGGGGGCCCCGCAAGCCCTCAGCCGGCGGGGGCGGGCCCGCTCCGTGGATACCTCCGGATGACCGACAAGCCATTGGCACGCCACCCGCGTGCTTTTTTGATTACCTTGCGCCGCGTTCCCACCGCGGGTTACGAGTTGACCGGCCACCAATCGAGCCGAGCCATCTGCCCACCCAATGCCTGTTACCGACCCCTACAAGACTCTCAAGCTAGCCGCGACCGCGTCGGATCGCGAAATCAAGGAGTCCTACCGGAACCTCGCGCGCGTTCATCATCCGGACGTCGGGGGAGACGAGGAGGAGTTCAAAAACATCCAGGAGGCCTACTCACTGGTCGGAGACCCGGTGAAACGGGCCGTCTACGATCTCGAGCGACGCCGCAGCGGGGTCAATGACGCGAGGAAGGAAGCCCTCGATCTGACGAGAGATTATCTGCAATCCATCCCGGCGAGAAGACCATCATGAATTACGAGGAAATCAATTTAAGCGCAACGGAACTTGTTGATTCGTTCGCATCGATGGAAGCCGACACCAAGTGGGATCAATTTCTCAAACTCCAGAACGAACTCGCCAAGACTCCCATCGCGGACTTTCTCGCCACCCCCGAGTACATCTTCGCCATCTTCGCCGGACATATTCACTTCAATGATGCGGCTTTCGTCAGGAAGCTCCGGGGTTCGATCGAGTGGCCCCAAGACAATCTGGAGGAGCATCTGGAAACGATGACTTCGAAAAAGGTGGCATCGATCGCTTCCTCGAAGATTCCCAAGTGGAAGGAGATGAAGGAGAACTACCCCTCCCATGCCGCGATGGCGATCTTCATCGCTCATTCCCTCGCCAACAACCCGAAGACGAAAGTCTTTCTGAACAATCTCAAAAAGTAATATGCAGGACGAACAAGCCGACTACAAGCTCCTGATTCTTGATCGGATCAAGGATCCGAGCCGCGCCAATGCGGTGATGGAGTTGATCGCGAACAACCAGGGGGACCAGGCTCTTTCGGCGGTGATCGCCGAGATGGAAACCGTGGACGTGGCCCGGCTCTTCAGCGAGGCCTTCGACTACACCAAGCCGAACCAGGCCGCCGCTTTGATCAACCCGAAGATCGCCGAGGATTGCATGCTCGCGATCCTGGCGCGGCGGAGTTCCAGCCGCATCTTGGAAAACCCGAAAGGTCCGGCGCAGGATCTGAGCGACTTCCTTACCTCGGTGATCCTGACAAGGCCGCTGGAAAAGCAGGTGGAGTTCAGGAACCTCATCGATGACCACATGGAGGTGATCGCGGCCTGCATCATGTGCGATGTCAGCTACCACGGGGATGAACTCGGCAATATCATCTCAGGGGGCGAAGTGGGCACCGTGGCGGAAATCGCCAAGAATCTCGATCTTTCGGACGAACTCCTCCGGACCGTCAATGGAGCGATGGGAAAGAGCGTCCTGGATGGCGGGGGGGATGAGGATTCCGATTCGGAGGAATCTTCCTTTGATAGCGCGTCCGAGGAACGGCGCTGGAAATTCGTCAAGGTGACGCTCTCGAAATTCCACAAACGCGCGACCAAAAAGTTCGGCGCGGAAGCCACCACCAACATGGACGAGTTCATGGACATGTGACTCCTTCGATATGGAACATCTTGCTATCTCTTCTGATTGGCTCCCCATCGACCGATGGATTTCCGAAGCCTTGGACCAATCCTTGCCTATCGACCCTATCGAGAATGACCTTGTTGATTGCACTCTCTTTTGGAGCACCAAGCACTCGCTGAAGGGAGCATCGTCCCGCGACTCACTTGCGAAATCGCTGGAGGCGGTGAGGATTCTGGTCAGCTTGGGAATCGAATATCCGGCAGCGGAACCCGGTTCCAATAAGACCGGCGAATTGAGAATCAGGGATCTATTCAAATCCCCGTTCACCAAGCTGAGGGATCTCAAGACCCCCACCAGGGTCGAAACCATCCTGGGGATGGATGCAGACCATGCCGATCTGGGGGCTTACTGGAGTTCCGAAGGAAAGGCCCTCATTGACGGCAGGCTCTATGCCCAGGTTAGGAACAATTATGAGAGGGCATTGGCATCGGCCACCGAGAAGAGGGAGAAGTTGTCTCTCCTCAAGAGACTGATCAAACTCACCGGAGTGCCGCTCCAAATGGACGAGGTCCAGGAGTCCGATGAATTCTTCGATATCTCAGCGTACATCAGAACGATCCTCGCCATCCATTTGAACCGGATTCAGCGACCGTCCAAGCTTCGGAAAACGACCGCGTTTTCTCTCGATTCGGCGTTCAAAGGCTTCGAGCCGCTGACCAAGAGCGAGCTTAAGACCATCTACGGAAACGCGTCCCTAACTCCGAAGAAGACTGCGGATATCAATCGCGAGCATGCGGAAATTTCCCAGCGACTGGGAATTAGCCCGCGGGAAATGGAAGTGATCGGGTTCCAAGGTGGAGAGGCTTGGACCGAATATGTCCTCCGCATTAAAACCCTCGCACTGCGGGAAGCGGAAGATCGGGGAATCCCCGAACCACTGCTCTTTTTCGAAAGCCATTTCGTCTGCGAAGCAGAGATCCTGATCCCCGAAACGGAAAGCGATGAAGAAATCCTGGAGACGCTGCAGAGCATCTTTACGGAGGCTGACATCGAATTCACCGGATCCGATCTTGTCAAACGAAGCGGCATGCAAAGGGCAGACCTCGAGAGAATCCTCAAGCAGGGAGAGAAGCTGAACTATCTGGCAGTGCGCAAGATCGCCAGCAAGAAGCTCTATTCCCTCCTCCGGCTCGGCCCGACCGAATTGTAAGGCCCGGGCGACCCCGCACTTCAGGTCGCCCGGAAAACCGCCAGACGCCGGTCCACCGCCTTTTTCGGCGCATCCGGCAGCGGCCGGGCATTCGGATGATGCAGGTCCGCTAGCTTGAGCGCCCCGCACTGGGCCAGGCAGGCCATCGCCAGCTCGTGCTCCCGATCGAAGTAGGAAGTGATCAGAAGCACTCCACCGGGCTTGAGCGAGCCGAGGGCATTCTTGAAAAGAACCAGCCAGGTCGCCGGGTCGTGCCAGTAGTTCTGGTGGCGGATGAAGACCAGATCGAAGGGCGGGAGCTGCTTCATGCGATCGGTCCGCGAGGCATCCCCGGCGCGGAAGTCGAGCTGCCAGCCCGGCGGGGCCAGCGGCAGCCAGCGCGCCTTCGCCTCGGCGATTTCCGCAGGCCGCAGGTCGATGCCGAGATAGAACAATTCCTCCGCCAGCGGCGCGACCGAAGATAGCAGGACTCCCGTCTCATCCGCCCGCCCGCAGGCCAGGTTCAGCAGTGCCGGTTTGGGCGGGGCCAGCCAGCCGGACGTGCATAGGCCCAGCGCGAGCAATTCCTTGAGCCGCGCGACGTCCTTCCCGATCCCGGGGTAAGTGTAGGGAATAGCCGGATTCATCGCCGCCCCCATTGAGTTCTCCCCGGCGGATGGATTTCAAGTTTGTCTTCCTGCCGGGTGGCTGCTAACTCGCTCGCTTTCCCGCGCAAAATTTGAGCCTCATGGTCCCGACTACCTCGCCCGTCCGCCAAGTCGATGCTGCCCAGCAGGCATCCGTCGCCCACATCGCCAATCAATTCGCGATCGAAGGGGACTTTGTCCAAGGCGAGGAAATCGAGAGCGGGCACATCAATTCGACCTTCCGGGTGACCTTCGAGACGGCGAATGGCAGCCGCCAGCGCTACATCCTCCAGAGGATCAACGAGAAGGTCTTCAAGGATCCCGTAGCCGTGATGCGCAATGTCGAGTGCGTGACCCGGCATATCAACTGGAAGGTCCTGCGGGTCAAAAAGGACCTCGGCGGCCAGACGCTCAACCTCTACCCGGGCCGCGGCGGACGGTCCTGGGTCTTCGGGCCGAACGGCGGGGTCTGGCGCTGCTACAATTCGATCGAGGGCTGCGTCACCTACGACATCATCGAGAACACCCGCCAAGCTTACCAGGCGGCCCGCGCCTTCGGCTCCTTCCAGGACCTCGTCAGCGACCTGCCAGCCAGCGAAATCGAGGAAACCATCCCCGACTTCCACCACACCCGCAAGCGCTTCGAGCGCCTGATGCGGATGGCCGATGCCGACCCGCACGGCCGGGCCGGCGCGGTCGGCCCGGAACTCGACTTCGTCCGCCGCCGCGAACAGGACGTCGATGTCGTGCTCGACCTGCTGGCCACCCACCTGATCCCGACCCGCATCACCCACAACGACACCAAGATCAACAACGTGATGATCGACGGCGATTCCGACGAGGCCGTCTGCGTGATCGACCTCGACACCGTGATGCCGGGCGCCTCGCTCTACGACTTCGGCGACCTGATCCGCACCGCCACCAGCCCGGCGGCGGAGGACGAGGAGGATCTCTCGAAGGTGGTCATGCAGATGCCGATGTTCGAGGCTCTCGTGGATGGCTACCTCGATGCCGCCGGCGATTTCCTGAACGACGCTGAAGCGGAGCACCTCGCCTTCAGCGGCAAGCTGATCACGATGGAAACGGGCATCCGCTTCCTCACCGACTTTCTCGAAGGCGATAGCTACTTCAAGATCCACCGCGAGGGCCACAACCTCGACCGCTGCCGCACCCAGTTCAAACTGGTCGCCGAGATCGAGCGCCAGCAGGCGGCGATGGAGAAGTTCGTGAAGAAGGTGCGGAAGGGGAAACGCTAGCCTTCCTGCCGCCGGAACACCCAATTCCGGGTGATCACAAAGGTGGCCAACGCTTGCACCGCAAGAACCACGGCGAGTGCCAGCCGGTAATCCATCGAAGCGCCGCCCAGCAAAAAGAGATAAGCCGCCTCATTGAAGGCAAACGCGACGGCGGCCGTGAGAAACATCCGCCGCCTCGCGTGTCTTCCGCTGCCATCCCGGAAGGTCCAGCCGCGATGCCCGCGGTAGCTCACCTCGAAGGCGATGAAGAACGCCGCGAGGTTCGCCCACCCCGGAGCGCAGCCCAGAGGAACCAGTGCTGCGACGACCGCCAGATGCACGATCGAAGCCGCCGCTCCCACGCACCCGAATCGGGAAAGCTGCAGGATGAGATTCACGAGCGGTCGGCAGGAAATCCGTGACGCTCCGCCACCACGTAGTTGGGCCTACCTTTCACCTCGGTGAAGATGCGGGCGACGTATTCACCGAGGATGCCGATCGACAACAATTGCACCCCGCCGAGGAAGCTGACCGCCACGGCGAGCGAGGCCCAGCCGGGCACGTCGGTACCGCGGAGCAAGGTGCGCGCGATGATGAAGACGGCATAGACGATCGAACAACCGGAGATCATCGCCCCCGCCGCCACCCACAAGCGCAAGGGGAAGACCGAGAACGAGGTAAGACCGGTCATCGCGAGGTCGAAGAGCCGCGCGAAGTTGAACTTCGATCGCCCCGCATGGCGCTCTCCGTAGACGAAGGGAATGGCTACCGAGCGGAAGCCCACCCAGTTGTAGAGCCCCTTCATGAAGCGGCTGCGCTCCGGCAGATCCTTCAGGGCACTGACCACCCGCCGGTCCAGCAGACGGAAATCACCCGCATCCGCCGGGATCTCCACGGAAGACCAGCAGCTGAGCATGCGATAGAAGATCCGGCTTAACATCCGCCGTACGGGCGGATCCGTATCACGGTTCGTGCGCAGGCCGTAGACCATGTCGTAGCCTTGCTGCCACTGACGGATGAATTCATCGATGACGTGGAAGGGTTGCTGGAAGTCGGCATCGATGATCACCACCACCTCCCCCGCGGACTCGTCCAGTCCCGCGCTGATGGCCGCCTCCTTGCCGAAATTCCGGGACAGCGAAAGCAAGCGCACCGGCAGACCGCCCGAGGCCGCGATCACCTCCAGGCCGGTGCCGTCGCGGCTGCCATCGTCCACCACGATCACGTCGTAATGTGTGGAGAGTGTCGCGAGGTGGGAGCACAGGCTGCCGAGGAAGCGGGCAATTCCGTCCGCCTCGTTGTAGGCAGGCACCACGCAGGTGATCGAGGGCCGGACCGTGACGGTCAGCGGAGGTACCGGGGCGAGCGATGGCTTCATGTCAGTTCCCGATGGGTGTGGTTTTCGAAGGATCGATGCCGGCCATGTGCGGCAGGTCGGTGCGCTCGACGTAGAGGGAGCAACCCGAACCCCAGCTTGCGACGAACTCCAGACGCCGGCGGATCGGCGGCGGGACCAGGGGCATCCAGTAAGACGGCAGCGCGACAAAGCAGCGCCCCGGCCCCTCCATCCGCCCGGTCAACTCCGCGGCCGAGGTCGTGCTGCGCACGCCGCCCTCCGTGTAGAATTCGGCGGAGTATTTACGAGGTCCATAGTAGACGAGGAAATCGCCGGGCGAGCGTTCCTTCTCGAAACGGCGGACCAAGGCCCGCTCCGATTGCTTCGGTGCACGCGCGGGCAAGAAGAGCATCACCGCCATCGCCAAGACCACGAACGCGACCCCGATCCCCGCAATCACGGGATGCCCGGGATGAAGCCTCCGCGCAGTCGCCCCGCGGCGGGCGACGAGATCGGCGAGGATCAGCGCGAGGGCCGGCAAGGCAGGTAGAGGATAGGTGGCGATGATGTTCCGTGCCGGGGTGAAGAAGGCCACCGGCCAGAGCGCCCAAAGAAGCCAATAGAGCCCGCGGGCGTCCGTTTCCAACATCCATCTCCGCAGGCGCTCCCCACGCCATGGCCAGGCACCAAGCAAACCGAGGCACCAGGGGCAGGTGCCTAGAAATAGATCCACCCAGATCATTCCCGGCAGGACCGGATGGGCATTGCCATAGAGATCGCCCTGCCAGCCGCGCACCGTGAAGCGCTTCCAGTGCTCGCCCACCAGGAAGTACTCGAGGAAGCCCGGAGTCCTGTGTTCCGCCGCCACATACCACGGCACCGCCAGCGCAAGCATCAACAAGCTCCCGGAGACCCAGGGCAGCGCCTTCCACGATCCCCGCCAGCGCCCGCTCAGAATCAACCACGCGGCCATCGGTGGCACGGCGATCACCACCGCGAGAGGCCCCTTCGCCAGCAGGCCGATGGCAAGCCCGACGAAAACCCCGTAGCCCCGCCACCGCGGAGCACCCAGGATGGCGGCACGGAAGCATACCATCGTCAGGGTGCTTCCCAGCAGGAGCGCGATATCGGTCATCACCGCGGCGGAACAGAAGAAGAACAGCGGCATGCCCGTGAGGAAAAGAGCCGCCCGCCATCCGGCTTCCCTGCCCAGCTCGCGCCGGGCGCAATCGGCCACCAGCGCGAGAACTGCCAGCGCCGCCAGGAAGAGCATGATCCGCGAGCCGAATTCATTCACGCCGAAGAGCTTCATTCCCGCAGCCGACATCCAGATCGCCAGCGGCGGCTTGGCCCAGAACGGCACGCCGTAGTCGAACTGCGGGGTGATCCAATCGCCGGTCTCCACCATCTTGCGCGCGATCTCCGCGTAGCGCGATTCGGAAGGGTCGGTATGCGGCGCGAAACACAGCAGGACCAAGCGGCACACCAGGAAGAAAACGAGAAGCAATGGAACCCGGTGGCGCCGCAGCGTGTGCACTGTCATCCCGCCCCTGATAGCAGCGCGAAGATGAGAACCCGGTGAGTCCGGTGCTTTTTCTTCACGCCGCGGGATCGACAGCAGCAGGCAAGGCGACGAGCAACTCGATCCCGTCTCCCGCCTGCCCGGCGCGCAAGCTTCCACCCATGGCCCGGGCCGCGTCGAGGCTCAAGGTGAGACCGATCCCGAGATGGCTTCCGGCATCGTGCCGCGACGATTCGCGCCGGAACAGCGGCTCGAACAAGCGCGATGTGTCGGTGATCGGCTCAAGCGTCGGATTCGCGATCGCGACTTCCACCTCTCCGCCGACCTTGCGTGTGCTGACCCGCACGATTCCGGGGGCAGCGGCGTAGGACACGGCGTTGTCGAAGAGATTGTTGAAGACGATTCTGAGCAGCGCGAGGTCCACCATCACGAACACCGGATCGGGACCGCACTCATCGGCCAAGATCAAGCCACGCTCGCGCGCAGTGACCGCGAATGACTTCCAACACTCGCGCACCAATACGGTCACATCGAGAATTTCGAGCGCCGCGGGCGAAGCGGGTTGTCCGATACGGGCCAGCGCGGACAGGCGCTTCACCAGTTCGCCAAGCTCGAGCGCGGATTTTTGGCAGGCCGCAAGATGGCCGGCATAAGCAACGGCATCCCGCTCCTGCGAAAGCGCGAGATCGGTGGTGGCACGCAGGCCGGCGATGGGCGTACGCAACTCGTGCGCGGCATGCCGGATGAAGTCGCGCTCGCGCTGGCGGATCGCGGCCACACGGGAAAGCAGCAGATTGAAATGAGTGGCCAATCCCCTGAGTTCGCCCGGCAAATCTTCCGGCAGGGCCAGCGGCTCGTCCAGACGGTGCCCGGCACGCTCTTGCACATCGGTCGCCAGCTCGTGAATGGGCCGCAGAGAAACCCGCACCGCACGCTCCACCAGGAGGAAGCCGAGGCCCAGCGTGAGCAGGCTGCCGACGATGAGCATCCACCGCAAACGTTCCAGCGCATGATGGACAGGCTCTGCATCACGCGCCACCACCAGCGTCTGCGGAAGGGTTGCCGGATCGATCGGATTGCCCCGCGCTTTCATCGCCGCGACTTCTTCCGGCAGCACGAAGGGATAGATCCGCAGACCCACCGCACGCGCGTGATGGCCATCGGACAGGCGGATATTGCGCAGCAGCGGCGCTCCTCCTACGCCGTGGAATAAAGGAAGATCGCGCCAATGCAGTGCGGGCGAGCGGGTCGTCGCGCCGGTCGAGTCATTCCAAAACTGGAAAAGCGCCCCTTCGACCAAGGCCCGGTTCGTCCCGAGGCCTTCCTGCCATTCGTAGGTGATCGTGTCGTTCTCCAATTCCACCTGGTTGGAGAGAATCGCCGCGGTCTGCTTGATGGAATCGTCCAGCTCTCCGTAGAGGCTACTCTCCACCAGCAGGTAGATCGCCGCGGACAACAGGCAAAGCAGCCCGCCGACGCCGAATCCGCAGCGCAGCAAAAGCGAACGGCGGATCGATGGCACCTTCATGAAACGGGTGCCTCGAGGACGTAGCCGTGACCCCGGCGGGTTTGAATAAGATCGGGCGCGTCCTCCGCATTGAGCTTCTTGCGGAGGTAGCTGACGTAGACATCCACGATGTTGCTGGTGCCCCCGGTACCCTCTTCAAAGACGTGCTCCCAGATATCGGTCCGGGAGACGACTTCGCCGGCACGGTAGGCGAGGTATTCGAGCAAGCGGTACTCAAGCGGGGTAAATTCGATCACCCGCCCGCCGCGGGCGACGCTGCGGCGGATCGGGTCGATCTCCAAATCCGCCGTGCGCATGACGGGACTTTTTCTCCCGTAGCTGCGCCGCAGCAGCGCCCGCACGCGCGCCAGTGCTTCCGCCAGGGGAAACGGCTTTACCAGATAGTCGTCCGCGCCCGCGTCCAGTGCTTCCAAGCGGTCCTCCAAGCCATCCCGGGCGCTGATCACGAGGATGTGCACGGGATTCTCCTGGGCACGCAGTCGGCGCAGGATCGACATGCCATCGATGCCAGGGAGCATGAGATCCAGAAGGATCACATCATAGCCGCCGTTTTGGGCGGCCCATAGGCCTTCCTCACCACCGCTTTCGCTATCCACCAGAAACCCGGCCTCGCGGAGGAATTGGCAGACGCCTTCCCGGAGGGCGGGATGATCTTCGATCACGAGCAAACGCATGGGATCCGGACAGCTTGTTAGATCAGCGGAGAGGCTCGCGGAACGGCGCTCCTCCCCCCCACGGAAGCAGGAATGGCACCCCCACGGCAACCGCTCATTTTCAATGGTTTTCTCACCTCCCTCTAATGGAAGGCGGGGTAGGCTGACCGAGCCCCGGGCTGGATCGTCAGTGGTCTGGCGACGTCATTTTCAGGCCGATGATCGCGACCAGCAGCAGGCCGAGAAAGAGCGCCCGCGCCGGGGTGATCGCCTCGCCGAGTGCGGTCACGGAAACCAGCGCCGCCCCCGCGACACCGATCCCGACCCAAACCGCGTAAGCAGTTCCGATCGGCAGAGTGCGGACGGCCAAGGCGAGCAGCCACATGCTTCCGACCAAGGCCACGCCCACGAAGAGCGACGGCCATAGGCGGGTGAAGCCGTGCGTGGATTTCAGACCGAGTGCCCAGCACACTTCGAGCAGACCGGCGAGAATGAGGAGGATCCAGGAATTCATGATGCACCTTGATTGGGGTTCAGGTGCGTCGTCTTTTCCTTAACCGGGTACGGCGCGTCTCGTCCGGGCGGCGGAACCAAAGCCCCGGAGCGGGCGCCGGTCAAGTGGCGATCGCCGCCGGCAGCACCGGCAAACTACGCAAGGGGCGATCACTCGCGGGTCAAAGTCATCACGCACTCCAGATGCCGGGTATGCGGGAAGAGGTCGAAAGGCTGGACCTTCTCCAGCTTGAAGCCGCCAACCTTGAGGATCGCCAGATCGCGGATCTGGGTGGCGGGGTCGCAGGAGACGTAGACGACGCGGGCCGGGGCGAAGGCGATGAGCTGCTCCAGGAACTCCGGCGAGCAGCCCTTGCGCGGCGGGTCAATGAGCACGGCGGTCTCGGCGGCGGGGAACTGGATGTCCGCAAAGATCGCCTCGGCGGAAGCCGCCATGAAGGTCGCATTCGTAATGCCGTTGGACTCCGCATTCCGGCGCGCCCAATCCGCGGCGGATTCGTTCACCTCCACGCCGGCGACTTGCTCGAAGTGCTTGGCAAGCGTCAGGGCAAACAGGCCGGAGCCGCAGTAGGCATCGACCAGGAAGCGGGCCCCGCCGGCGCGGGCCTCGGCGGCGGCGTGGCCGGTGAAGGCCGGGAGAATGAAGGGATTGTTCTGGAAGAAATCCCCGGCCAGGAAGTCGAAGGACAGCTCGCCGACGTGCTCGGTGACCACGGCTTTAAAGTTCGTCTCGACCCGGCCCTCCGTCGCGCGGAGCAGCAGCGTCGCACCCTTCTTGTAAGTCCCCGCACGCCGGCGGACCGATTCGCGCTCCGCGGGCAGCGCCGCATTGATCTCCGCCATCGCGATCGGGCACTGCGGCACATCGATAATCCCGCTGCGCCGCCCGATCGGCAGGAAGCCGATGCCCTCGATCACCCCGTCGCGCGGCCGGTCGAAGTGCGGCGTGATCTTCGAGCGGTAGTTCCACACCATCGGCGAGGGGATGCACGGCTCCACCGGGAACTCGATCGCCGCCATGTGCTTGAGCAGTTCGCCGACCTGGCGGGTCTTCCAAGCGAGCTGCGATTCGTAGGTCAGGTGCTGGTACTGGCAGCCGCCGCAGGTGCCGAAGAGCGGGCAGCCGGGTGCCGTGCGATCGGGCGAGGGCTCGAGAACTTCCAGCAGATCGGCCTGCGAGAAATTCTTGTCATTCCGGAAGACCCGGGCCTTCACCAGTTCGCCCGGCAGGCAGAAAGGAACGAAGACCACCCAGCCGTCCACCCGGCCAATGCCAATGCCCAGATTGCTGAGGGCATCGATCCGCAGCTCGATCTCCTGATGGTAGTCGAAAGGATGGGGGTGGAATTTTTTTGGCGGGCGCAGCTGCATCGGGAAACGCCGGGCTTAGGGCGCGGCGCGGTGCTTGCCAAGCGGCAATCCCGGCGGCAGATTCATGCCATGAAAGCAGGACTTCTCTTGCTGCTCACCACCGCTCTCCAAGCCACGGAGATCGAAGGCACCGTTTGGTACGATGCCAAGGGCAAGATCGCCGTGGTGGACGGCCCGGCGGCGGAGAAGAAGGCACCGGAGCCCTTCGTGCCGAAATGGGTGGCGCGGGAAGAGCGGCGGGACCGGGCGCTGCGCGGGGAATTCCGCCACCGCACGAGCCGCTCGCGCAGCTATGGCGAGGGCGGCTGGGCATGGTCCTACCCGGCAAGCTATTACTTCGGGACGGGCGGCGGCTACTGCCGGCCGCGGACCTATCCCTTTGCCGGCACCGGCCTGCGGGCGATCATTCGTTGACCGGCTTCGGAGCGGGAACCATCAGGTTCGCGCCGCGATCCGCCGTCGTCTGCGGGGGGGCGGTCGCCTGCATGTCCTTCCGGTCGGGCAGCCTGCTGTAAATGTCCGGATTGATCTTCATCACCGATTCGCGCTTGCCGCCCGGGAGGAAGACCGGCTGGACCGGGGCTGGGGCCGAAGCCGAAGCAGTCTCGGATTTCTCCCGCTTGGGCTTCACCGAGTCATCCTCCACCAAGATGGCCTTGGGCTCCGGCGGAAGAGCGCAGGCGGCGAGGAGACAGGTCAGTGCGAGGGTGCAGGTGCAGGTAAGACGCATGACGGGGCTTTTTTCGGACGGGCCGGGACGATGGAGAACGTGGAACGGCTTGGCAATATGGAACATTCGGCGTTTTGGCGGCCCCGGATCAAGCCGGAACCCGTTTCCGACAGCTCATTCCCCGCGATATATCCCGCGATTTCCCGGATTTTCTCGCCAATCCAGCAAAAAAATTAAAGAAACACGGTTAGCAGATCCGTTATCCACGGGTCAATTCCTGTGAATTACCTCATGAAAACGCTTCCCTCGATTCTCGCAGCGCTTCTGGCGTTCGCCGCTCCCGCCTTTGCGGACAAGAAAGACAAGGACAAGGAAGAGGCCACCGTGCCGGACGTCACTGTCGATAAGGTTGTTTTCCCGGCTGAAGTCGTCAATGGCGTGGCCTTCGACAAGGCTGCGATCGCCGGCAAGGTCCTGGTGGTCGAAGAGTGGGGTGTGAACTGCGCGCCCTGCATCGCCAGCCTCCCCGACATGGCCAAACTCGCCAAGCGCTTTGAGAAAAAGGGCCTCGTGGTCGTCGGTCTCGAGCGCCAAGGCAGCTCCAAGGAGGACATCTTGAAGGCGATCAAGCCTTCCCGCTTGGCCTACCCAATATTCGCCGGCGGTTCGAGCGGCGTGACCAGCAACGGCATCCCGCACGCCTGCGTGTTCGGCACCGACGGCAAGCTGATCTGGCACGGCCACCCCGCGGACGACAAGTTCGAGGACGCCGTCAAGGATGCCCTCAAGGGCGTGAAGGCCGTGGCCTCCAACTAAGCTGCAAAGCATCTTTCCAAGCGCCGCTCCCGGAAGGGAACGGCGCTTTTTCGTGGATACAAGGGGCGGCTCAATAATCGAACTTCGCGAATTCGTAGGCCTTTCCGCTTTCCGCCGCTTCCATGATACCGCGGACGATCTGGATATCCCGGCGGCCCATCTCGCCGGGCACGCGGCTCGGCTTGCCACCCAAGATCGCCTCGATCTGCCCCTCGATCTGGAGCTGCTGCTGGAAGACCGGCTTCAGATCCATCGGCCCGGCGGGAGTGTAACCTTTCTGGCCGCTGTAGCCGTAGGCAGGATCGATGCGGATCTCGCCCTTTTCGGTCTCCACCTTCACGTGATTGCCGTTCTTCCCATAGCTGGCGAAGCCCTTGGCTTTCCGCCCGCCGGAGAATTCGAGCTCCCATTCCCAGTGCTCGGGAACCTCGCTGAATTCCTTCTCGCGCTCGGTCCAGTGCTTGGCGGTGACCTTTAGTGGATTCTCCTGCGCCGAATAAAGCGCGGCCTGCACGCAATACACTCCGAGATCGTAGAGCGCGCCGGCAATGCCGAGCTCCTTGTCGACCCGCCAGGCATTGTGGCGGGTGAAGTCGTTCATCCGGCCCGCGTCCGAGACATCGATGGCCTTCCACGCGCCGAATTCCTTGGTCTTGATCGCCTCCATCAGCCGCAGGTGGAAGGGATCCCAGTGCAGCCGGTAGCCGATTTGCAGCATCTTCTTGGCGTCCGCCGCCGCCTTGATCATGCGCGCGCAATCTTCCGCGGTCGGAGCCATCGGCTTCTCGCAGATCACGTGCTTGCCCGCCTCCAGCGCACGGATGGTGAACTCCGGATGCAGCGCGGTGGGCGTGACCACATAGATGACATCGACGTCCTTGTTGTCGGCGATCTTTTCGAGGGTCTCGTAGTCGTATACGCCGCTATCCGGAATTTCATATTCCTTCTGCCACTTCGGCACCTTGTCCGGCGAGCCGGTCACGATGGCGGCGAGGCGGGCGTTACGGGTCTTCTTCAGCGCGGGGCCGAGCTGGTGGGTAGCATAGTCCCCAAGCCCGAGCAGGGCGATGCCGAGCTTCTTCTCACCCCCCTCCTGGGCGCGGAGCTTCAGGTAGGGGGCTAGGGAGGCGAAAGCTCCAAGGCGAAGGGCACGGCGGCGGGAAAGCGTGTTCATGGAGCGTAAACCAATAGGCAGGATGCGGAGAGCGCAAACGGAAGTTCCGCCATGCCCGTGACGAAGGAATAGAGACTGATGCCGGCCCCAGCGGGTTTTAACCGGAAGTGATGTTGCGAAAGATGCGCTGGATCGGAATCTTGGCAGGGGCAGGAGCGCTCTCCCACTGTGCACCGGGCGGCGGCGGGAAGGAGTCTTACTCCGGGATTCTGCCGGGAATCCAAGCTCCCGGGAGCATCACCTATCTCGGCCAGACCTACGCGCCCGGGTATTCCGCGGTAAACACGAACGGCGTGCTGGTCGAGTATTTCCCCGAAGGCGAGGGGCCCAAGAAATGGCAGCGCATGCTTGCGTTGAGTTACCTCGAAGGAACGACCACCCCAAATCAGCAAGTGCGGAACCGCAAGACGGCGGTCGAGGGCAAGGACCTCAACGCGATCAGCTACTCCAGCGAGATTACCGGTAACCACGGCATCGACTACATGCTACCGAAGGGCAGCGATCTTGAGTTCAGCATCTTCCGATATGCTGCGGCCAGCGGCGGACAGGGCGTGAAATCGCTCCAATATGCTGCAATCATTCCCCAAGAGACCGTGGACGCAGGGCTCCCGGCCCTGCGAGCGGTGGCCAACAAGCACCGCACCGCGGTGCTTGCCATGCCCTTTCCGGAGGTCGGCAGGCGGCAAGCTGCCCAATGACGGGAGGCGTGTGATGCAATCCCAAGGCTTGCAGATCGCGCCGCAAGCCCGCTGGGGTCTCAGGGCAGATGGAGCCGGTTTCCATTGCCGCGCCTGAGATTGCAAACCCTTGGGCCGCGATGGCACGACCGTTGCGAGAGCTGCCATCATGAGCACGAAAGCCATCGACCCGAAACTCCGCAAGCTCGCCAAAAATCTCAGCAAGGACTTTCCCCGCAGTCCCCGCACCAAGCTCGCCGGCTACGTCCTCGCCGCCCGCGCGCTCGACAAATGCCGGGCCGAAGTCTGCGGCACGCAGGGCGAGTATCACTACGCCTGCCCGCTCGACAGCATGTTCCTCGAATTCGCCGGGATCTCGCCGGAGGACTTCAAGAACGCCGTCGCCGAAGGGCGCTCCGACGAGGAGATGGAGAACTGGATCCGCGAGCACGCGAAGAACGCCTCGAAGGAGGAAGTCATCAAGTGGAACAACGAACTGCGCGACAAGCGGATCAGCGAACTGGACATGGAACTCCAGGTCTTCTTGGAAGGCTACATGGATGAATGCATCCCGCAGGGACGCGTGGTCTACCACTGGTTCGATGTCTACGACATCGAGGAAAAGCGACTTTGAAAGGACTAACCCATGCAGGACCATCCCGCATCCTGGTCACACGGACCGGAGCTTTCTACTGCCAGGCAGAGATAATCGGCGGGCTCCACAGCAGCTTCCGCCTCGCCATGGAGCGGCTCCGCGGAAGAATCTAGCGGAACTGGTTCTGCCCCGCCTGATAGCTATACCCCGCCTCCCCCAGCTTGCGGACCAGCACCGGCTCCTCGAGATCGTGGGTTTTCACCAGGTCTTCGAGCGAGTCGCAGTGGTTCCTCAGTTCGGTATTCACGAGCCCTAACAGAAGGTGGGGATCCATTTTTTCGTAGCGCGAAAGGTCCACGCCGCAAACTGCCCACGGGCGGCGGGAAGACAAGCCCGAGTTCATGCTGGATTTTCAGCATTTAAACTTGCGCCCGCGGACCTCATGTGCTGTTTTTCCAGCATGAACGCGCGCCGAACGATTTGGGACACGTGCCGGGCTTTGTTGGTGGCCGGTGGGGTGGGAGGGTTGCTGTCAGGCTGCCAACTTCTGTGGTGGAAGAAGGACGGCCCGGTGGTGGTGGCGGATTCGCCGCTGGCACGCAGCTTCGCTCCGACCCCACCCTCTCCACAGCCCACGCCGCCACCGGTCGAACCGAGTCCGCCGGCTCCTGCGCCCAAGCCGGGCAGGCTTTCCTACCCCGTGGCGCGAACGGTGCCGGGTCGGGCCGATGTGGTGTTCAGCCCCTTCGACAACCGCTTGGTCGACGTCGCCGGGTTCAAGAGCGGCAGCCTCGTGGCCGATCCGAATTACCCCCTGTCGGACAAGAAGTTCTTCCGGGTGCCTTGAGGCATCGCAGGAACCTTCAGGTCTCGGGTTTGCTCGACGGTTTGGCGGGATCGTAGCCGTAGTCGCTCACGAGTTCCTCGTGGGTATGATTGACGAAAACGGAACTGCCCAAGGGATGATGGTCGCCGAGCACCTTCTTGATCCCGCGCCGCCAGAGTTCGATCATCCCGGCGGCCGCCTGGGCAGCGAGAATCACGGAAGAAGGATTCGACTGGTGAAGGAAGTGCGCCTCGTTTTCCACCGAGGTTTCCTCGTTTTCAATGTGTCGCAGCAGCGTCTCGATCCGGGCCAAGCGCACGGAATCAGGCTCGCCCCGCGCTTGGGACTCTTCGAAGTTCCGTCTCAGAGCCCGCTCTTCGATTTTGAGGGCATCAAGGCGTTTTTGAAGGTCATAGCCCGCGGGAAGGCCGATCTCTGAGATCTCCTTTTCGAGCAGCTCAAGCCTCGCCTCGACCTCCCCGATCTTGGTGGCCAGAAGCGAAGCGGTTTCGGGATTGGAATTCATGGGATGGAAAATGTTCTACCCTATACCCTAACCCCAATCCCGGCCGCGCACCACGCCTTTTTCCGCCCAATCCTCCGTCGCGGCTCCCCCCGCCTTCCCTGAAAACTGAACACTGAACACTGGCAAACTTCCCCCTCACTTCTTCACCGCCACATTGAAGCCCTGGATCATCGCCTCCACCTCGCCGCGCTTCTCATCCGGCAAGCCCTCGAGGTTTCCAAGCTCTTCAAGCCCTTCGATGTTCGCCGGACCGGCGTAGCGCTTCACCAGATCCCAGCACTGGTTCAGCATGTAGCCGGAGGCACGGGTGCGGACGATCTTGATCGCGGCATCGGCGACCTTCGGAGCGAGCTCTTTCGAGACTCCCTGCTGCAAGCCCCACGCGGCCCGCCCGCCATTGTTGGCCGCATCCTTGTCAGCCAGCACCTCGATCAAGCGATCGACGCTCGCCTCGCTCTTGTTCGCCTGCGTGCTCAGCGCGAAGTAGATCGCATCGTGCAGGCATTCCGGCTCGCGGCTCAGCGCGATGATGTCCGCCTCAAGCGCGGGGGAAAGCTTCGCGCCCCAGATCCCCCGCATCGCCTCGCGGCTTTGATCCGGTTCCTTCTTGTCGATCAGCGCGCGGACGATCTCGCCGGAGTCCCCGGTCATGTCCCCTTTCTCGGCCATGAACAGAAGGTGCGAAGTCGACTCGCCCATCCCCTTCTCCCGCGCCACCTTGCGCATCAGCGCCAGATCGCCGTCCTGAAAACCGGCTTGGAAGAGACCGTACCACGCCGCCCCGCGGATCGCATCGTCGTCCGAGTCGAGATGCGGCAGCAGCACTTCCCGGAACGAGCCCTTGTCGAAACGAATCTCATAGATCGCCTGCAACCCCTGAAGACCGGCCAGCACCTCCTTCGGATCCTTGCTGCCGATCGCCTTGCGCATGCCCTCGATCGCCGTCACCCGCCGCAGTTCGTCGTCCAGTTGCAGGGCATCGTCGATCAGCGGCTTGATCCGCTGGTAGCCGTCCTGACGCTGGTCGTTCAAGAGCCGCTGTTTCTCGCGGGCTTCCTCCGCCTTGCGGGCCTGCTTCATCGCCAGTTCACGTTGCGCGGGCGTGATCTCCCGTCCATCGGGAGACGACTTGCCGGGGCCCGGCGGAGCCTTGGCCGGCAAGTCGGCGCCAGCCTCCGCATCCTCCGCCTGGCCATGCCAATTCAATCCCGTCCCAAGGCCCGCGGCGAAGCAGACGAGGCCGAAGATTGCGATGAGCTTGCCTTTCATCTGGAGTGAAACTTCGGTTGAAGCGGCTTACCTACGTCACGGAGGCGTCAAAGCCTTCCATTCCGCAGGAATTTCGTCCGCGATCCCCTTCCAGCGGGCATCTCCGCCGACGCCCGCGGCTTGGAACGCGAAGGGCTTGAAGCCGATCTTCGCCGCCGTCGCCCCCGCATCCTTGAACCGGAAATCCCCTGCCGCGGGATCGACGAATCCCGGGTCAGCCACCACCGATTTCCCGTCGTGGCCCGCCGCCTGCCAATCGGCGAACTTCTTGCCGAAGCAGTCGATCTCCCCGCCGTCCGTCCGCCAGTACAGGTTGCCATCGCTCTCGATCTTCCCCTTCGCCTGCGCACCGCCGTTCCACAGCGGGCCCTTGTCCCAAAGTACGATGTTCCCCGTAAACCGGAAGGAAAGGTGATCCTCCGCCCGGCTGAATTGGAGCTGCTGGTCCCGCGCGAAGGCGAAGATGTTATTCCGGATCACGTTCTCCTTCCCGTAGTGCTGGTGATAGCCGCCGGTGGTCGTGCGGTAGACCAGGTTGTTCTCGAGCAGGATGCCGGTGCTGCCCTCGTCATTGTAGAGACCCCAGCCACCGTAGTCGTAGGAGACGATGTCATGGATGCGATTGCCGCGCAGGACCGTGCCTTCCGAGGGACCGAGTGTGTAGATCCCGCCCATGTCACTGAGCAGGCCATTGCCGATGTGATGAATGTGATTGTCCTCGATCGCGTTGCGCTTCGCCTCGCTCGCATCGTAGCCCCATCGCCAGCCGACCGAGACCCCGGTGTAGGGGAAGTAGCCGATGTCGTTGCGGCGCACACGGTTGTCGCCGCTGCTACCGATCCAGACCCCGACTGCGCAGGGAAAGACCTTGCCGCCGTCCTGAATGATGCAGTCTTCGATCACGTTCCTACCCGTGCCCTTGCCCGGCTCCATGGTCCCGATCCGCACACCGCCGGCCCCCAGATCGCGCAGCCGGGAATGGATCAACCGGCAATCCACGCAGCCCCGGCGAAACCACACGCCATAAAGGCCGCTCCCATTGACCTCGCAATTCTCGATCGTCACCTGCTCCGCCTCATCAATCTGGATCACCGCTTCCACCGGCGCCGCTGCCTGGCTGGGCTCGAAGCCCGCGGGCGGACAAGTCCAGCCGGCATGCTCGAACACAAGCCCGCGGATCTCCACGTGCTTCACCTTCGCGTTGGGCCGTCCATCGATCACCAGCAAGCGCTCCGCCACCGGCGCAATGATCTCGCTGCTCGCAGGATCCTCCCCCGGCCGCGCCAAATAGGTCAGCACGCCCTCGGGCGAGAGGAACCACTCGCCCGGCTGGTCCAACCCTGCCTGGAGGTTCTCGAAGACCAGGCCGCTCTTCGCATCCCAGCGGTTCCAAGACTTCATCTCCTCCCCCACCGTGCTAAACGACGAGCCCTCGACCTTCTCGATGAAGCGGCGGGTGTTGTCCCACTTGTGGTAGGCCAGCATCTGAACCTTCTCCAGCGCCATGGCGTCCAGACGACGCAGCCAACGGATCGCATCCTCGGGCATCTCAACGGTCTGCCGCGCCTTGCCTTCGAGCTTCTCCTCCTTCACCCCCTTCATCCGGAAGAAACCGGTATTGGGCTCCCGCGCCCTCACCGCCCGCCGTCCGCCGACCCAGAGTTGCTCGAAGCGCGGCCCCTCCACCTTGGCCTGCCAACCGCCAAAGGGGAATACCGTGATCCCCGCGATCCGCCGCCCCCCGGAAATCACCACCTTCGCCCCATCCTTCGCCTTCAGCCGCAGCGGGCCCTTCTCCGTCCCCGAATCCTCCGGGCCGAGGCGCAGCGCGTCAGTGAGGCGATACACACCCTCTTCAAAGATGATATCGATCGCCTCGTCCGGCCTTTCCCGGCGGATCTCGCGAGCCTTGGCCAGGGCATCCGTGATCTTGTCCGCGGGTTGAAGGTGTATGATAGCGGCGTGGCAGGGTCCCGCGAGGACCAGCGCGGTGAAGACAAAAATCCGGAACATCCCTTCTGATACCGGCTTCCCGAAGCGTCTGTTTCAGTCCGCAAAACACCGCTATCTTGCGTAAATGCCGCGCCTAACGGCGGAAACTTGTCCTTGAAAACATCGGCATTTCATTGTCTTTAAGTGAAATGTATCTTTCTCACTTCGCGAACAATCTCAGGACGCGATGGACAGGATTGCTGGGCAGTCTAGCCCTCCTTGCTCCCGGCGGGATTTCCGCCGCCGACCTTCCGAGCCCCTCCCAAGCTGCGGTGAATGCCGCAATCGCCTGCCAGTTCATCAGTTATGACCGCGATTTCTCCGGCGGAGCCCACACCAACGGCGCTTGGTTCGGCGGGGCTTCAATCGTGCTCGCGGTGGCGTCACATGCCGGGAATACCGCCGCGGATGCCCGCTTGCTCGCCCAGATCCGCCACACGCTAACCCCCGGCAACGAACCGACCGCCAATGGCGGCTACCCGGCCCAGCACGAGCGCCACGTGACAGCGATGTTCGTGATCGTGAAGAACACGCCGCGGATCTGGAGCCAGCTCACCGCCACAGAGAAGGCGCGGATCGACCTGATCGAGAAGGCCACCTTCATCGCCGATGCCTTCACCACCAGCGACAACAACCCCTTCGTGAAGGCCAACGGCACGGAGTATTCCATCGATGGTGACGACAACCTGAACCGCGATTGGAACCCGAACTACCGCGAGGGCATGATCGGCGGCGTGATCGCCGGCGTGGCCTACTTCGGCGGGCCGACGGGAGCACAGGCCGTCCTCTCGAACTACAGCCACTCTGCCTTCCTCGCGGAACTGCAGGCCAACAACCTGCCGAACATTTACGAGACCTTCAACTGGAAGACCGCCAACCCGACCTCGAAGGCGCCCACCGGCAGCCAGATCGAAACCGGCGTGAAGAGCTACAAGTACTACGGCTCCACGGTGGCCGACTACATGAAGATCTACGATGCGCTGATGAAGGACACCTACAGCCAGAAGGTGAATGCCGGCCTCAACGACGGCGCAGGCATCAATGGTGCGGGCAAAATTGTCACCGGCGCGGCTACCCTTCCGAACAAAGGCGCGACCGGCATGCTCAAGGAATTCGATTCGAGCGATGCCAACGGCAAGCGCAGTTCCTTCGTCTACGCCTTCGACGGCTACCGGCCGCACATGAGCAACCAGCTCTCGCTGATCGTGAGCGGTCTCTGGCCGGCGGGCTCGACCATCGCCAATACCGCGGTGACCCGCATGAATATCGGCAATACCGACATGTGGTACAAGGCGGAGAAAGGCTACATCGGCTACGCCAAGGGCAAGGCCCAGGCGACCGTCGACTACCCTTCCTACAGCGCGAGCCGCGGCTTCGTTTACAACCGCTCGCTGTGGGACGACGTGCTGAAGGTCTATCACGGCCTTTCGAGCGGCAATCCGGATCCTGATCCCGATCCGGACCCCGATCCCGTGCCGACCTATCCCGCCGGCACCCGTGTGACCACGGACATCGCCGCCAGCCTGCGCGCCACGCCTTCCGCTACAGGCACTCTGGTGGGCACGCTGCCGCTGGGAAGCTTGGGCTCCGTGATGGCCGGGCCGACCAATGCCGGCGGCATCGAATGGTGGCAGGTCTACTTCGACAATGGCCTGACCGGCTGGATCAACTTCGAGGACATCGCCCCCGCCCCTGCGTCCGAGTATCTCAAGACCGAGGCCGGCATCTGGCAGAACCGCCCGATCGCCGCGCAAACCGGCAGCTTCACGATCTCCTTCAACATGTGCCCCGCCGCGGCGAACATCGATGCGCTGACCGGCGTCTCCAATTCCACCGCGTCTTCCTTCGGCGGTGTGGCCGCAGTGGTCCGTTTCGCTTCCAACGGCGTCATCGACTCCCGCAATGGCAATGCCTACGCCGCAGCGAATGTCCTCAACTACCAGGCGGGCGTGACCTACCGCGTGCAGATGGCGGTGAACGTGGCGACCCGCACCTACTCCGCCACCGTGACCCCGCCGGGCGGCAGCGCCGTGACGATCGCCAACAACTACGCCTTCCGCACCGAACAGGCCTCCGTGGGTTCCCTGGCAAATCTGGCGGTCTTCTCCCAAATCGGCTCGCACACCACCTCCGGGATCCAGATCCAAGGCGCCAGCACCCCGACCCCGCCCGCCGCTCCCACCGGCCTGCGCATCGTCGAAAACGAGTGATCGCTCGCGGCACGGACGGCTCCGCCCCTGGGAACGCGGAGCCTCTGGCCCGCAGAACGGTCCTCAGATGCACTGGCACGACGGAACCGGTACCCAAAGCGCCGTCGCCTGGTTGCAGGCCCTTTCGTAATCGGCACGGCAAGGGCCCATTCTGCGGGGCAGTGCCTCCGCGCTCCCAGGCGCTAACGCGTTCGACCGGACACCTGAACGATACCCCCACCTCCCCCAGTATTAACGCGGCATGAAACGCCTTCTGCTCGCCCTCTTCCTCTCCTCCGTCACCTGGCTCCACGCCGCCCCCGATACCAAACAGGAGCGCTTCGCCAACGAAATCGCCGCCTTCGATGCCGCGGACGCCAAGTCGCCACCCGAAAAAGGCGGCATCGTCTTCACCGGCAGCTCCAGCATCCGCCTGCTGAACATCCCCGAGGTCTTCCCGGGGATCCAGGCCCTGAACCGCGGCTTCGGCGGCAGCCAGATCTCCGACGTGAACACGCATCTCGAGCGCTGCGTGCTGCGCTACGAGCCCGCGCTCGTCGTCTTCTACTGCGGCGGGAACGACCTCTGGGACAAGAAGACCCCCGAGCAGGTGGAGAAGGATTTCACCGAGTTCCGCACCCGCCTCTTCAAGCGGGTGCCCGAAGCGAAACTGATCGTCCTCGCCGTCCGCCCCAGCATCCAGCGCGTCTCCATCAAGGCCATCGAAGCCGACCTCAACGCCCGCTTCAAAAAGGCCGCGGAAGCCGACAAGCGCATCACCTACCTCGCCGATAGCTGCGACCGCTATCTCGACAAGGACGGCAAGCCGATCCCGGAACTCTTCGTCGCCGACGGCCTCCACATGAGCAAGGCCGGCTACGCGATCTGGAAGGACTTCCTGACGCCCTACCTGAAGGTGCCGGCCATGGCCCATTGAGATTCGGGAAAAAATTCCGCGGCGCGTGTCACGTTTCCCCGCCCGATCTCGTTGATGATGGTGCGCAGGATGCGCATCAACGACATGCAACCCCGAATCGATTATCAGAAAGCCGACGCCGCTTCGCTCCAAGCCATGCTCCAGTTGGAGAAGCACGTCACCACCAACGGCATCGAGCCCCGCCTGCGCGAGCTGATCAAGCTGCGCGCCTCCCAGATCAACGGCTGCGCCTACTGCGTGGACATGCACTCCCGCGACCTGCGCAAGGGTGGCGAAACCGAGCAGCGCCTCAACGTGCTCTGCGTCTGGCGCGAATCGCCCGCTTTCACGGAGAAGGAGCGCGCCGCACTGGCCTGGACCGAGGCCGTGACCCTGATCTCGCAGACCGGAGTTCCGGACGACGTGTATGAGGCATTCGCCCGCCATTTCACCGAGCAGGAGCAGGTCCAGCTCACCCTCCTGATCGGCACGATCAATGTTTGGAACCGACTCGCCATCTCCTTCCGCGCCATGCACCCTGTGGTGGCCGCCTGATGGAATCCGCCGCCGTATTCGAAGAACACCGCCCCTTCCTGCGCTCCCTCGCCTACCGCATGCTCGGGATCCTCGCGGATGCCGAGGACATCGTGCAGGAGGCGTGGCTGCGCTGGGTGGCGGTGCCGGCGGCGGAGATCGATGCCCCGCGGTCGTACCTCGCGAAAACGGTCACGCGGCTCTGCCTCGACCACCTGAAGTCGGCCCGGGTCCGGCGCGAGACCTACGTCGGCCCCTGGCTTCCCGAACCGGTGGCCGATGAGCCGGGAGAATCCCACGGCGACGATGTTTCCTATGCGATGCTGCACGCGATGGAACGGCTCACACCGCTGGAACGTGCCGCCTTCCTGCTGCACGACGTCTTCGGCGAATCCTTCGAGGAAATCGGCGATTTCCTCTCTCGCCCCGCGGCGACCTGCCGCCAGCTCGCCTCGCGCGCGCGGCGGCACCTGCGCGCGGAGGCCCCGCGCCACCCGGTCGATCCCGGGGAAGGCCGGCGGCTCGCGAACGCCTTCCTCCAAGCCGCCCGCGGCGGCGATCTGGCGGCGCTGAAGCGGCTGCTCTTGAACGATGCGGTGCTGGTCTCGGACGGTGGCGGCGTGGTCCGCGCCGCCCTGCGCCCGATCCTCGGCAACGACAAGATCGCGCGGATGTTCGAGAGCCTCATCCGCCGCAACCCGCCGGACGAGGTCCGGGAGGTGCGCTACAACGGGCTCGACGGCTTGCTCTACCTGACCGCGGGACGGGCCACGGACCTGCTGCTCTTCGAACCCCGGGACGGCGGCATCGGCAAGGTCTTCGCCATGCGGAATCCCGGGAAGATGGAGCGGATCCGATGAGGGGGGTGCCCCCCGGAACGGGACGCCCCCCATCCCCCGGAACGGGACCGGGGGTGGTGCCCCGAACGGCACGCCACCCGTAGCCCCGAACGGCACGCAAAGGTTATCCCCTTAAGGGTACCCCCATAAGGTACTCCCCTGAAGGTGCGGCAGCTTCACAAAAAAGCCCCGGCCCCCGCGAAGGGAACCGGGACTTTCCAAGGAGCTGTGGCGGCGGTCAGTTCGTAGCCTTCAGGCGGGCGAAGATCTTCACCTCGCCATTGCGCGGAATGGTCACCGTCACGTCGTCATCGGCGGCACCGTTTTCGGCGATGCTGACATTGCCGGCCGGGGCGGGGTTCACCGCGATGTCGTTCCAGATGACGAAGTCGGTGGTCCACTGCACGGTCTGGATGGTATCGACCTCCGAGTCATCGCTGCGCTTGAAGGTGAAGACCACGTTCGTGCCGACGATCTGCTGGGTCGGCAGGAGCGCGCTGCTGTTCAGGGTCGGATCCCCGCCCAGGATGTATTCCAGCACGTTGGCGATTCCATCCTTGTCCGAATCGCCGTCCGCGGTGGTGTCGACCAGACCGGGATACCCGGCGAGCCATTCGGTGTAGCCGGTGGCGACGGCGAGCAGGATGAACTTGCCGGTCTCGTCATACTGCACGCTGTAGCCCGCTGGCAGCCCGGTCACGGTGGCGAAGGTGCCGGTGCGGGTTCCCGTCCAACTGCCGATGATGTAACTGTCCTCGGTGACTCCCGCGCCGACCTGGGTCAGGTTGAGGGTGGCACCGGCCAGGTTGATGTTACCGGTGGCTTCCAGGACGCTGGCGTTGGCGCCGTCGACCGTCGCGGCGTAGTTGCCGGTCAAGGTCAGGGCTCCGGTGCGCAGGAACGAGGTCGCGCTTGCCGGTGCCAGGGTTCCCGCCGCGGTCACGGCACCGCTGGCGGTGCCATTGCCGGTCACGGTGGCTCCCGCGGCCACGCTGACCGCGCCGGTGCCGGTGGCGCTGCCCACGGCTCCGTTGGTGAGCAGGAGCGTGCCGGCGCTGACCGTGGTTCCAGCCGTGTAGCTGTTCGCTGCGGTCAGCTCCAGCGTGCCGGCACCGGTCTTGGTGAGCGCACCGGTGTTGCTATCGCTGTTCTCGACTTCCGCGGTGATCACCAGGTCGGAAGCGGAGCTGGCCGTGACGTCCGCGATCACGAAGGGCCGGTTGCCGGCCAGGGCCAGGCCTTGGTTGGTCGTGGCGGCCTCCGATTGGATCGTGGACGGCGCGCCACCGCCCACGGTCAGCGTGCCGTTCAACTGGACCGACTCGCTGTTGTAGGCCGTGCCGGTGTTGGTTTCCGAATAGATGAAGTCCACGGTGCCGCCGTTCAGCGTCAGATTATTGACGTGGGCGTGGCTGCCGATCGCGGCGGTGGTCGACGGGCTGGTGCCGGTCACGAAGCGCAGCGTGCCGCCGTTCACCGTCGGGTTGACCGAGTTCGCACCGTTCGGCAGGGCGTTCACGCCGCGCACCTCGAGGGTGCCGCCGGTGTTGACGGTGATCAGGCCGCCGTTGACCTGGCGGTTCGAGCCGCCATTGGCATCGAAGGTCAGCGTGCCGCCGTTGACGGTGGTGCCGCCGGTGTAGGGCATTGCCATGGTGACCGTCATCGGCCCGTTCCCGTTCTTCACGAGCGAAGCGCCGCCACCGACACTGCCCGCACCCGTGAAGGTATAGGGCACCGCCAACGTGTTATCGACGGTGACGCTGGCCGGAGTGATCGCCGTGGCGACGGCCACCGCCGCATTGGCGGCTCCTGCCGCGTCGTTGAAGGTGACGGTATCGCCTTGGAAATAGGCACTCGCGGCGGGTGTCGTGTCGGTCCAGTTGGTGGTGCCGCCGACGGCCCATACCAAGCCACCGGTGCCGGTCCAGGTCAGCGCCTTCGCGCCGAGGTCGACCGTGGCCGAAGTCACGCCGACATTGATGATTGCCTGGCGGTAATTGGCCGGAGTGGCGATGGCGAGGTTCGCCGCGGTGCCGGTGATGGAGCCGTAGTTGAGGAGCGTCACGATGCCTCCCGGGGTCAGGCCCGGGGCGGGCGTGATGGTCGCCGTGGTGACACCGCCGAGGGTGACACCGCCGGTCACCGTCAGCGCGCCGGGGAGGCCGAGGTTCACGCCGAGATTGGTCGCCGCGCCGGTGAAGTTCACCGAACCGGCGATGCTCCCGTTGCCCGCCAAGGTCGAGCCGTTGTTCACGGTGACGGTCGTACTGCCGAGGCTGCCGCGGAGCGTGATGGTGGCCGTCTGGCCGGCAGTGGTGCCGCCGATCGCGGTGGTGCCGGTGTAGGTGCTGTTGCCCGTCAGCGTGATGTTGGTGGCCACGCTGGTGCCGCCGAACTCCAGGTTCCGCGGGCCGCCGGTCTCCCCGATGCTACCGGAGAGGGTGGTGCTGCCGCTGTGGCTGGTGATCCGGCTGTTCCCCGCGAGGGTGATCGGTCCGGAAAGCGTGCCGCCTTGGGCGCGGATCGCGCCGAGCTGCCCGCCCGCTTCGCCCCAGCCGTTGCCCGAGATGGTCATCGGGTTGGGAATGATCCCGGCGGTGACGAAGATCTGGCCGTTGGTGCCGGTCGTCAGCATCGAGGCGGTCCCGGTGTCATTGGTGTTATCGAGGGTGAGGCGGGCATTAGTCGCGGAAATGGTGCCGCTGAAGCCGCTGTTATTGCCGCTGAGGCTGTAGCTGGACTGGCCGTTGGTGGTGCCGTTGTTGGTGCCATTGAAGACCAGCGCGCCGGGGCCGCTGAGGGCGTTGGCGATCGCCGGGACGGCGGTATCGCTGCGGTTGAAGCCGAGGGTGGCACCACTGGCGATCGTCACCGGGCCGGAGCCCAAGGTGCCGGCGGTAGTGCCGATGCCGACCTGGAGGGTCCCTTCCGAGATCGTGCCCGCGCCGGTGATGTTGGTGGCACCGCTCAGGGTGACAGTGCCGACGGTGGTCTTGGTGAAGGTGCCCGCGCCGGTAATCACACCGGAAATGGTCCCGCTCTGGAGGTTGGAGCTACCGGTGACGGGGATCGTGCCGCTTGTCAGGGTGGAGCCGCCGGTCAGGGCGAAGCCGGTCTGCGCCGGCAAGGTTTTGCCACCCAGATTCAAGGTGCCGCCGCCCACGGAGACGACACCGCCCGCGCTGGCGAAGTCGAGATTGCCGCCCAAAGTCAGTGTGCCGGTTCCGGTCTTGGTCAACGACCCTCCGCCTGCAAGCTGGCCCAGGCCCGCAGCGGTGGCGGTGAGGGTGTAGTCATTGCCGGTGCTGTTGTTCACCGTGATCGCGGCGGGTGCCACGGTGCCGGCGACGTTGACAGTCTTGGCGACGCCTGCGGCCACCGTGTCATTGAAGGTGACGGCGTTGAAGGCCTTGAAGACATCGTTGCCGACGCCATCGCTGAAGTTGGCGGTGGCATTCGTATCCCAGGTGCCGACGGCGGCTCCGGCGGCGGAGGCGTTGTTCCAAGTCAGGCTGCTGCCGGTGCCGGTGACCGTGAACTGGAGCTTGTTGCCATTGACTGCGGTGGTGCCGGTGACGCGGGTCGGCCCGTAGGCGCTATTGGGCGCGGCCACGACGCTGCCGGTGCCGGTGATGCTGCCCGCGGTGATCAGATCGTAGACGCCATTGACGGTCGCGCTTGTGATGATCGGTGCCACGGAGATTGTCCCGCCATCGGCGAGATTGAGCGCGCCGGCCACGGTGGTGGTTCCGCCGGCAACTGCGGGCAGAACCAGGGTCGAGCCGTTCGTCGCGGTCAGGGAGGGCAGGGTCTTGCCAGCCGCATCGACGCGGAGGGTGCCGGTGGCATTCACGACCACCGGGGTCGTCGCCATGGTGCCGAACGTGCCGAGGGCCAGGGTCCCGGCATTGACGGTGGTCGTGCCGTCATAGGCGTTTGCAGGCCCATTGATCAACAGGGTCCCGAGGCCCGCCTTGGTAATCCCGACACCCGTGCCACCGGAGCCGATAATCATGTTCGCATTGATCGCCAGATCGTTGAAGGCGTTGCCGTCCGCGGTGTTGATCGCGACCACGTTGCCCGCGTTGCCATCACGCATCAAAATGCCGCCGTTGATGGACGCCGGGCCCGCCGCGGGATTGGTATTGACGGAAGTTCCGCCGCCGAAGGTGAAGCGGCCGGTGCCGGTAGCCTGGAGTGTTCCGCCGGTGAAGTTGTAGGTGATTCCCCAGCCGTTGTCGCCGTTCGCGGTGTGGCTCACGGTGGCACCGACGATGTTGAAGGTATCCACCTTCTGACCGCCGAAGTAGCCGAGGGCATTGGTGAAGCCGAGGGTGGCCGAGCCGGGTGAATTGACGGTGAGGGTGCCGCGGATGACGCCGGTGCCGCCCTTGTCAGTGGCGATGACGTTGCCGAGCTGGAGTTGGCCCGAGTTCACCGTGGTGCCGCCGCCGTAGGTATTGGAATTCGTGAGGATCACGGTGGAATCCGCATTCCCTCCCCCATCGGCCGCGCGGGCAACCGTCACCGCGCCGGTTCCCGACAGGATCCCGGTCAAGGTCAGGTTCTTGGTGGCGTACTTGGCGCGCAGGGTGGCGCCGCCGGCTCCGACCGTCATCGCGCCGGAGAGCGTGTGGTTACCGTCTTCGTTGAGGATGTTGCCGCCATCGATCGACAACGGGTTGGTGATCGTGAAGGCGGTACTGTTCTGAATCCAGAGCTTCAGAGTGCCGCCGCTATTCACCGCCACCGTCCCGGTGCCCAAGGCGTTGACCGTACTCGTATTCGCGCCGGTTCCGCCGGTGCCAATCGCAAGGGTGCCGGCAGTGATCGTGGTGCCGCCGCTGAAGGTATTGTTCGAGGTGTTCGAAAACGTGAGCGTGCCGGTGCCGTTCTTGGTGAGCGTGCCGCCGGTGCCGCCGAGGACTCCAGCCCCGGTCAGCGACCAGTTGCCATTGTTGTTCACCGTGGTCGAAGCCGGAGCCACGACGCCGACCAGCGAAACCGCTTCGCCGGTGGTCGCGTCGAAGATCGCGGCATTGGCATCCGCCCAAGGCGAGAGGACGGTATTGGCGTCGATGTACCAGTTGGTATCCGTGCCGACGGTGCTCCAGTTGTTGGTGGTGCCCGGGAGGGTCGTTTGCCAAGTGTAGTTGGCAGCGAGAAGAGTAGCAGGGGAGGTCAGGACGACGCTAGCCGCCGCCAAGGCACCCAAGCGGGTGCGGGTCGAAGGGTTATTCATGGGTTCTGGGGTTTTGCGCTCGCGGGTTCTCAAGCGCAGGAAACACCTTACATTATAGGCCGTTTATTCCAGTATAAAATGACTTCAGTGCCGAAAATGAGGAATTCGGCCCATAATTCGTAAATACCCAAGCCCCTGACTAACAAAGTCTCGCCCCTTCGCAGCCTGTGAATCCGATCCCGTCAGCGCGCAAAATTATAGCCACCCATCCGAGGATGGAGTGGCTATTCAGGATATCGCGGTGGCCGTATTCCCCTGCCTGTCTTTATTTCAAGTTTGCCTCGAGGAATGACCATTCCTCCGCCGTGCGGTCGATCATCTTGGACAGGGCCGTGCCCGCACCGTGACCGGCACTGGTATCGATGCGGATCAGGACCGGAGGGCCGTCCTTCGCCTGGCACTCCTGCAGGCGCGCGGCAAACTTGAAGCTGTGCGCCGGGACCACGCGGTCGTCGTGATCGGCTGTGGTCACCAGGGTGGCGGGATAGCGCGTGCCGGGCTTCAGCACGTGGTACGGTGAATATCGTAGCAGGGCCTTGAACTCCTCCGGATTCTCCGCGCTGCCGTAGTCGCTCTCCCAACCCCAACCGATGGTGAACTTGTGGAAGCGCAGCATGTCCATGACACCGACCGCGGGCAGCGCAGCGCCGAAGAGATCCGGCCGCTGGGTCATGCAGGCGCCGACGAGCAAACCGCCATTGCTGCCGCCCTGGATTCCGAGGCGGGAGGAGACGGTGTACTTCTCCTTCACCAGCCATTCGCCGGCGGCGATGAAGTCGTCGAAGACGTTCTGCTTGCGGAGGCGGGTGCCGGCGAGGTGCCACTCGCTGCCGTATTCGCCGCCACCCCGGAGGTTCGCCACGGCGAGAATCCCGCCGCGCTCCAGCCACACCGCGCGGCCGACCGAGAAGCCCGGGCTGAGGCTGATATTGAAACCACCGTAGCCGTAGAGCAGGGTCCGATGGCTGCCGTCCAGCTTGATGCCCTTCTTGTGGGTGATGAAGACCGGGATTTTGGTGCCGTCCTTGCTGGGGACGAAGACCTGCTTGGTCTCGTAGGCGCTGCCGTCGAAGCCGACCTTCGGGCGGTTCCACAGCTTGCTTTCGCCGGTGCCGAGGTTGTAACGGAAGATCGCGCCGGGATCGGTGAAGCTGGTGAAGGAGTAGAAGGTTTCCTTGTCGCCCTTGCGCCCTTGAAAGCCGCCGGCATTGCCGATTCCGGGCAGCTCGACGTCGCGCACTTTGGTGCCGTCGAAGCCATACATGCTGACGGCGCTTTTGGCATCGCGCAGGTACTCGCAGAACAGCTTGCCGCCGACACTGGTGATGCCTTGCAGCAAGTCCTTGGCCTGCGGGATGACTTCCTTCCACGCCTCCTTGGAGGGCTTCTTCACATCGATGGCGATCACGCGGTGGCGCGGCGCATTCAGATCGGTGCGGAAGAGGAAGGTGTCGCCGTCGTTATCGATGAAGTCGTAATTCGCGTCGGCCCCATTCAACAATTCGACCACGACCGAATCCGGCTTCGACAGGTCCTTGTAGAAGATCCGGTTGTTGGGATCGGTGCCGTCGGCGACGTGGATGATCAGGAATTTGCCATCCTCGGTGAGGCCGCCGCCGAAGGCCCAGCGCGGCTGGTCCTTGCGCTCGTAGATCAGCTTGTCCTCGGTCTGCGGGGTGCCGATCTTGTGGAAGAAGAGCTTCTGGAATTCGTTTTTCTGGGTGAGCGCCGCGCCGGCCGCGGGCTCATCGTAGCGGCTGTAGTAGAAGCCGCTGCCGTCCTTGGTCCAGGCGATGCCGCTGAACTTGACCCACTTGAGGTGATCGCCGGTGTCCTTGCCGGTGGCGACGTCGCGGACGAGGATCTCGTTCCAATCGCTGCCGCCGCGGGAGATCGAGTAGCCTAACAGCTTGCCATCCTCGCTCGGCTCGAAACCTGCCAGCGCCACCGTGCCGTCGGCCGAGAGCTGGTTGGGATCGAGCAGCACCCGGGCTTCGCCATCGAGGGTCTCGGAGACCTTGAGGACGGACTGGTTTTGCAGGCCGGTATTGTGGGTGAAGAACCAGCGTCCGCCGAAATCCTTCGGCGAGCCGGTACGCTCGAAATTCCACAGGTCGGCGAGCCGCTTGCGGATCTCCTCGCGCTGCGGGATGGTGGTCAGGAAATCCTCCGTCACGCGGTTTTGCGCGATGACCCAAGCCTTGGTCTCGTCGGAATTGTCGTCTTCCAGCCAGCGGTAGGGATCGGCGACCTGGGTGCCGTGCAACTCTTCCACCACCTCGGTCTTGCGTGTCTGCGGGTAATCCATCGCAGCGGCCAGAGACAGCGACGGAATCATAAAACTAAGGAGGGAGGGAATATTGGCGTTCATTCGATTGCTTTCGATTTGCCGTGAAAGCGGTGCCGATGCGAACTTTTTTGCCAGATTTCCCCGGTTTTGCTGCCGTGATCATTTACCCGCGGAAGACGTGAGTTGCGCGATGCACGGCACCATGATCTGTTTGAAATGGCCTAAAACCACTGTTATGAAATCCAAATCCCTCCCGCTTCCCCTGCTGCTCGCCGCAGCCCTGTTCCCGGCACTGCCGGTCCAAGCCACGGTCCCCTCGCCGCTGGTCCTGAATTTCACCTTCTTCATCCAAGCTTCGGAAGTGACCGAGGGTAACCTCTTCAAGGGCGAGGTCGAAGCGGTGCGCCTGAACTCGAAGGATCTGCTGGCCCTGCTGGCGACGCAGACCGTCCAGACCTTCCCGAAGGGGGCGCGCATTGTGGTCGATCCCGACGGCGATGTTTACGTAACCGACAAGAACGGTGTCTTGATCGTGGACGTCAGCGCCTTTGCCTTCGCGGACTTCGGCGGCGACCTCTTCAACGGGGTCTACAACACCGTGACCGAACAGGAGAAGAGCAAGATCTACATCGCCTTCGGTCTGGAACTCAATCTCCCGGTCGAGGGACTTGTCCTCAACATGACCGGGCTGGCCAAAGAGAACTTCAGCGCCAGCAAGCCCAACAACCAAGGCACCCAGACCCTCAAGGGCAAGATCGCCTGCACGGTGACCGGCCGCGGGACCTTGGAAAGCAGCCTGATTCTAGGCGAAGGAAAGATCGACCTCACGGGCAAAGAGGTCGAAACGGACCTCTGACCCGATCTGCCGCCGATGATTTCATCCCGCAAATCGCTCGCGGCGGGCGTCCTGCTGTTGCTCGCGGCCTTGCTGCTGCCATGGGGCATCCAGCGCTTCTCCTCCACCCCCCGGGAGGAGAGTGGCGCTGCCCCGGCCGTGGGTCGTGCTGCGAGCATCAGGCCGCCGACAAAGCTCCTCGCCGTGGATCCGGGCCTGCCCGCCCCCCAACTCAGCCCGCATCCCACGGGATCGGCCGAGCACCGGGCATGGCTCAGAGACCGCGGCGAGGCTCTCCTCGACCTCTCTTGGAACGACGATGTGGAATCTCTCAACGGGATCCTCGCCGAGCTTTCCAATCCCGACCCGGAAGTCCGAGCCTCCGCCCTGGCGGCCACGCTCAACTTCGGCAGCCGGGACGCCATCCCGCGCTTGCAGGCGGTGGCTCTGGCGACGGAAGACCCGCTGGAACGGAAGAATCTCCAGGATGCCGCGGAGCATCTGAAGCTGCCCTCTCTCACGGAAGTGCTGGCGAAGAGAAAGCAGGCGACCGGCAAATAGGACATCCTCCTGAAGCGGCGTTGCGCCGGGTCTTCCATCCGCTAGATTCTGCGGATGGAGGAAGAGGAACAGGGTCGTTTCAAAGAGCCGAAGACCGGTGCCGCGGGGCTGCCGGCGGTGGCGGCCTCGCTCAAGCATGTCTTTGGCAAGAACGGGGTGGCACGCGGAACGAAGGCCCTCCTCGACCTGAATCAATTCGGTGGATTCGACTGCCCGAGCTGTGCCTGGCCCGACCCCGACGGCCACCGGTCGATCGCCGAATTCTGTGAGAACGGAGCGAAGGCGGTCGCTTCCGAGGCGATGAAGAAGACGATCGGCCGGGAGTTCTTCGCGGCGCATCCGGTGGCGGACCTGATGGCTCAGACGGATGCCTGGCACGACCTGCAGGGTCGCTTGGCGGAGCCGATGATTTTGCACGAGGGGGCGACGCACTACGAGCCGGTAAGCTGGGACACGGCCTTCGCGATTCTTGCGGAGGAGCTCATCAAGCTGCCTTCGCCGGACGAGGCGGTCTTCTACACTTCCGGCCGGGCGAGCAACGAGGCTGCTTTTCTCTATCAGCTCTTCGTTCGTGCCTACGGGACCAACAACCTGCCGGATTGCTCGAACATGTGCCATGAATCGAGCGGCCTGGCGATGAAGGATGCCATCGGCGTGGGCAAGGGCACCGTGACGATGGATGACTTCCTGGAGGCGGAGGTGATCCTCTGCGTCGGCCAGAATCCCGGCACGAATCATCCGCGGATGCTGACCACGCTGGAGCAGGCGGTGAAGAAAGGGGTGAAGCTGGTGGCGATCAATCCGCTGCGCGAGGCGGGGCTGCTGGGTTTCTCGCATCCGCAGCATGTGACCGGGTTGTTAGGGAGGGCGACGGCGCTGGCCTCGACTTACCTGCAGGTGAAGGTGAATGGAGATCTGGCGCTTTTCCGCGGGCTGGCGAAGGCGCTGATCGCGGCGGGGTGGCAAGCCGATGGGTTTGTCCGGGAGCAGACCGCCTTCTACGAGGAATATCGTAGCTTGGTGGAGGCCACGGGGTGGCTGGAGATTGAAGAGATGTCCGGAATTTCGCGGGAGGAGATCGAGAGGCTTGCGAAGTTGATCGGCGGCGGGAAACAGAGGCTGATCACGTGTTGGGCGATGGGCCTGACGCAGCACCGCAATGCCGTGGCCACCATCCGTGAGATCGCGAACCTGCATCTGCTGCTGGGGGCGGTCGGACGGGAGGGCGCGGGCCTGTGTCCGGTGCGGGGCCACAGCAACGTGCAGGGTGACCGGACGGTCGGGATTTTCGAGAAGATGCCGGAGAGCTTTCTCGCGGCGCTGGAGAAGCAGGCCGGGATCCGCGTGCCGCGGCATCATGGCTTCGATACGGTGAAGGCGATCCTGGCGATGGACGAGGGCCGGGCGAAGGTCTTCTTTGCGCTCGGCGGGAACTTCGCCCAAGCGACGCCGGACAGCGGCTTCACCGCGGAAGCACTGCGCAAGTGCCGGCTGACCTGCCATGTCTCGACCAAGCTGAACCGCAGCCACCTGATCCATGGCAAGCGGGCGCTGATCTTGCCCTGCCTGGGCCGCAGCGAGCGCGACCAAGGACGCTTCGTCACGACCGAGAATTCGATGGCCGTGGTCCAATCGTCCGAAGGCAAGCTGGCTCCGGCGTCGGCTGAGCTTCTGAGCGAGACCGACATCGTGGCGCGGCTTGCGGAAACGACGCTGGGTGACGTGGGGCAGATCCGCTGGCGCTGGCTGGCGGAGGACTACGACCGGATCCGCGATTGGATCGAAGCGGTGGTGCCCGGATTCGAACGCTACAACGAACGGGTGCGGGAGCAGGGTGGCTTCTATCTGCCCAATGCGGCGAAGGATCGGGTGTGGAATACACCGAACCATCGGGCGAATTTCTCGGTGGCAGCGCTGGATGCATTTCAGGCCCGGGCCGGGCGCTTCGTGCTACAGACGCTGCGCAGCCATGATCAATTCAACACGACGGTCTATGGCTTGAACGATCGCTACCGCGGGATCTCCGGCATGCGAGATATCGTGTTCTTGAATCCGGAGGATCTCGCCGGCCTCGGCATCAAGCCGGGCGAGCGGATCGACGTGACCAGTCACTGGAGCGATGGCGAGCGGCACCTGCGTGGCTTCCGCGCGATCCCCTATGAGATGCCCCGCGGCCTGGCGGCGGCCTACTTCCCGGAGGCGAACGTGCTCGTGCCGGTGGGGCATGTGGCGGAGGGCAGCAACACGCCGGCGAGCAAGAGCATCGAGGTGAGCCTTACGCGATCCGTTTGAGTCCGGCGTAGATCTTGAAGCCGGGGGGCCTGAGGAAGGCGACAAGGGTCTGGTTCGCCTGCTTCGCGAACTCGATCGCAAGGGACGAGGGCGCCGAGATCGCGGCCACCAGCGGGATGCCGCCGGCGAGGGCCTTCTGCATGATCTCGAAGGACACGCGGCCCGAGACCAGCAGGAAGCAGTTGGTCAGATCGAAGCCCGCCTGCATCGACCAGCCGAGCACCTTGTCCACGGCATTGTGGCGGCCGATGTCCTCGCGTACGACGTGCATCGTACCATCCGCGCCGAAGATTCCCGCGGCGTGGAGGCCACCGGTGCGGGCGAAGACCGATTGCGCTTCGGCAAGCATCTGCGGGGCACGAAGCAATGAGTCCTTCGGGAGAGTCACGCCATCCGGGAGGGCGGGCAGATCTTGAGTTACTGCATTGATGGTCGCTTTCCCGCAGAGGCCGCAGGAGGAGGCGCTGAAGACGTGGCGGGTGAGCTTGTCAAAGTCGACCGCGCTGCCCTCCACCAGGAAGACGAGCGCGTGATTGTCGCGAGAATCGGTGGCGATGTGACTGACTTGATCGAGCGAGGAGATGACGCCTTCGGTCCGCAGGAAGCCGAGGGCCAGTTCCGCGTCGTGCCCCGGAGTGCGCATCGTCACGGCGACGGAGCGGCCATCGACGACGATTTGCAGCGGCTCCTCGATCACCACCTGGTCCGGCGCTTCCTGACCGGCTGCACTGATCGTCATGACTTGCTTGTCCATCACCGCCTGTTCGGTAATCTCGCAATCGTGAATCGGAAAGCCCCGTTTGTCCTTCTAGTCTCCGCATTGCTCGCCGCCTGCTCCGGGCCGGCGAACCTGCATCGCGTGGATGTGAAGGTTT
Source organism: Luteolibacter sp. Populi (assembly GCF_040801775.1). Taxonomy (GTDB): domain Bacteria; phylum Verrucomicrobiota; class Verrucomicrobiia; order Verrucomicrobiales; family Akkermansiaceae; genus Haloferula. The sequence goes on from NZ_CP161812.1 coordinate 3,459,652, forward strand.
GGCGCTCTTCCCAGCCGCAGAAGTATCAATTCGAGGCACTGGCCAAGGACCACGGGATCGGCGAGGTGCTGTGCTTGCGGCGCTGGCATTCGGATGACGAGAAGGGGAAGAATCTCGAGCTTCACCACGTGCGGATGAATGCCGGGTCGGTCCGCAACGAGGAGATCGTGGAAGCGCTGCGCGTGCTGGTCTCGGCGGAGAAGCCGGTGCTGGTGCACTGCCTGCACGGCTCGGATCGCACCGGTGCGGTGGTGGCGATGTACCGGATGGTCGTGCAGCGCTGGACCCGCGAGAAGGCGATCGCGGAGTTCAGCGATCCGCAGTACGGGCACCACGCGGAATGGTTCCCGAACATCCGGCAGTATCTTGAGACCGTGGATGTGGAGGAGATCCGGCGGAGGGTTTTTGAGGGAGCGGAGGGTTGAGGTGCCAAGGCCCGGGACCGCGGAGGTTCTGCCCCGCAGAAGTAGCCGGAGCAGCGCTACACGTCGCGCGATGCTGGTGGAGAGCGCCGTCGCGCGGCTGCCTGCCTTTGCGTGTCGCGGGCAGGAAGGGACCGTTCTGCGGGCCAGGTGGCTCCGCGCTCCCAGGGGAAGAGCCGTCCGTAATGCATCACGGGAAGGTGGGTAAGGGGCAAAGCGGACTACTTCTCATTCTCCTCGATCAGATACTCCCGGAGGGCTTTCACCCGCGCCTTGGTCAAGCTGCCGCGGGTGCCCTCGTAGATCAGCGGCCACATGCTGCCGCCGCGGGCTTCCGCATCCGCGTGGAACTCGGCATCGGCATCGCGATAGGCTACCCAGGCGCGCTGCGACTTCTTGAGCTTCTCCTTCGCGCCATCGTCGAGGACCGCGATGACCTTCGTGTAGACCTCGTTCAGCTCCTTGTCGGCCTTCGTGAATTCGGCGGCGGCTTCGGCATTCATCTGGTGCTGGTTTTGCCCCGGGGCAACTGAAGCGCCGGCCATCATCATGCAGGCGAAGAGAGGGAGAAACTTCATTCCCCGATCATGCGACCGGAGGCAGGGAGGACAAGACTTCCTTCATGCCTCGCGTTGTCGCAAGCGGTCGATGATCACGGCCACCACGATGATCGCGCCGGTGATGATCTCGGTCCACGGGGTGGGGATGCCGTTCAGGTTGCAGCCCATCCGGATGGTGGTCATCAGCAGGGCACCGATCAAGGTGCCGAGCACGGTGCCTTCGCCGCCGGACAGGCTGGCACCGCCGATTACCACCGAGGCGATCACGTCGAGTTCCATCCCCAGCGCGGTCGTCGGATCGCCTTGCGAGGGCTTGGCCATGATCATCATGCCGGAGAGTCCGGTGAGCGCGCCGCCGATGGTGTAGACCAACAGCTTGGTGCGCGGGACATTGACCCCGCAGAGCGTCGCGGTCTGCTCGTTCGAGCCGATCGCGAAAACGTGCCGCCCGAAGCGCGTGTAGCGCAGGACCAGCGCGAAGATGATTACGAGCGCGATCATCAGCCACACGCCGTGGGGAATTCCACTGCCGCCCATCCAGGGTTTGTAAGCAGTGACGTCGAAGGGCAGGTTCACCGGCGTGCCCTTGCTATAGACCTTCCCCGCGCCGCGGAAGATCTGCATGGTGCCGAGCGTGACAATGAAGGGCATCAGCTTGAGCCCGGTGGAGAGCCCGCCATTGATCAGACCGCAGAAGCCTCCGAAGGCGATGGTGCAAAGGAATACCAGTGGCGGGGCGACTCCCTTCGTCACCAGGGTCGCTCCCACCACGCTGCAGAGCGCGATCACCGAGCCGACCGAGAGATCGATGCCGCCGGAGATGATGATGAGCGTCATGCCGATGGCGGCGATCCCGACGATGACGGTTTGAGTCAGGATATCCCGCAGCACCTCGCTGCTGAACATCGCGGGGTTCAGCGCGCCAAAAGTGCCGTAGATCACCAGCAGCGCGATGAAGGGGCCGAGGATCGTGAAGAGGGATTTCAGGCTCATGGGAGAGGTTCAAGGAAGGTCGGCGGCCTTGCCGGTGGCGACGAGCATCACGTCGTGCGGCGTGAGCTTTTCCACCGGGACCGCGCGCGTGAGCTTGCCTTGGCTCATCACGGCGATCCGGTCGCAGACGCCGAAGAGTTCGGGCAAATAGCTGGAGATGATCAGGACCGCGCGCGGGCGTTGCGGGTCGGTCACCACTTCGTTGATCGCTTCGTAAATCCGCGCCTTCGCGGCGATGTCGATGCCGCGGGTCGGCTCGTCTAACAGGAGCACGTCGACGTCGTATTCCAGCAAGCGCGCGAAGGCGGCCTTCTGTTGGTTACCGCCGGACAAGGCGCCGATCTCTTGGCCCGGGCCTTGGCACTTGATGCCGAGCCGTTCGATCCAGCGGGCGGTCGCGGTTTTTTGTTTTGCGGGTGAGAGGACGCCTGCATTGCCGAAGCGTTCGAGGCAGGGAAGGGTCACGTTGTCGGCGATGGAGAGATTGAGCGCGAGGCCTTCGTCCTTGCGGTTCTCGCTGAGCATGCCGATGCGCTGCTTCCAGCGCTGCCGGGGATTGGAAGCGCTTGCGCTCGCGCCGCCGACCTTCACGGTGCCGCCTTTGACCGCATCGAGGCCGAAGAGCGCGCGCAGGAATTCCGTGCGGCCCGAGCCGACAAGACCGGCGATGCCTACCACCTCGCCGCGGCGCAGGGTCAGGCTGGCGTCCACCGGTTTCTTCACGCCGGCCAGGCTGGAGATCTCCAGCAGGGTCTCGCCCGGGGAGCGTTTGCTGCGGGGATAGAGGTCGTCCACATCGCGGCCCACCATCATCGACACGATTTCTTCTGGCGCGGTTGTGGCGACCTCGCGGGTGCCGACTACCGAGCCATCGCGAAGCACGGTCAGGCGCGAGGCGAGGCGCTTCACTTCTTCCAAGAAGTGCGAGATGTAGATGATGGAGATCCCCTGCCCTTTGAGGCGGTCGATGAGCTGGAAGAGCCGTTCGATGTCTTTTTGCGCGAGCGAGGAGGTCGGCTCGTCGAATACTAACAGCTTGCAACCCATCGCCAGCGAGCGACCGATTTCGACCAGCTGCTGGGCGGAGACGGACAGGTTACCCGCTTTCACATCGGGCCGGATGTCCGGGTGATCGAAATGTGCCAGCGCCTCCAGCGCTCGCGCGCGCATCGCCTTGCGATCCACGAAGGGGCCCTTCCGCGGCTCCATGCCGAGCACGATGTTTTCTTCCACCGTGAGATGCGGTGCGACCGATAGCTCCTGATAGATCATCCCCACCCCGCGCGACCGCGCGTCCAGCGGATGACGCGGCTGATAGGGCTGGCCGTCGAAGAGCATCTCGCCCTCGTCCGGCGCGTGGGCACCGGAGAGGACTTTCATCAAGGTGCTCTTGCCCGCGCCATTTTCACCGACCAGCGCATGCACCTCCCCGGGCAACACCTCCAGATCGACCCGGCCGAGCGCGACCGTCGGGCCGAAGGCCTTGCGGATGCCCCGCATTACCAAACGTGGAGGAAGCAAAGACATAGTTCACTGATCACCGCTCACTGATCACTTGGCACTTTTCAAGGGATCTGCGTCTTGATCAGCGCGGAGATTTTCGGGTCCTCCAGATTCGCCTGGGTGATCAGGGTCGCGCCGGTATCCACCATCGCTTCGACCTTCTCGCCCCTGATCTTCGCCACGGCGCTCTTCACGCCGAGATAGCCCATGTTGACCGGGTCCTGCAGCACGCTGCCGCTCATCTCGCCCTTCTTGAGTGCGTCGATGAAAGTGGCATCGCAGTCGAAGCCGACGAACTTCGGCTTGCCCGCGAGGCCCTTGCCGCGCAGGGCCTGGAGCATCCCGTAGGTGCTGGTCTGGTTGCTGGTGAAGATGCCCTGCACCGACAGCCCGTCGCCAGAGGCGAGCCGGGTCAACAGGTTGGTCGCGGTATCCTGGGCCTGGCTGGCGGTGGCACCGGCGTATTGCTCGGAGCTGACCACCTCGATCTCGGGGAACTTCTTGATCTCGTCGAGGAAGCCTTCCTCCCGCTGCTCGGTCGAGGCACTGCCCTGGGCGTAGCGCATCACGGCGACCTTGCCTTTTCCGCCCATACTTTCGGCAAGGGCTTTCGCGGCGATGCGGCCGCCCTGGCGGTTGTCGGTGGCCACGTAGCTGGAGATGAAGCCGTCGCTATCGGCCAGCGAGGAATCGATGATCACCACCGGCTTCTTCGCGGAGACCTCCTTGACCACGTCGCGCAGCGCCACCGCGTCGAGGGGCGCGAGGACGATCGCGTCGTTCTGCAGTGCTTGGTTCTTCACCAGATCGATCTGCTGCGAACGGTCGTCTTCCTTCTGCGGCCCGATGAAAGTCACCTTCACGCCGAGTTCTTTCGCGGCCTTCTCCGCGCCCGCTTCCACGGACTTCCAGAAGATATGCGTGGTGCCCTTCGGGATCACGGCGATGCGGGTTTGGCCGGGGGTCGCGGATTTATTACAGCCGGCCAGAAGCGCGGCCACGGCGAGAACGAGGATCGGAGTGGATTTCATCTTGGGTTGTGGACTTGGACGATCGGGATCTAGCGGCTGGGTTTGGGAAGTCACCCTACGGACGCTTCCCGCACAAACTCTCCCCGCTTCAGGTCTTCCCGTAAAGCGGCCCGTATGTCGCGCAGGCGCAAAGTCGCCGAATCGATCCGTGTCTTGTCCCCGTTCTGGGGACACCCGCCCTTGAACTTCCCGCGCCGGCGGCCCGAACTACCTATCGGAAGAAGACGCTGCCAAGATCGGCGAGTGCCTTCACCGGTCCGCTTCCCGGAGCGGCATGCCGGTGGCATCGATCAGGGTCGGAGTCGTCAGCACCACCGTGCGCGAGCCATCCGGCCGGGTCTCGATCGCCACGCGGGTGCCGCCCTCGCGGATGAAGCCGGAGCCATCGATCTCCTGCTTTTCGACAGCGGCTCTCAACGAGACCGGATCGAGTCCACCCGTCGTATTGGAGTAGTTGAGTTGGGCCTGCTGGCCGAGGCCGAGCGGTTCGGGAGAGAGCTTGATCACCCTGCCCAGATTGTGGGTTTCGAAGTTCGGGCCGGCCTCATCGGTCGGCACAATCAGTTCCCGGATCATCTCGATGGTCGTCGCTTCCCCGCTGCGCGCGGTCACCGACGGCATCGCCACCAGCTCCACGCCCGCGCGGCCGTTCACATCGGCGAGCAAGAACTGCAGCGCCGCGTGGTCGAGGGTCCCTGCCTCCGGAGGAGGCCAATCCGTGCTTGGAGCCAGCTCGAGGATGGACATCTCCAGCTTGTGGTTGGGACTCAGACTGGAGAAGGCATCGGCCATCCCGGAGATGGCAAGCTCGTCCGCAGCTCTGCTGGATTCGAATTCCAGCTTCCCCCTGTCAAAGTGAGTTGCGTGGAAGCGGCGAGGTCGATGCCGCAGTCCTCCAAGACACGGCGAATGTCATTGGCGGCGCGGACCTTGACGGGGTCGGAGTCGACATCGAAGGGCAAATCCGAGCCGGAGACATTGGCATCCTTTAGCAGCGAGATCAGGTCCGGCCGGACCAGCAGGGTCTTCGTCACGCGCTTGCCGCTGTCTTGTGGCGCTTCAAAATGATAGGTCGCGCCGTCCCGCTTCACCTTCAACCCTGCCGCGGCGGCCAGAAAGCGCACCGAACTGTCGAGTGTCCGCAGGCCGAGCTTGATCCGCAGGGGCTTCCCATGTCCCGGCGGCACGTCAAAAGCCAACTGCAGCGGGACTTCTCCCGTCTGTCCGCAGACCTCGACGTAGGCCGCCTGCAATTTGTCCAAAGCCGCTGCCAGGTTCAGCCCGGTCACATCCACCTCGGGGAGGAAGAAGTCCTTAAAGCGGTGTGGGCCGTGGGTCGGCAGGGGCGCTGGATCCTTGCGATTGCCTGACTTGCCCGGCAGGGACGAGTCGGTTGCGACGCTGGCCTCATCCCCGCTGCCGGGGTGATGTGTGGATGCGGAAGCCTTGCCATGATCGGCTTGCCCGCCGCGGTTCTGCCGCCACGCGAAGATGACGATAAGTAGCAGAATCCCGGCGATCACGATCCGTTTCTTCATGCTCGCCATCGTCGGAAGATCATGTCGCTTGGCAAGCAGGGACTGGGCTTTGATGACTCCAGGCAAAGCCCCACTCAAGAGGCGATGGAAGGCACTGCCCCGCAGAAGCAGCCTGAAGCTTACCGGGCACGGATGGGACCGGTATGGAAAGCGCCGTCACTTGACTACCCACCTTTTCGTGAGAGGCGCGGCAAGGGACCGCTCTGCGGGCCGGTGGCTCCGCGCTCCCAGCGGCAGAGCCGTCCGTGAGGCGTCACCGGAATGTGGATAAGGGCAGTGTAGCGCCGATCGCGCCTAAGCCTCAAAACCCGCATCCGCGGGCAGGTCCCGGCCTGTCGCAGCCTTTACGGCCAGAACATCGCAGCGCTCGTTCTCCTTGTGTCCGGCGTGGCCGCGCAGCCATTTCCAGTTGACCTTATGCGTGTCCGCAGCCGCGGACAGGCGCAGCCAGAGATCGACGTTCTTGACCGGCTGGTTGGCGGCGGTGCGCCAGCCCTTGGCCTTCCAGCCCTTGATCCAGTTCTTGGTCATCGCGTCGATGACGTAGCGTGAATCCGACAGCAATTCGACTTCGCAGGGCTCCTTCAGGGTCTCCAGCGCGACGATGGTGGCCATCAACTCCATCCGGTTGTTGGTGGTGTGCGCGAAGCCCTTGGACAGTTCCAGCCTGTGCTTGCCGCAGACCATTACCGCTCCGTAGCCGCCCGGTCCGGGATTTCCCCGGCACGCGCCGTCAGTATGGATTGTCACACGCCTCATTCTCCGCGGCGGAGGGAAGCGGCGGCGCGCGGGCGAGTCGAGGATTTCATCCGTTCTTGGCGACTCCCCGTGGATTTGCGAGAAACCCGATGCTCCCGGCCCGTTCCCTGCTGTCCCGCCTCCTCCCGATGCTATTTGACATCCTTCGCGCCGTCCTCGGCCTCACTATCCTGATCGGCGCAGGAGTCCTCTTCTCGGAAAACCGGCGGGCGATCGACTGGCGATTGGTCGGCGGCGGGCTGTTCCTCCAAATCCTCCTGGCCCTGCTCTTTCTGGTCGTTCCCGGCGGCAATTGGATCTTCGACCAACTGGCCGCGTTCTTCGTGTGGGTCACGGATTTCTCAAAAGAGGGTGCCAAGTTCGTGTTCGGGGAACTGGCCGACGGCGGGACCATGGGCCGTGTCATCGGTCCGGGCCAGGGCTTCGTTTTCGCGTTCCAGGTCCTGCCCACCATCATCTTTTTCTCCGCTCTCTGCTCCCTGCTCTATTACGTCGGCATTCTGCAAAAGGTGGTCTGGGCCTTCGCCTGGGTGAGCAAGAAATTCATGAAGCTGTCCGGTGCGGAGTCGCTCGCCGCCGCGGCTGAGATCTTCCTCGGTCAGACCGAGTTGCCGCTGATGATCAAGCCGTATATCGACCGCATGAACCGCAGCGAAATCTTCGCGCTCATGACCGGCGGCATGGCGACGATCGCCGGCGGGGTGCTGGTGGCCTACATCGGTTTCCTGGGCGGTGACAACGAGGCCGAGAAAATCGCCTTCGCGAAGTTCCTGCTCTGCGCCTCCTTCATGGCCGCACCGGCATCCCTGGTGGTGGCCAAGCTTCTCATCCCCCAGACCGAGCCGATCGACGACTCACTGCATGTCCCGAAGGACAAGCTCGGGGCCAATATGTTGGACGCGCTGGCAAACGGCACTTCGGAGGGCCTGAAGCTCGCCGCAAACGTCGGTGCCATGCTCATTGCCTTCGTCGCATTCGCGGCCCTGCTCAACGGCTGCCTGACCTGGATGGGTGGCAAGTTCGGCCATCCCGAACTCTCCCTGAATGTGCTGCTCGGCTATGCCTTCGCGCCGGTAGCATGGATCATCGGCGTCGACTCCGCGGATAGCTCGAAGGTCGGAGCCCTGATCGGCACCAAACTGGTTTTCACCGAATTCATCGCCTACCGGGATCTCGGGGTCTTGAAGGCCGCCGGTGCGCTCACGCCCAAGACGATCTACATCGCCACCTTCGCGCTTTGCGGCTTCGCCAACTTCGCCTCGATCGGGATCCAGCTCGGCGGGACCGGCAGCATCGCCCCCGGCCAGCGGCCGACGATTGCGGCGCTCGGCTTCAAGGCGGTGCTCGGCGGAACGATGGCCACGCTGATGACCGCCACCCTGGCCGGCGCGCTGTACCAGTGGGCCACCTGACAGGGATTCCGCGTTTTCGGATTCTCACGGGGCGGTCGGCGCGCTACCGAGTCGCCCGCAGCATTCTTCATGAGCGTCGATCCCACCGAGACCGCGCGACCGGCCAGCGAGCAATTGGACTCACTGATCGAGCGGATCGGCGTGGTGCCGCTGGAGGAAATCCTGCGCGACCTCCTGCACCACAGCGCCACCGCCTTGAAAGTGGAGCGGGTCGGCTACTGGAGCATGGAATCCGGCGGCCGCGCGATCTGCCGCGAGCTGCAATTCCATCTTTCCGAAGACCGCTACGACCACGAGAAGCTGCAGCTCGAATCCGCGGATTTTCCTTTCTACTTCAAGGCCCTCCATCACGGCTCGAATCTGGTGGTTTCCGACGACGCGATGGGCGACCCGCGCCTGGCCGAGTTCCGCGACTCCTACTTCGCCCCGCTCGGCATCAAGGCGATGCTTGATGCGCCGGTGCACCGCCATGGCCGCCTCTTCGGCGTGGTTTGTCACGAGCACGTGGGCGAGATGCGCCAATGGACGGCGACGGAGGTGGACTTCGCCCGCTACGTCGCGCAATGGGTGGCGCTCGCGGTCGAGATCGACGGCCGCCAGCGCGCGGAGATCGCCCTGCGCGAAAGCGAAGCCCGCTACCGCATGGTGCTCGAGCACACGCCGACTGCCATTGTCGTGCTCGACATGGAGAATAACGGGCGCTTCCTCGAAGCAAACGAGAGTGCCGTGAAGTTCTACGGAGTCAGCCGCGAGACCTTGCTTTCCGGCGGCCCGGTCGACTTCAGCCCGGAATTCCAGCCCGACGGCCGGACCAGCATCGAATCCGCCTGGGAGAAAATCTCGCGGGCGATGGAGGGGGAGGAACCCTTTTTCGATTGGATGCATCTCCGTGGCGACGGCAGCAAAGTCCCCTGCACCGTCCACCTGGCCCGGATGCCGGGACGGAAAAACCCGCGGGTGATCGCCGCGGTCACGGACAAGACCGAACAACTGCGAACGGAGGAAACCATGCGCCGCGCTCTGGAAAACGAGCGCGAACTGAGCGAACTCCGCTCGCGCTTCACGGCGATCGTTTCCCACGAATTCCGGACCCCGCTCGGGGTGATCATGTCCGCCGTCGAGCTGTTGCGGAACTACCACGACCGTCTGGATGCGGCGCGGCGCGGCGAGCTTTTCGAGGACATCCATACCGCCACCAGCCGGATGGGCGACCTGATGGAGCAGGTGCTCGTCCTGGGCGGCGCGGACGCCGGCAAGCTGGCCTACACGCCCGAGCCGATCGACCTTGAGGCGATCTGCGCCAAGCTGATCGACGAATCGCTTTCCGCCACCGTGCGGAAATGTCCGGTGGAAGTGTCGATCGAGTCCGATCTGGAAGGTGCGATCGGTAGCGAATCCCTGCTCCGCCACATTTTCTCCAATCTGCTATCGAATGCGGCGAAGTATTCCCCGGCGGGCAGCCCGGTGGAGTTCAGGGTCCGGCGGGAAGCGAAGGATGCGATCTTCACCGTGCGCGACCGCGGGATCGGCATCCCGGCTGAGGATCAGCCGAAAATGTTCGAGGCCTTCCACCGTGCGCGGAATGTGGCGGGCGTCGCCGGCAGCGGACTGGGCCTGCTGATCACGAAACGCTGCGTGGAGCTGCACGGCGGCAGCATCGGCTTCGAGTCGGAGGACGGGGCCGGGACCCGCTTCACGGTGCGCTTGCCGATTTTCGGGTAAACCGCCCTCAAGCGGCGCTTGAAAAGGTCGCATGGGCGGCACCATTGAGCATCGTAGCCGCGATCAAATGGTAAAGCGCCACCCAGGCTTGGCGGGTTTCCAGGGTGAAATCCCCGCCGAGGCTCTTTTCGAGCATCGTGGTCAGCGCCGCACCCACGGTGGCGTAGTGCCGCGGCCGGACGCCGTATTCCGAATACCGGGCACCCAGATCGTGGAGCGTGTCTTCCAGTTCGTCCGGCTGGTCGAGCAGGTCCAAGGCACCCCGCAGCATTTTCATAAGTTTCATCGCCTGCAGCTCGATGTCGGTCTTGAAGAGCGGGCGCAGGCCGGAGTCCAAAGTGAAGAGCTGCTGGTAAAACAAGGGGGCAGCCAAGTCGGCTTTCTGCTCGAGGAGGCGGAAAGACTTGCGAAGCCGATGGATTTGTTCTGCGGTCATCACGGTTACAGCAGAGCAGAACGGCGGGAAACACGCACTCCGACTTTGGTCGGATAGTTCACTTTTGCCAAGTTGCAGCCGCCGCCTATCCACCCCCAGGTCATGAAGAGGATCCTCGTCATCGAAGACCAACCCCAGATGCTCCGCAATCTGGCGATGATGCTCGGCTTCGAAGGTTACGAGGTGCACACCGCTGCCGATGGCCGGGTCGGCGCGGAACTGGCGATCGCCAATCCGCCCGATCTGGTGATCTGCGACGTGATGATGCCCGAACTCGACGGCCACGGCGTGATCCAGACGCTGCGGGCCAATCCTGCCACCGCCACCGTCCCCTTCATTTTCCTGACCGCCCGCAGCGACCGCGAGGATGTCCGCACCGGGATGAACTCCGGCGCGGACGACTATCTGGTGAAGCCGGTGCCCCGCCAGGAGCTCCTCGCCGCGGTGGAAGCACGCCTGGCGCGCTCGGAGGCCGTGGCCGCCCGGGTGATGGCCGCCGCCGGCTTCCATCCCGACTTCTCTTCCCACGAACCCTTGATCTCCCTGGGCCTAACCAATCGCGAGGCGGAGGTGCTGCTGTGGGTCTCGCAAGGGAAAAGCAACGCGGACGTCGGCTCGATTCTCGGCATGAGCGAGAAGACGGCGAAGCAGCACCTCGGCAGCATTTTCTCCAAGTTGGGCGTGGAGAACCGCAACGCCGCCGCGATGCAGGCGGTGGAGGTGTTGGGCAGGCCGAAAAGCGTTTAGAACGCGCTGCCCGAATTTTCGCATTTCCCGATTCCGCGGCTCGCGTAACGTTTTCGTAACGTTCGCCCCGCAGGCTCGTATCTCACCGGCCTGCTTGCCCGGCACCCCGCACCCCGCATGAAAACCCTTATCGCCCTTGTATCCGGCGCGCTTTTGGCCTTGGCGTCCCCGGCTGGCGCAATCCTGCGCCTCAATGAAGTCCATTCCAATCCGCCGGGCAATGACGTGGTCGGGACCAACAACTACGAGTATATCGAGATCATCAGCAGCACCGGCGGGGTGGAAAGCTGCAATTCCTGGCAGATCCTACTGCTCGACAACGATAGCAACGATATCGGCCGGATAGACGGGTTCTGGAGCCTTAACGGCATGTCCACCGGGACCAACGGGCTGCTGCTGCTCGGCGTGAACTACGGCGCGACCAACGGCGGTCCTTGGGCCGGCCAAGTCGCCCCCGGCACCGCCTTCGGCAGCATCAACATCCCCCCGGGGAAGGACGGCCTGATCGAGCCGAACCGCGCTTATACGATCCTACTGTCCCAGAACTATACCCTGCCATCAGGACCGAACGCAGGAATCGGGAAAACCGACCTCTGCTCTACCCTTGAGACCAACCTCAACCTAGGTTTCAGGCAAAACAACCTTCGGGATTCCGTGGGTTTGAACGAATACCGCTTCAGCAACAATAGCAACGGCGACCACGCACCGCCCACGGCCGTCGCGAACTTGAGCCAGATCAACTACTCGCCTGGCAATGTCTCGCGGCTGGTGGGTAACACGGGGATCAACAACGCCGGAGTTTGGTTCGGCGGGACGATCGCCGGCACAAGCGGGACTTCGGTGGCCTTCGAAACCAACCAGCGTTTCGGCACCCAGCCGAATCCGGTAGCCACTCCCGGCGCACCGAACACGCCGCCGACCATCGCCGATATCCGCATCAACGAGGTCGGCATCGACCCGCCGGGGCCGGATGACAACCGCGAGTTCGTCGAACTCATCAAGGTCGGCGGCGAGTCCACCACCGGCCAAGGCTATCACCTGCTGGTCATCAATACGGATGCCGGCAGCGACGTGACTTGCGGCACGGACCGTTCGCTGGGCGTGATCGTCGAGGCATGGAACCTCGGTCAGGTCCAGTTCGGCAGCAACGGCCTGGCCCTGATCGGCCAGGATTACGACGACGGGTTCTCCCCATGGCGCGACTACGCCGCAGCGGCGACCGTGATGTCAGATATCGGGAACAGCATCGACGCCGACGGGATCAAGCTCGGCAACGATGATATCGGCAACGAGATCCACACCCGTGTGGCGGGAGTCTGCGAGCTCGATCGCACCAACAACGGCTTCACCCTGCTACTGGTGAAGGGCTTCAGCGGGGCCGCACTCCAGGATCTCGACCTGAACGACGACGGCATCCTGGACGCGACGCCATGGACCGAGATCACCGATAGCGTGGGGTACGATGGCAGCGGCGGGACCTACGCTCCCGCCGACCTGACCCAAGCCGGCTACCTCCCCGACAACATTTCCCGCAAGGCGGGCGACACCACGCCCAACAGTGCCGCGGCCTTCTACGGTGCCCACCTCGGGGGCAGCAGCCCGTATAATCTCGGCTTCAGCACCCAGTTCTTCGGCGGCTTCCGCGGCCAGGCGACCCCCGGCCGCACGAATCTCTCCGCCGCGGCGGCGACCGCGCCGCTGCGAATCAGCGAGGTGAATTTCGACCCGCCTGCGGATGCGGCTGAATTCATCGAACTCGCCAGCAGTGGCGATGCGATCGCCCCGGCAGCGGGCTATTCCTTGCTGGTGGTCTCGACGGAGGCGGCCAACCGCGGCGAGCTGCTGCACTCCTACGACCTTTCCGGCTACTCGACCGGCCCGAACGGCCTGCTGCTTCTCGGTCAGAACTTCGCCACCAATATCGGCACCATCTTCCCGGCCGGCACGGTGCGGGCGGAAACGGCGCTGGAAAGCGGGCCGGCCGGCTTCGTCGCGGGCGATCTGCCGGATCAGGATTTCGCGGTTCTGCTCGCCACGGGCTTCAGCGGATCGCCAGGGATGGATCTTGATGCGAACGACGACGGCGCGATCGACGCCGGGATCGGCTTCACCATCGTCGATGGCGTATCGCTCGGCACCCTCACCCATCCTGCGGTCACCGATCTCTTCCCGGGCTCTCCGCCTGACAACATCTCGCGCATCGGCGGCAGCGGGCCGGTCTGGTATGGCGGCACGATTTCCAGCGGCTTGGCCTTCAATGCATCCGGCGGCTACGGTCCGTGGATCGGAAGCGTGACTCCGGGTCAGGGCAATCACGCCGCAGCTCCGGCGGCGACCCCGATCCTCATCAACGAGGCGAACATCAACCCGCCGGGCAATGACCTGAACTACGACTACGTCGAGCTTCTCGCCACCTCGCTCAAGGCCCAGTCCACCAACGACCTGACCCTGATCACCATCGACACCAGCGCGGGAGACGACGGTCTCGGCAACGTCGGGGAAATCAGCCACATCTGGAATCTCGACTCCCTTGCCACCGGTCAGAATGGCCTGCTCCTGCTCGGCGATGGCTACACCTTGGGAAACCCGGTCCCACCCTTCACGGCCCTCAAGGCGGCCCTCACCGCCACCGGCGATCCCATCGGCATGGGGGCGGATGCCCTCTCGAGCAACTCGGGACTCGCGCTGCTCCTGGTCAAGGGCTTCACCGGCGAACTCGGCCAGGATCTCGACGCCACCAACGACCAGACCTTGGATTCGACGCCGTGGACGCAGGTGGTGGACGGCTTTGCCTTCGGCAATGCCACCTACGGGCTCCCCAATCTCAATCAAGCCACCTACAGCCCCGACAATCTCTCGCGCGGAAGCCGCACGACCGACTTCGTGGCCAAGAACGTCACTGCATGGTACGGCGGCGCGATCGTCGGGACTTTGAGCGATTCCACGGGCTTCGACGGTATCAAGCGTTTCGACAACACCGGCGCCACCGGCACTCCGGCGGCCACCCCCGGCTACCACAACCTGGGCGGCTTCCCGAATGACGAGGTGGACAACGATCTCGACGGCCAGGCCGACCTCCTGGAGTTCGCCCTCGGCACCAACCCGGCCCTCGCGAGTTCGATCAGTTATCCCGTGCCATCCCTTGTTTCCGTCGGCGGCCAGAATTATCCGGGCTACGCTTTCTCGCGGCGCAAGGGCGGGGTCGGCACCCCCGGCGATTACACCGCTTCCGGCGTGCGCTATTTGGTCCAGGTTTCTCCCGATCTCGCGACATGGGCCGCGGGTGGAGCCGAGATTCTCCAAGTCTCCGTGACCCCCAACCCGAATGGCATCACGGAAACCATCGTGGTCCGGCTCTCGACTCCGGCGGCAACTCCGAATAACAATCGCTTCCTCCGCCTGAAAACCACCCGCCAATGATTGCCTTCAGCTTCGCCGAATGGTTCGCCGCACCCGCGGCCAAGGACTTGGCCAACACCTCGCTCTCGGTGGTGGTCACCCTGGTGCTGGTGCTGGCCATCGCCTACCTCCACCGCTACACCGCGCGGGGAGCGGGTCACACCCAGGACTATTCGCACACCCTGGTCATCATCTCGATCGTCACGACCGTTTTGATCGCGGTGGTGAGCCGTAGGACGGGCCTCGGCGTGGCGATGTTCGCCGCGTTTTCCTTGATCCGCTTTCCTGCCAGCTTGGGGCGCTCGATGGACATGGCTTTCGTCTTCTTCGCGATCGCCGTCGCGATGGTTTCCGGCTCCGGGCATCACCTGCAGGCCGTCGGCGTCACCGTCATCGGGTGTGGCGTGATCTACGTGCTGCATCGCAGGAACGCCTTCGCGCCGGCTCATGCCAGCCACCTGCTGACCGTGAGCCTGCCTTCCGATGCCGATTTCCAGGCGGTCCTTTCGCCGGTCTTCGCGCAGCACGCAGCGAGCAGCAGCTTCCTCAACTCGATTCCCCAGGCCGGGAGCGACCGCGCCTTGATCCGCTACGGACTCGTCCTGAAGCCGGACACGCGCCTGCCCCACTTCATCGAGGCGCTCCACGGTGCCTGCGGGAACGAACGGGTCCTGCTGGTTCCGGCGGATAGCGCGTTTGATATCGAGAGGTAAAGGGAGGTTAGTGGCCCTCAAATCACGCCCAATTCCTTCCCTGTCTTCACGAAGGCCTCGATCCCCTTGTCGAGCTGCTCCCGGGTGTGCGCAGCGCTGATCTGAGTGCGGATCCGCGCCTTGCCTTGGGCGACGACCGGGAAGAAGAAGCCGATCGCATACACGCCGTGCTCAAGCAGCCGGTCGGCGAACTTCTGCGATAGCGCCGCATCACCGAGCATCACCGGTGAGATCGGGTGATCCTTGCCGGCGATGGTGAAGCCGGTGCCGGCCATCGCGTTGCGGAAATACTCCGTGTTCGCCTTCACCCGGTCCGCCAGTTCGGTGGACGCCTCCAGCATCTCGAAGACCTTCACCGAGGCGGCCACGATCGGCGGCGCGATGGTGTTCGAGAACAAGTACGGCCGCGAACGCTGGCGCAGCAGTTCGATGATCTCCTTCTTGCCTGAGGTGTAGCCGCCGGACGCGCCGCCCAGTGCCTTGCCCAGCGTGCCGGTGGTCAAATCGATCTTCCCGAAAAGCCCACAATGCTCGTGCGTCCCGCGGCCGCGTGCGCCGAGGAAGCCGGTGGCGTGGCAATCGTCGAAGTGCACCAGCGCGTTGTATTTGTCCGCCAGCGCGTGGACCTGATCGAGATCGCAAATAATCCCGTCCATCGAGAACACGCCGTCGGTCGTGATCAGCTTGAAGCGCGCGCCATCCGCATCCGCCGCCTTGAGCTGCGCCTCGAGGTCCGCCATGTCGTTGTTCGCGTAGCGGAAGCGCTTCGCCTTGCAGAGCCGCACGCCATCGATGATCGAGGCATGGTTCAGCGCGTCCGAAATCACGGCGTCCTCCGGCCCTAACAGGACCTCGAAGAGCCCGCCGTTTGCATCGAAGCAGCTCGGGTAAAGGATCGTGTCCTCGGTACCGAGGAACTGCGAGATCTTCTCCTCGAGCTGCTTGTGCAGCGTCTGCGTACCGCAGATGAAACGCACGCTGGCCATCCCGAAGCCCCAGCGATCCACCGCCGCCTTCGCCGCGGCCACCACTTCCGGATGATCGGCCAGGCCGAGGTAGTTGTTCGCGCACATGTTGATCACCTCGCGGCCGTCCTTGAGACGCACGGTGGAATTCTGCGTGGAATCGATCAGCCGCTCGCGCTTATAGAGTCCGGCGGATTCGATCTCGGAAAGCGTCGTGCGGAGGTGGGAGGCAAGCGCGTCGGAATACATGGCGGCGGCAGCTTGAACGCCGAATCCGCCGGACGGAATGCCGATTTCGCGCAAAGATTCTGCGGAAACCGCAGGCGGGGGGCGGCTTTGACCGAATCGATCGGATGCGGCAGTCGTTTCGGACAATCACTTCACTTTCATCTTATCCGACGCCTTCCAAAACTCTTTCCCCACCGGCGTCGAGTGATCGACCAAGAGCCAAAGCTCCCGCGCCAATGACGCCTCGGTGATCAGATCGTCTGCTGGCTTCTCCTTCCATTTCGCGTAGTGCGCCTCGGCATCGGAGATTGCCCGCTTCAGGTAGGCCTCCTGGCCGCTCGCACGGTAGAGTTCCAGATCCGCCTCCACCATCAGGTGCGACCACTTGAGCGGGTCGCGGTACATCTTCTTGTCCCGGTCCAGCATGCCCTCCGCAGCCTTCCCCATGCGGAGTGCCTCCTGAAGATAAAACTCGGTCCCGGTCCGCGCATGCATCGAGAGGAAATTCCGGAGCATCAGCCCCGAATTGTAGGTGAGCTGCCCTCCGTTAACCTTCCCGCTCGCCACGTCGATGTTGTCCCCGAACAGGCCGTTATCCCCCTGCAGCGTCTTGACCGTCCACACCACGATCTTCTCGCCCTCCGCATTCCATTTCGATGCCGCCGGCTCTTTCTCGAAACGCGCCAAACGAAAGCACCCGAGCGCTGCGGGTGCGTTCACGCAGGTGTTCTTGTCGCCGTCCTTGTGCTTCTCGTGCCACCAGATCCCCCCGCCCGCTTCCTCGTCCCAACCGCTGATCACGAACTCCAGCGTCTCCTCCGCGCGCTTCAGATACTTCGAGTCTTTCGTGACCTCGTAGGCCTCCAGGAAGGTCAGCACCATCCACGCGTTGTCATCGTAATACTTGTCACTGCCACCCTGGGTCCGTCCGGGTTCGTAGCCGGGAATTTTCACCTTCACGTCCCAATACGCATCCAGCGCCTCGAAGAAATTCCGCATCACCGGACGGAAGCGCTTGTCATGCCGCGAAGCCGCCACCAGCGACGAGAACATGACGCCATTGCCCCAGATCAGTTCCGGCTCCGTGCCGTCCGCCTTAGCCGAATAGAGATTCGACTTCCGGTCCCAGAAGCGATCTTGGATCGAGTCGGAGACCTCCATCGCCTTCGCGAGAAACGGCGATGTCTGCGCACGGATCGGCAGCGCCGAAAGCAGCACGACCAAGCCAGCGAGGAACCGATTGAGAAGCGTCTTCATTCAAGGAGGAGGTTGCGTCCGCGCCCCTTCTAGACATCGCATCCGGAAAACGCACTCCCAACTCTCGCCCTATTCCGGCAGCGGCGGCCCGGCTTCCGCGGCGAAGCTGGCAATGATGTCACGGAAGTCCCGCTCCGCCACGCTGCGGTGGGAAAAGACCGTCCACATCAGCAATTGATAGTACGTGCTGCGCGTTTCGATCACGACCTGCTCATAAGCCATCCGGTGACCCCCGCGCATGCCGCTAACGCTCCGGCGGATCGCCTTGTAGCCGCCCACTTCAATCGTCCGCGGCTCCGAGGCCTTGCTGTCCTCCAAGGCCTTCTTCAGCCCCTCCGCCACGAAGACCTCGTAGTCGCTCACGCTTGTCGGAAAACTTGCCCGGTCGGTCGAGAGCACCATCGCGTACTGCTCCTGTGACTTGTCCCCGGCGGCAATGATCGCTGCGGGGTGCAGTTCGGGCATCGCCGTCCACGATCCCGGAATCTTGATCGAAACCCTACCATCGGGGCTGGAAAGTTCCGACGGCAATTGCGCCAGGTTTTCCTCTTTCGCGGCTCCCGCCAGCGTCTCGGCCACCAAGGAAACCGCCCAAGTCAGGCATCCCAGCATCGCCAGACCCGAAATCGCCGCCGAGATCATCCAACCCCGCGTGCGCTGCCGCGACGCCTTCACCAGCGACACGACGAAAAACACCATCGCCCCGAAACTGAAGCCCAGCAGGACCACCACTCCCAGCAGGCGGCTGTATGCCTCTCCCGCCTCTGCGGATACCGCTGCCGCGATCAAATCCATTGCGGGCGGATTAGCCCTCTGCTCCCCGGGCCACAAGCCAAATGGTCCCGCAAGCGCTTCGCAAAATTCCGTGCTTGCCGGAATTAACTTTGTTACACAAAGTGCGTCCGATTTCCACCCGCTGCCGCCCCATCGCGCCCACAAACTTTGCACCACAAAGCCCATGTCTGCAAGCCTTTCCCCCCTGCGCTCCCAATGCCGCCGCGCCCTCGTTTCCGGACACGGCCCCGAAACCCGTGCGGCCTTGGACAGGCTCGAACTCCGCCTCAAGCGCGGCGCGCTCACGATCCTCGGTGCCTTGGCTCCCGATGCCGCCCTTTGCGAACTCTTCCGCCGCCGCGGCGTCCTCGAAGGCTCCGCCACGGAATACCGCGCGCCTACCCACACCGTCGTCGTCCCGCTCACGGGCCTGCCAAAGGCCTGCCTGCGCAAATGGCGGGAAAACGGCCACGACGTCCTCGACCTGACCCTGCCCGCCGTGAAGCGCGCCCAGACCTCCCTCGCCCTGCTGGCGCTGGAGCACTGCAAGCCGGTGGTGATCGGAAGCAAGGACGATGCCGAGGCCATCGTCATCGCCGGTGAAGCGCCTGGCACCGCGATCATCGAAGACGCCGACCAAGCTGCGGATCTGCCCTTCGCGCCGAAGTTCGGCCTCGTCTGCCAGACCACCATCTCCAAACGCCGCGCCCACGCGGTGGCCGAGGCCCTGCGCCAGTGCCACCCGGACAGCCGGATGGTTTTCCTCGATACGACCACACCCGCGACTTGGGAGCGCGAGCGGTCCGTGGACGGGCTCAGCCGCTGGGCGGAATCGATCATCGTCGCCGGAGACGCCGGGGAAGCCTCCGTGCGGACCTTGATCGAGACCGCCCGGCGGTTGGGCCTCGCCGCCCACGCCGTGCCGGACGCCGGGGCGCTTGATCCGGCACAATTCGCCGGGATCTCCCGCATCGGCCTCACCGCCGGCGAATTCTCCCCGGACGCCGTCCTCGACGGCATCGCGGCACGCCTCGAGACCGAACGAGGGGAGGTTTTGTGAACCGCGAATGGATGCGAATGGACGCGAATTTTTGAAGAGGATCAGAGACCGCGGCTAGGGGAAGCATCAGCCTCCCCATCACGGCAACTTCTTCCGCCTCATCCTTATTGGCGTCCATTCGCGTCCATTCGCGGTTTAAATCTCCAGATTCCGGCCAGACGCTTTCCGCTTCCCGACTACCGCATTCCGTGGTTCTTCCTCGCGCGCCCGCCATGCCTGCCATGTCCGATAAGCTCGCCGAGATCATCGCCACCAAGCACCAGGAGGTTGAAGCCCTGATGGCCCGCTCCGGCCACCTGCGCGCCGCCGCCTTGCAACGGAACGAATTCCGCGGCTTCCGCGCCGCTCTCGAGCTCGGCCCGGACCGCCTCGCCGTGATCGCGGAGGTCAAGAAGGCCTCGCCCTCGGTCGGCCTGATCGACCCGAACTTTGATCCCATCCGCCAGGCCAAGCGCTACCTCGACGGCGGGGCCTCCTGCCTCTCGATCCTGACCGACGAGAAGTATTTCCAAGGCTCTCTGAGCTACCTCAGCAAGATCTCCGAATTCTCCAATGCCCCCCTCCTCCGCAAGGATTTCATGGTCCACCCGGTCCAGATCCACGAAGCGATCATCGCCGGGGCCGACGCCATTCTCCTGATCGTCGCCGCCCTTGATGACGACACGCTCAAGCGCCTCTACGGCGAAGCCAAGGACTTCCAGCTCGATGTGCTGGTGGAGGTTCACAACCTCCCCGAGATGGACCGCGCGCTGGAGCTGGGTGCCGACCTCATCGGCATCAACAACCGCAATCTCAAGACCTTCGAGATCGACCTCGCCACCACCGAGCAACTGGCCGACGAAGTCTCCGACGACGTCATCCTCGTCGCCGAATCCGGTCTGAAGACCCTCGAAGACGTCCAGCGCGCCCTCGACGCCGGCGCGAACGCCGTCCTGATCGGCGAGACCCTCATGCGCGCCCACAATCCTGCCGAGGAGATCGAGGCCTACCTTAGCTTGCGGGCAAGCTAACCGGTAGGACAGCTCGCCCCCGGGGCGCGATCCCCGCCGGTTCGGTTCTCACGCCGGAGGGCTGGCGGAAGTATCCATCCCATGTGAGAGCATGAATGAATAGGCAGACCATTCCCGGTTTACCGGACTCCGGCCAATGCTCTCCGCGGGAGCCGCTACGATCGCCGTTATTCCAACAGTCCTACCAACATCCGCTACCCTCAAGACCGAGGACAACGGCAGAAGCCAGTTGCTGCGCTCCCCTAATCCGGCTTGAATCCGCGGGTAGAAAATCATGAATTGCCTGGTCCTATTCCTCATCTTGTTCTTCGCCATCTCCGGTTCCCATGCCGCGGAGAATCCATTCATTGCGGGAGGGGTGCCGGCCAGTGATCGCGAATGGATCGGGAAGGACTACGCTGCTACCTTCCAAGCGTTTGAGACCGGGACGGCACCTCTGCCCGTTCTCGAAGACCCCTTGGGAAAACGGGTGATTCAGCGGCTCACCAACGAGGAGAACTTCGGGCTCCATAAAAACAAGAACCTGCCCCTCGCTCAACGCCTCGGCGACTACCTGGAAATGCAGAAGAGCCTGGCTTCCATTTTCAAGCTCTACATCGCTCCAGCGGGCGAGGAGAAGAATCTCCATGCAGAACAGGCGGTATTGATGGGATTCAATTTGCGGGTCGCGGCACTCGGGGTGGATCTCGTGAATGAGTTCATTCCCACGATTCCGAAGGACGATAAGTATGAAATCCGGATGGAAGGGCTGAAGCAGATGTACGGAGGATTGACGACTTCCTTCTCAGGCGCGGAATCAGCCTTGGGTGAAACGAAGATCTTCTCGGAGAACGACTTCGCGGTGATCCTCGGCGCGATGCGTTCAACGCTCCCCACCTTGAAGCAAGCATTCACACCGGAGTACCAATTGGAACTGGAGAAGAAGCTCTCCGATCGCAAGGAGCATTCCAAAGGAGAGAGCCTGGCGGCCCTTGAAGAGATGATCAAAGTTCTCAAGAAGGACTAATCCCCGGAGGAGATCTCACGATGGCCGGCTACTTCCCTTCCCTTAACTTCTCCGGGTCCATGAGCCGCATCGCCTCGATCATCTTGCCCATGCCGGCCACATTGCCAGCCAGGCCATCCAGGTCCTTGCGTTCGAAGTTCGGAATCTCCGCAGCGTAGGCGGCGTTGGTGTCGTGGATCTCCTGATATTCCTTCCGCCGCTCCGGATCCAAATGCTCCGCGAAGATCTTGGCCGCCTCCGGTTGGCCCGCGAAGGGATCCTCCGCCTTGTAAACGTCCCTCGTGCCCACCATCCCGAAGAAATTCCATGCGCGGATGCTGCCGGCGCTCAGCGCCGCGGTCTGGCCGCGGATGACTTCCTTGTAGGTCTCTTCATCAATCTTGCCGCGGGACAAGGCATCCACGGCGAGAAAAACCTCGGCGAGGGCAGGGAGATTCCGTGGGACTTGTGCGGCCAGGTCCTGGATCTCCTTGCGGCGCTTTGCGAAGGCATCCGCCCGCATCCCCTCGATGAACTCGTCTTGTTCGGGGGTGAGTTCGAGTTCCGTGGAGAGCTTGTCGATCTCGCCTCCGAACTGGGCCTCAAACTGCTCCATGAACTTGTCCGTGGTCGCGATGTCGTGCACCAGAGCCGCACCTTGGCTGGCGAGCGCCTGGGCACGGCGGGCCTCGGCTTCACCGTACTTCGCGGCCAGCGCGGCGAACTGCCCGTCGAGTTCCTTTCGCGGCGTGCGGGCCGCACGCTCGTTCTCGGACTGAGCCACCTTGGGCAGAGCCGGGGTGGATGAAGTCTCCGGCACGCCGCTCTCCTTGGGATCGTCCGGGCGCTGGCTGATGTGGAGAGCCGTGGGAATCGCTGCGGCCAGCAGCAAGGCTCCGGCGATGGTGTATTTCTGGGCAGTGGTCATGAGGTAGATGAAACTTGTTAGGGAAACGGATGCGCCTGTCGTCGCCCCGGCAGCAGTGACCGACTTCAGAACCGCCGCGGCCATGGCGCGCGGCGGCGCGGCAACGGCCTGCGCGGGCAGGACCTGGGCGAGAATCGCAGCAGTGGTGGCGATCCCGCGGCGCGAGAAAGACTGCCGCATCTTTTCCAAAGCGCGGTTCAGGCGCATCCGCACGGCATCCTCCGTGGCTCCTGCCTGGGCCGAGAGTGTGGCGAAGGATTGGCCGAGGAAGAAGCGGCCCACCACCAGGCGGCGCTCGCTCTCCGGCAGGCGGTCGATCACTTCATCGAGAAGGTCCAGCGCTTCCTCGCTGAGCACCGGCCCATCGGCGGAAAGCTCCTGGGGCACTTGCTCCCGGGCCGCCCGGCTGCGTTCCGACCTCAGCAGATCGATGGCGCGGGTCCGGGTCGCGCGATGGAGCCAGGCGGCGAGCGGGATTCCCTTCATGAGTGCGGGCGGCTTCTGGACGAGTTTGAGGAAGACGTCCTGCCCGGCCTCCTCCGCGAGCTGTGGCTGCCGGGTGACCCGCAGCGCCACCGTATAGACCAGCGGCAGGTAGCGCTCCACCAGCAGCGCCAGCGCGCCCTGGTCGTTTCCCCGCAGGAAGCGATCGAGAAGCTGGTGGTCGTCGTGGGGTGCGGGCGGGCTCATGAGGCAGGGGCGGCAGACAGGAATCGCCTTCTTATTCAGGAATGCGGAGCGGTCCGGGCGAACCGAACAATCTTTTCCGAGAAAATCTCCAGGGCCGGGTAATTGTCCTTGGGCCGGAAGGAATGGCTCGGGGCTTGCGCCCGGGCGCTTCGCGGGCATGCTCCCGCGCGTTGTGAATCCCATTCCGGTCGAACCGTCGTTCGAAGAATTCGCGAAGCTGGCCACACGGGGCAATGTGATCCCCGTTTACACCCAGCTTGCCGCGGACTTCGAGACGCCGCTGTCGGCGTACCTCAAGGTGCGCGACGCGCGGCATTCCTTCCTGCTCGAGAGCGCTGAAAGCACGGAGAAGGGCGGACGATGGTCGATCATCGGCAGCGGCCCGCGGCGGGTGATCGAGGCGCGCGGCAAGGAGTTGACGATCTGCGAGGGGTCGCATGTTGAGAAGATCACCGTGGAAGACGACCTGCTGGCCGCCCTGGAGCGCCATATGGCGGACTACAAGCCGGTGCTGCACGGCAACCTGCCGCCCTTCTGCGGCGGCTTGGTCGGCTATCTTTCATACGATACGGTCCGCCAATTCGAGCCGACGGTGCCGCCTGCACCGAAGGACGAGCTGGGCATTCCCGATGCGGTTTTCCTGCTGGCGGATACGCTGGTGGTTTTCGATCAGCGGCTGCGGCGGCTGCAGATCATCGCGAATGCCTTTACGAGCGAGCACGCGACTTTGGAGGAGGCATATGGAGCGGCACAGGCGAAGGTGGCGGCGCTGGTGGAGATGCTCAACCGGCCCCTGCATGTGCCTGCTTTGAACGGGCTTGCGCCGGTCGAGCCGGAGCCGGCGGAGAGCAACACATCGCAGGCGGAATACGAGGAGATGGTGCGCAAGGGGAAGGAATACATCGCCGCGGGCGACGTGTTCCAATTCGTGCCGAGCCAGCGCTTCGCCGCGGATTTCCACCGCTCGCCGGTGGATCTCTACCGGGCCCTACGCCACGTGAATCCCTCGCCCTACATGTTCATCCTGGAGCTGGGGGATTTCTCCTTGGTGGGATCCTCGCCGGAAGTCCATGTCCGGTCGATCGCCGGGCGGATCGACATCCGGCCGATTGCCGGGACGCGGTGGAGGGGGAAGACGCCGGAGGAGGACGACGCTCTCGCTGCGGACCTTTTGGACGATCCCAAGGAGCGGGCGGAACACCTGATGCTGGTGGATCTGGCGCGCAACGACGTCGGACGGATCGCGGCGCACGGCAGTGTGAAGGTCGATGATTTTATGATCGTGGAGCGGTACAGCCACGTGATGCACATCGTGTCGAACGTGACCGGCGAATTGGACGCCACCCACAGCGCCTACGACGTGCTGCGGGCGACCTTCCCCGCCGGGACGGTCAGCGGCGCGCCGAAGATCCGGGCAATGCAGGTCATCAACGAGCTGGAGAAGAGCAAGCGCTGCGCCTACGCGGGTGCGGTGGGTTACTTCGGTTTCGATGGCGGCCACGATTCCTGCATCACGCTGAGGACCTGCTTGCTGAAGGACGGCAAGGCCTATGTGCAGGCCGGTGCCGGCGTGGTGGCGGATTCCGATCCGACCTACGAATACAATGAGACGGTGAACAAGGCGAAGGGCATGCTGCGTGCCATCGCACTCGCCAAAACCCTCGAAGGATAAGTCGCCATGTTGCTCATTATCGATAACTACGACTCCTTCACCTACAACCTCGTCCAGTACTTCGGCGAGTTGGGTGCGGAGATGAAGGTCGTGCGCAATGACGCGCTGACCGTGGCGGATGTGAAGGCCCTGAAGCCGGAGCGCATTTGCATTTCACCGGGGCCTTGCACACCGAACGAGGCGGGGATCTCTTGCGAGCTGATCCAGGAGTTGGGTGCCAGCACTCCGATCCTCGGGGTGTGCCTCGGGCACCAGTCGATCGGGCAGGTTTATGGCGGCGACGTCGTTCGTGCCGACCGGCTGATGCACGGCAAGACCTCGCCGATCCTGCACGAGGGCAAGAGCGTCTTCGCGGGGTTGCCGAGCCCCTTTGAGGCAACGCGCTACCACTCGCTGATCGTGAAGCGCGAGACCCTGCCGGATTGCCTGGAAATCACCGCTTGGACCGCCGAGGGTGAGATCATGGGGCTGAAGCACAAGCAGCACCCGGTGCACGGCGTGCAATTTCACCCGGAGTCGATTTTGACGCAGGACGGGAAGCGGATTTTGGAGAATTTCCTGGAGTATTGACATCAAATTGATGGAGCGCCATGATCTCCATCATGACAAAGACGCAGATCCAGCTTCCCGAGGAGCTGTTCGCGGAGATCCGGGAATTTGCGCGGCGCCGTGAGTGGTCGTTGGCGGAAACCTTTCGCCGCGGGGCTGAGCTGTTGCTAGAGGTCTATCCCCGCGAAGCGCCGTTGGCTTCCCAGCCATGGCAGGCCCCCATCTCCTCTACTGCCGGTTGGAAGGGCCTGAGTGCAGCGGAACTGAAGGAACTGGCCTTCGCCGACGAGAATCTTCCCCCGCAGGAATCGTGATCTCCATTGACGCCAACCTGCTGCTCTTCAGCTATAGCGAAGGCTCGCCCCATCATGAAGGTGCAAGGAATTTTCTCAACACGATGTCCACACGCGATGATGTCGCCTTGGGCGAATTCGTCCTGACCGAAGTCTATCTTCATCTTCGCAACCCGGCGGTATTGGTCCATCCGCTCGCTCCGCAGGATGCGGTCGCAGTCATTCAAAGCTACCGCCGACATCCGCGCTGGAAAATTCTGGGCTTCCCGCCGCTAAGCCGCGATATCCATGAGGAACTATGGAAGCTGGCATCCACCCCCGCTTTCCCGCGGCGACGGATATACGACCTCCGTATCGCCCTCAGCCTCCAGGCATTCGGTGTCACCGAGTTTGCCACTGCCAACGTGAAGGATTTTGAGAACAGTGGATTCGCGAGGGTTTGGAATCCCCTCGTTTCATGATCGTGGCGGGCGGTGGATGAAGTTAGAACCACCGACAACAGCCGGATGAAGGCGGGATGGTTTTGGATTTCGGACCAGGAAGGATAAGATGGATGGGATGGGAAAGGCAGTGGATTCGCATTCCCCAGCCATGCGCTTCTTTAGCCGTCCTTCTTCGCCTGGCGCTCGCGGAAGGCGGCGACCTTGTGGCGGTTGCCGCAGGCGGCGGCGCTGCACCACTGGCGGCGGTGGTTCTTGGTGGTGTCGTAGAAGAAGAGGACGCAGCCATGGCCGGCGCATTGGCGCAGGTAGTCGTGATTGCATTCGGTGAGGAATGCGGCGATCTGGCGGGCAAGGATGGCGAGTACCCGTTCGACTCCCCGGAGCCTTGAGTCGGCGCGGACGAGGGCCAGGGGTGTTTCTGCGGCTGGTGCCACTGCTTCGGTGAAATGGTCCTTTTCCAAGGCGGCATTGAGGGTCCGGAGGAAATCCTTGCTAATGGGCTTTGCCGCGAGGATGCCGGTGATCTGCTTGGTCCAGGCCGCGCGAAGGGCTAGCACGGCTGCCAGAGCGGTGTTGGCTTCCGCCTTGCTCACTTCGAGGGCCGGGCCTTCACCAAGATTCGCTTCCCCCAGCCACTTCAGGAGGTCCGGCCAGGAGCGCAATTGATCCGCCAGCTCGCCATGGGGGGCGTAAAGGGTGTTGGCGAAATCCAAGGCCGGGTGTTCCCCGAGAAAAACGAATTCCGCAGCGGCGTTGCTCACGGCTTGAAAGTAACCTTCAAAATTAGTTTTGACAAGTTTCTCCACCAAGCTCACTTGGTAACCGTCATTACGACATTTTGAAGGTTACTAAGAATATTACCGTTCCAATCCCATGAAAATCACATCCGTTCTCCTTGCCGGGGCGCTTGCTCTCCCGGTCTCCACAGCTGCCGCCGATCCTGCCATCCACTACAAGACCGTGGCCCTGTCCGAAGCCAAGATCTTCTACCGCGAGGCTGGGGATCCCGGGAAGCCGGTGATGCTGCTTCTTCACGGCTTCCCGACATCCAGCCACATGTTCCGGGATCTGATTCCCGAACTGTCCGGAGACTTTCACGTGATCGCGCCGGACCTTCCGGGCTTCGGTTTCTCCAGCGCGCCGGATCATGAGGCGTTCAAGTATACCTTCGACCACATGGCTCTCGTGATGGGCGACTTCGTGGAGAAGCTGAAGCTGGAGAAGTTTTCGATCTACATTTTTGACTATGGCGCGCCGGTCGGGCTGCGCCTGGCGCTGAAGTATCCGGACCGGATCAGCGGGATCGTGACGCAGAACGGGAATGCCTATGTGGAGGGCCTGTCCGAAGAGGGCTGGCAGCCGATCAGCACTTACTGGAAGAATCCTACGCAGGAGAACCGTGATGCCTTGCGCAAGATGCTAACGCTTGAAACCACCCGCTTTCAGTATGTCCATGGGGTGAAGGATGAGAGTCTGGTCGCGCCTGAGTCTTACACTCTGGATCAGACCTTGCTCGACCGGCCGCAGAGTGCGGAGATCCAGCTCGATCTCTTCGGGGACTATCAGAACAACGTGAAGCTTTATCCGAAGTTCCAAGAGTTCTTCCGGACGCGCAAGGTTCCGACCTTGGCGGTGTGGGGGAAGAACGATCCCTTTTTCCTTCCGCCGGGGGCGGAGGCTTACAAGAGGGATAACCCAGGGGCGAAGGTAGTCTTTTATGACACGGGTCACTTCGCGTTGGAGACACATGCGAAAGAGATCGGGGCGGAGATCCGGGGGTTCTTCGCGGGGCAGAAGTGAGCGCCGTGAATGCATTCGTGTGTCTTGGGTTCCCGGGTAGATTTGCTGTAGCGGAACCGGGAGAGTTCAACCGCAGATAACAGGCCTTCCCCGCAGAAGCGGTCTCGAGCGCACCGGATACGACGGGGCCTGCACGAAAGCGCCGTTGCTGACCGCTCATTTCCTTCCGTGATCAGCGCGTCAGGGACCATTCTGCGGGCCGGGTGGCTCCGCACCTCGACTTTCGCAAGTCTGACGTGCTTCGCACAAAATCCCGCTCAGGAGAAAAAGCGTCTCCCTGATACCAAAGAACAGCTCGACGCATATTTGATTGGGACGAAATGGAATCCCGACAATGCCGATCGCACACACGTCTTTAGAAAGGATCCGAAAACGAAACGACAGTTCTTTGAGGCAAAGGGATGGAGGCCTGCTTACGTCGTCACCGGTCGAAGAACAGTGGCAATCACTTGGTCGCAGAAAACTGTGGTCAATTGTGTTGTATCTGAGGACTGCTCAAAAATGTCCGCGACTAACGGCGGGAAGTTCACGTGGTTCCGCCAATAATGTCGCGTCGCTCCTGAAAGAGTCCTCAGGGAGAAATATTCGCCGCCGCCCCTTCCCCCTCACTCGCCGATTGCCCTCCGCGCCCGGCGTGCTTGAATGGCGACAGATGACGCAAGACGACCGGGAGTTCCTTTTCAGGCTGTTGCAGACCCCGAGCCCGACCGGTTTTGAGATGCCCGGGCAGCGGGTGTGGGCGGATTACCTGCGACCGCTGGCCGCGGAAGTGACTTGCGATGCCTATGGCTCGACCTGGGCCACGCTCAAGGGCAAGTCCGACAGAACCGTGATGCTGACCGCCCACGCAGATGAAATCGGCTTCATGATCAAGACCATCCAGCAGGACGGCTTCATCCGGATCGACCGCATCGGCGGCAGCGATACCGCCACGGCGCGCGGCCGCCGGCTGATTTTCCAAGGCGACAAGGGCCCGGTGCGCGGGATCATCGGGAATACCGCGATCCACCTGCGCCGCGACAATCCGGGCGACGAGAAGGCTCCGCAGGTCCACGAATTGTGGGGCGATGTCGGCGCTTCGAATGCCCGTGAAGTGACCGCGATGGGCCTGCGGGTCGGCCATCCGGCGGTGTATGAGGACGGACCGCTGGAACTGGCCCATAAGCGGCTGGTCGGGCGGGCAATCGATAACCGGATCGGCAGCTACATCATCGCCCAAGTGCTGAAACGGATTGCCAAGGGCCGCAAGAAGCCCGGCTTGACGCTGATCTGCGCGAACATGGTGCAGGAAGAGATCGGCGGCAACGGGGCGATGATGGCAACCTATCGGCTGAATCCGGACGTCTGCATCTGCCTGGACGTGACCCATGCCACGGACACCCCGGGAATCGACAATTCCAAATTCGGCACGGTGAAATTGGGCGGTGGCCCCACGATCAGCCACGGAACCGCGAATCATCCGCTGGTGGTGAAACGCCTGATCGAGACCGCGACCAAGGGCAAGATCCCGGTGCAGCACGAGGCGAGCAGCCGCTTCACCGGCACGGACACGGACAAAATTTTCAATCAGCGGGGGGGCGTACCCAGCGGGCTGGTCTCGCTGCCGCTGCGCTGCATGCATTCGGTGGTGGAAACCGCGCATCTGGATGATATTGCGCGGACGATCGACCTGCTGACCGGCTTCGTGATGTCGCTGGAGGCGGCCGACCGCTTTCACCAGAGCCTATGAGATTCCCCGCCGCCATCGTCATGCTTTTGGCATGCGGTCTCGCGTCCGCGGCGCAGAGCCCGTCGGATGCGGCGTTAGCGTGGCTGCGGGACGTGGCCTCCGGCAAGGCGGAGATGGAGCCCGGAGCGGGCACGGCGCTGTCCCCGGATGTGGACGATGAGGACCTGAAGAGCATCCGCTCGCGCCTGTCGCGGCTGCGGGAGAGCCTGAAACCGGATGATTTGAGGCCGCTGGCGGACAAAGAGGACGGCGATCTGGCGGCGGTGCTGGTGTCTCAGATCACGAATTTCGATTCCGAGAGCGTGCAGATTCACGCGGTGGGGCTGGTGAAGCGGGGCGAGCAGTGGTTGCCCGCTCCGCTGCCATCGTCGTTTAACGCCACCGGCCTGAGCTTCCGGCCCGGCTTCCTGGCACGGGCGAAGGTGCTTGAGGAGTGGATGCTGGAGGAGCGCTCCAAGCAATTCTTCCGCCTGAAGGAGGACGCCTTTTCCCTGCTGGCGGACGAGATGCGGAAATTCATCACGCCCGACGCCTTGCTCGGATCCACGCCGGCGAAGCTGGCGGAGGACTTCCTGGCGGCGCTGGCCAAGCGTGACTTGCCGGCGGCGCTGGCCTTGTTAGGGGGCTTGGAGAACCCGCCGCCGGAACATTGGGACGAGACGCTCCAGGTGGTGTCCGCGAACTTGCGGAAGAAAGAGATCACGCATCCCCTGTGGCGCTTGCTGGCGGCCCCCGAGGCGGTCCGGACGATCGTGGCGGTGGAGGAAGACGGCGAGGCACCCATGATCAGCATCGTCGGTCTCGATCCGGCTGCCGATCCGGGCACGCGGCCACTGCCGAATGCCCTGCACCTGACGTTTGTCCGGTCGAAATCCGGAAGCTGGCACATCCGGCTGCCGCACGAATTGCTGGCACCGGCGACCCAGCCGCTGGCTCCCGGTCAAGAGGACGCCGCGCGCACCCAGGACGCGGAATTCATCGAGAAATTCCCGCTCAAGCTGATGGAGCAGCAGGCACCTGCACCCTCGGCAACCGCGGAAGAGGCAACCGCCGCGATCCTGGAGGCCCTGAACCGGCCCTCGCTGGCGGAGCTCTGCACGCATCTGGATCTCGAGGCTACCCCGGCCACCGCACTCGATTCCATGAGCCGGGCGGCGGAACTGTGGCAGAAGGTCCACGCGAAGAAGAACCCTGTAGCCCCGGTACTGCTGGAATTGCAAGAAGCCGGCGATGATGCCTGCGCGCTGATCCAGATGTTTTCCGGCAGGAGCCCGGCGGAATCCGCGGTCGAAACGATCTTCCTGCAACGCAAGCCTAGTGGCTGGCTCGCCAATCCGGGTTTCTCGGGTGTTTCCGCACTGCCCTACCCCAAGGATAGCGAGGCCTTCATGCAATGGCTGCCCGCGACCCTGAAAGCCCGCAATGCGGAGTGGTGGGACGGGCTCTTGACCCGGATCGGCGGGGTGGCGGCGGACTCCGCGCCGAGTGAAGAGGAGGCGCGCCGGGTGGTGGCGGAGTCGCGCCAGGCTTTTGCGAAGGGTGACGTGGCGGGCGCCCTCGCGCGGGCGGCCTGCTTCGACGACAAGACGGGAGTGACGCGCCTGCTGCGAAATACCGGCAGCGATTTCCTGGCGCGCCAGGCGGGAGAGGTCCTCAGCGTGCACCGTGCCGGGCGCTGGGCCGCGGTCTCGCTGCGGGTGCCACCGCCCTTGGGCGACGACTCGGCGAATTCTTATCCACTGGTGCTGGTGGTGAGCACCCCTGCCGGTCCGCGCATCCTGCCGGAACTCGATCTCTACGATCCGCTCACCGACAACCGCAATTTCTTCAACCGCGTGGTGTGGGACCGCATCACGGCCCGCCTGCCCGACGGGGCACGGAGCGAATTGGAGCCGATCTACGAGAAGCATCGTACCATTTCCGCCGCGGACCGCGGCCGCCAAAAGCCCACCGAATGAGCGACCTCATCTCCGCCCGACAAACCGCCCGCCTTTTGGAAGAAGCCGTCCGCACCGTGGTGCGGGGGCAGGACACCGCCCTGAGGAACATCCTCGCCTGCCTGGCAGGCGGCGGGCATGCCCTGGTCGAGGACGTTCCGGGCACCGGCAAGACCACGCTGGCCAAGGCGATCGCGAAATCGGTGAGCGGGGCCGCCTTCAAGCGCGTGCAGTTCACGCCGGACCTGCTGCCGGGCGACATCCTGGGCGTCTCGATCTTCGACCCGCGGACCCAGGAATTCCGCTTCCGGCCGGGCCCGGTTTTCGCGGATATCCTGCTGGCGGACGAGATCAACCGGGCCTCGCCGCGGACCCAGTTGGCGCTGTTAGAGGCGATGGCCGAGCGGCAGGCGACGATCGACGGCGAGCGCCACGATCTGGACGGCCTGTTCTTCGTGATTGCGACGCAGAATCCGGTGGAATTCCGCGGGACTTATCCGCTGCCGGAGGCCCAGATGGACCGCTTCATGATCCAAAGCCGCCTGGGCTACGTCACACCGGAAGAAGAGCGCGCGATCCTGGCCGACCAGATCGACCGCCATCCCGTGGATTTGCTCCAGCCGGTGGTCACGCGCGACAATCTCGTCGGCCTGTTAGAAGCGACCCGCAGCGTGCGGATCAGCGACGAGTTGCGCGGCTACATCGTCGATGTCGTCTCCGCAACCCGCGGGCGCGACGATGTCCAGCTCGCGGCGAGCCCGCGCGCGTCGATCGCTCTGATGAAGATGGCGCAGGCGCTATCCTTGTTCGAGGAGCGGGACTTCGTGGTTCCCGAGACGATCCAGACGGTGGCTGCGGATGTGATCGCGCACCGCCTGGTGATCGCGCCGGAGGCGAAGCTTTCGGGAGTGACGGGTCGGCAGGTGGTGGCGGATATTCTGGGAGAGATTCCGGTGCCGGTGTAACCATAGGGTTGCTCAACCGAAGAACCCCAGCGGTCCCGTCGCACCGGGCGTGAAGAAGTTCCCGACATTGGGCAGGACGAGGTGCAGGCTTGATGGTGGCACGCCGAGCCAGAGGGCCAGTTCGCCGAAGTATTCGTCGCAGCTGGTGGTCGGGATCATCCGGCCGCGGCCGGTGTCGAGAGGGTTGAGCTCGATGCTACTGCTAGGATTGAGCGCGAGGCTCGGGTACTGTCCGAAGATCTTTTTTCCATCGACGCTGCCGCCCATGATGAAGTGATTTCCGCCCCATGCATGGTCGGAGCCGCGGTCATTGCTGGTGAGGGTGCGGCCGAAGTCGGAGCCGGTGAACAAGGTCACCTGATCCTGGATGCCCAACAGCACCAACTGATCCCAGAAGGCGCCGATCGCATCATCCACATCCTTTAGCATCCCCTGCTGTGCGGCGATGGTATTGCTGTGGTGATCCCAGCCACCGAGATTGACGAAGAAGGTCTGGCGCAAGGCTCCCATGGCGCTGCGGCCCATGATGGCCTTGGCCACCTGATGGAGCTGCTGGCCCAAGCGGTTGGGATCCGTGCCGGGCACCTCATCGGCCACAAGCCGGAATTTCACGTTTCCGGGCAGGGTCCCTGCAGTCGCCTCGTGGTAGATTGCGTAGGCCTCCTGGGCGTCGCGGCGCTTCTGTTGGAAAGTCTTTTGAAGCAGGTGATCGTACTGGCGGGCCAGCATGCTATCCACGCCGTTGCTGGCTGCATTGAGCCTGGGGCTGGTCGAACTGTAGTTTTCCGCGTAGCCCAAGAGTGCTTGAGCACCACCCGCCGTCGCCGAAGTGCTCGGCTTTACCGCGTATTCCGCACCGGTTACGCCGCTCTGGAAGACGTTGCTGCCGTCCACGGAGATATTCATGGAGACCAACTGGCTGGGATTGATGTCCTTGATCAGGTCCATCATCCGGCCTCCCCAGCCGATGCCGGAGCGGCTTTGCGGCACGCTGGTCTGCCATTGCTCGATCTGGTCCGAATGCGAGTAGAGCCCGAGCGGGAGATGTTTGGAGGCATTGTTGACTTCCGTCCGGTTGGAGACCCGCTCGATCAAGGTGCCCACATTGGCAACGAAGGCTGCATCCCCCGCTTCGAAACGTGCGGCCAGCTTCGGCATCGAGGGATGGACTCCGAAGGTCCGTCCCGGCGTGTTCAGGGGATGGATCTGATGCAGGCCGGCCAAGGGCAACGCGAGGTTGCCGCGGGCGCTCTCGTACTCCGCGCGCGAATTCGCATGCGTCGGGGAAGGCCCGCTATAGGGCGACAGCATGTTGAAGCTGTCATTGCCTCCGCTAAGGAACAAACACACGAGCGCGCGATACTCGCCGGGTACCGGCGGCGCGGCATTCGCGACCGAACCCGCAAGACGCAGGTTGAGCAGGGTGTTCAGCACCGGGATGGCGCTGACGGCGGAGCAACTGGCCTGACCAAGGAAACGGCGACGGTTCATGAGGATAGAGAATTCAATGTTGGACCGCGAATTCGGGGCTGCAGACGATGAGGTAGATGGCCAGCTTCAGACGCTCGTGGTGCCATTGCCACTCGCTGCCGCCGGGCCCGATGCGAGCCAGAGCCTCGCGGATGATTTGGAAAGACTCCGGCTCCAGAGTCCCGCCCGTAAGAACGAGATCGAGGCGACGCAGGAGAGGATCGGGATCGAGGGGCTGGACGGTGGGCTGGTTCTGATTGATCGCGGAAGCCGGGACGTTCAGCAGCCACTCCTGATCCAGATTCAGCACCGCTGAACGCTCGGGCTTCGAGGCACCCAGGCCGTATTCAGCCGCGACCATGTGCTGCCAGAAAAAGTTCGGTGCCGTGACGCCGGAGGCGGCGTTCACGATCTGTAGCTCGGGGGCCACCAGGCCTGCAGCGGCCAAGGGGCCGGGCGGCATATAGGTGGGCAGGTAGAAGTTAAAGACGCTCGGTGAGTTGAAAGGTTCCTGCACGTGATCGGCATCGAGGCCGGAGAGATAATACCATCCCGCCCCGGTGGAGGCATTGAAGGCACGCGCGACATTCACGGTCCTGAGGAAAGGCTCGCGGAGCTTCCCGAAAGTCGGGTCCGCCATTTTCGCCGGATCGCGCGCTTCCGGATCCATGAGGATGGCTTTTACCGTTCGTCCCATGTCGCCGCGAGGAGCCGTGTTGAACGCTGCGGCGACGCGACCGACGTATGCGGGCGAGGGGTTCGAGGTCACCAAACGCTGGATCAACAATCTGCCGATGAAAGGTCCGACATTGGGATGGTTGGCGAGATTCGAGATCGCGGCATCGACATCCGCCATGGTGGCAGTTCCGGTATTGTAGGGGCTCGCCGTGCGCGCCGGAGTGGTGGCACCCAGCAGCAAGGTCTTCGGTTCGAGGTCGTGATGCTCGTCCCAACCCTTCATGGGCACCGAGAAGTCCCCGTCGAAGGAAGCGAATTGCGGCTGCTGGCCGTTGATGAGGACTCCGAAGGACAAGCCGGTGAACACGCGGGCGAACTCGGTGATGTTCGCGTTCGAGTAGGTCGCAATCGGCTGACTTTGATCGTCGAGCATCCGGGTGCCGTCTGGATTCAGCATCCACAGTCCGATGCTGAAGAGCTGCATGACTTCCCGAGCGTAGTTTTCGTCCGGGAAGGTCCGGTTGGTCGCATTCGATTTCTTGTTCCCGAAATGGCTCAAGTAGAGGCCCATGCAGGGGTGCAGGGAGACATCCTTGAGCGTCACCTCGAAATTGCCGAAGCTCCCTTCGAGCAGCTTGTCGTAGAAATGGACCATGCCGGCCGGCTCGACGCCGAGGCGCTCCATCCGGTCGCTGATGACGAAGATCTGGCTGAGCGCGAAAGCGACCCTCTGCCGGAGAGGATCGGGAAGCTGCTCCTGCGCGGCATCGGGCCTGAGCTTCGGCAGGCCCATGGCACGGCCCCACCAGGCATTCATCTTCAGTCCGTTCCAGAGACGGTGGTCCGGGTCGCTATCCATCAACTCCTCCTGCCACTCCATCATCGGCGTTAGCCGGCCGATCGGACGGGCAAGCTGCTGGTCGATCCAGCCTTCGATTCCGAGCGCCATCACCTCCTCGACATTCTCCGGAATCTGATCCGGATCGTCCGGTGAATCCTGATCGGGGCCGAACCCTGCTTGAATGAGAAATCTAGCCGCTTCTTTCGCCGAAGGCCCGCTGGTCGCGATTTGGTTGAAGATCGAGACGCTGGCCGAGTTCGCGGAACCCACCGTATAGCCGGTCCCCGGCAGTGCCGTGAGTACGATGGTCTCCGTACTTTCCGCGTCTTCCATATCCGCGACCGGCGAAATCTTCACGAACACCTCCCGCTGGCCGGGAGCGAAGGCGACCGAACTTGAGCCGACGGAAGAATCATAGTCCACGCCCGCGGTCGCCGAGCCGCCGAACGATAAATTCACGGTGAACGGCTTCAGTCCCCCGCTCCGCCTCAGCACGAACAATGCGGGATCGGGCCATCGCTCCGAGCAGGTGTCGTCGTAACACGAGACCGTGACCGTGCTCGTGCTCGCCGCGCTGATCCCTGCCACAACCCGCTGCGCATCCGTCTGATCAAACCTGCCAGTGCGGTTTGTTGCGGGGTCGAAGCCGACCATCAGCTCTTCCCAGTCGTTGACGCCATCGCCGTCGGAATCGGTGTCGGAGGGCTCTACCTTAAAATAGGCACCCGGCCCGAGCGCACCCAAATCGCGCAACGTCAGCCCGCCGCTACCGGGAATATTGCTTTCAAGAGAAGACCACGCTTCCAGATCGGTGCTCCCCCATATCTGATAGCGCTTGCCCGCAACGCCCTGCCACGAGAGCAGGGGCTCGCCCTCGGACAGGCTTACTTCCGCGCGCGGCCACGATTTCGGATCGAGCGGATTGGTGCCGGCGAGGCTCTCGTTGAGATTGCTCCAGCCGTCCTTGTCCGCGTCGGCGGAGGCGGATAGTCCGGCGGCACCGAAATACATTTCCCAGACATCGCTTTGGGAGTTGCCGTTCCCGTCGACCGCGTAAGCGGACACGGGGAGGAGGGCGGCGAAGGCGAGGATTGGCGAAAGCCCGTTCTTCATGAGGACTAGGCTACTTTAAACTTTTACGATAAAACAAGCCTTCAGGATGCCATGATATCCCAAAGGACTGAATATATTCGCCAAGAATTTAAATCTCGTTTTCACATTTTAACTATTCCCGCCGCCCTTGCGCATTTCGGAGCCGG
This sequence comes from Luteolibacter sp. Populi, assembly GCF_040801775.1. Lineage (GTDB taxonomy): Bacteria > Verrucomicrobiota > Verrucomicrobiia > Verrucomicrobiales > Akkermansiaceae > Haloferula. The sequence goes on from NZ_CP161812.1 coordinate 3,496,420, forward strand.
ATAAACGAGCCTCCGGGCGCGGGCGGCGGCTGTGTCGGCAATACCGGTCGCCCGCGCCCTTTTGCTTCTGGCGAATGGCCCCGTAGGAACCAAGCGGCTTCCTATCCATGCACGGCGCAGCCGGCTATCCCGCGGGAATACCAAATGCCGATGCCCCTATAGTGCCTCCGCCACGGTCAGAACCTCGGCAAAGGGCATGTGCTCGAGTAACCCGAACGAGTCGTGGCGGCCGAGGCGGGCACGCATGACGGCGGGGCTGGAAATACCGCATAGGAAGCGCGCGAGCTGGCGCGGAGTCTTGAGGGCGGCATGGCGCTCGTCGAATAGCTGGCGGATCGCCCGCAAGTCCTCATCGGAAGGAGTGCGGTGGCTCGTGCGCGGGATCACCTGCGGAGGAACGCCGCGGCAGCGGTCGCAATGGCCGCAGGGGCTCGCGAGTTGCTCGCCGAAGTGGCTGGTGACGAAGGCCGTGATGCAGCCGGTTTGCTCGGCGAGTTCCACCACCTCCCGCAGGCGATCGAGATCCGCTTGCTCGCGCTTGCGGAATTTCTCATCGAGCCGGGTCGCCAGCTCGCGGAGATCCCCGGGATCCTTGGTGATGCGATAGCCTTGGCGCACCCCGGACTTCTTGAGTGCCAGATCGCCCGCTTCTTCCAGATAGGTGAGCGCGTCGGTGATCCGCTGCGGGTCCTCGCCGGTTTTCATCGCGACTTCGGAAACCTCGAAAGTGTGCCAACTGCGGCCTTCGCTGGCGGCGGCGAAGATCTTGCGCAGGAAGGTCTTCCGCCGCTCATCGTAACCGGCGAGCATCGGCTCGAGTCCGCGTAGCAGGCGCGCTTGCCAGGACGACCAGAATAGCCGGGTGGCCTCGATCAGCCCCTCCAGCTCCAGGTAAGTGAGCAGGGTATTCACCACGAGAGGCCGGACGTCGTTTACGCCGGACAACTCGTAGGTCGAGACATCGAACTCATTCCCGAGACGAAGGATATGATCGACCAGATGTCTTGTCGCAGCCGGTGAAGGCGTGTCGCCATAGGTGAAATTCTCCAGGGTCACGAGGTCGTCTCCGCAAGCGAGCAGCTCGCAGGTCGAGAGCTTGCCATCGCGGCCGGCGCGGCCGGTCTCCTGGGTGTAGTTCTCCAGGCTCTTCGGTAGATTGTAGTGATAGACGGCGCGGATGTCGGCCTTGTCGATGCCCATGCCGAAGGCGATCGTGGCGACAATGACCCGGGTCCTACCGGCCATGAAGGCCTCCTGCGCCTCGGCGCGGAATTCATCCGGCATGCCCGCATGATAGGCGCGCGCCGCGAGGCCACTCTTCTGAAGGAAGGTCGCGACCTCTTCCGCGGTGTGCTGAAGGGTAACATAGACGATGGCCGCGCCCTCGCTCTCGCGCAGGCGGCGCAGCAGGTGCTGCTTGCGCTGGCCGCCCTGCAGCGGGGCGACGCGCAAGTCGAGATTCGAGCGGTGGAAGCTGAGCTGGACGTGATCCTTCTTGGCGATCTTGAAGGCGGCACGGATATCCGTAGCCACTCCCGGCGTGGCGGTGGCGGTCAGGCAGAGGACGCGCGGGACTTTCAGGTCGCGGCACAACTTCGACAGCTTCAGGTAGTCCGGGCGGAAGTTATGGCCCCACTCGGAAATGCAATGCGCCTCGTCAATCGCCACCAGCGAGATCTTCAGTTTCTTGAGGCGGGCGCGGAAGGCCTCGTTCGAGAGCCGCTCGGGTGCCACGTAGAGCAGTTTTAGGGAACCATTGCCGAGGGAGCTGATGACGGCGTTGTATTCCTCCCGTTCCAAGGTCGAATCGAGACGCGCGGCGACGACACCCTTCGCGCGCAGGGCGTCCACCTGGTCCTTCATCAGGGCTATCAACGGCGAAACCACCAGGGTCACGCCCTCCAGCATCAGGGCGGGAAGCTGGTAGCACAGGGATTTCCCGCCGCCGGTGGGGAAGACCGCCAGCATCGAGCGACCGGCCAGCAGACCCTCCACCACCTCGCGCTGGCCACCACGGAATTCGGGGTGGCCGAAGCGGGTGCTGAGCAGGTCGTGGATGGCATCACCGGGCACGCAGGGGAAATGCCTTTCCCGCGTGGAAAGCACAAGCCCCGCTCTTGCCGGGACGCCGCGCGCACGCCAGCATCCCCGGCATGCCGAGCTTCATCGCCAATGCCGATTACGAGGAAAAGGACAGCCACCCGATCCGCCTGGAGCCGGGGGATGAAGTGACGGTGGGTCCAGTGGACCGCGCTTGGCCGGGCTGGGTCTGGGCGGAGGATGACAAGGGCAACGACGGCTACGTGCCGGAGGAAATCCTGGAACCGCTCGGCGAGGGCCGCTTCGCCGCGATGGAGGCCTTCGACCCGACCGTGCTGGTCGTCCGCCGCGGCGATGAATTGGAGTCGCTCAAACAGATCCACGGCTGGCACTGGTGCCGCACGAGCACCAACACGGAAGGCTGGGTGGCGGGCTACCTGCTGCGCCCGGCTTCCTGAACTGAAGTTTCGTTTCCGGAATCCTTTACCCTTACCCATTCACGACCATGAAACTCTTGCTGCTCGCATTCGCCAGCTTCCTATTCGCCCTCGCCCCGGCTCTTGCAGACAACACGCCCTCGGAAGCCGCGAAGGCCTACTACGAGACGATGAAGGCGAAGGACTACAATGGCGCGGCCAAACTCTTCGACCCGGAGGCGCTGAAATCCTTCCGCGGGATGCTGGATTTCCTGACCGATCTGCCGGACGAGGAAGGGGCCGAGGTGCTGGTCGCCTTTTTCGGCGAAGGCGCGACCAAGGAGTCGGTGAAGAAACTCAGCGACAGCGAGTTCTTCGCGTCCTTCTTCAAGGGCGTAATGGCTCAGGCGGAAGAGGAAGGCGGCGTGGACTTCGGCGAGGTCAAGGTCTTGGGCGAGGTGCCGGAGGGAGCCGATGTGGTGCACGTGCTGACGCGGAGCAAGATGGGCGTGGGCGAGCTGAAGATCGAGTCGATGGAAGTGATCTCCTTCAAGAAGACCGAGGCGGGCTGGAAGGCCCTGCTGAACGGCGAGATGACGGGCATGGCGGGCCAGCTGAAGGCATCCTTCGGGAAGTAGGAACCGCGGAGAAAGACAGAGTGCCGAGTGATCAGTGGAGAAAACCGAGCGAAGCGAATTGGGCGGGCGGATCCACGACATTTGCTTGAATCGCCACAGCAAACCTAACGGAGAGCCATAAAAAAGCCGGGACCCGCAGGCCCCGGCTTCTTTTCTCAAGAATTCGCAGAGGTTTATTCGGGCACGGGCCCCAAGCTGGTGATTCCGCTCACCGGATAAGGTCCGCCGATCTTGCCGACCAGCGTGGCGGCACCGGTGGTGAGATCCACGGTGTAGAGCGAGGCCCGCTTCGACTTGCCGAACTTCAGCTTGAGCTGGAAGCTGGCATAGGCGGTGCCATTGGCCGAGATGTCAAATCCAGCGACCTCGGTCACATTCACGCCCAAGGCACCGACGGTGTTCAGGGTCCCGTTGTTCGGCGGGTTCTGGGTCACCAGCACGTCGCGACCGGCGTCGATATCGTAGAGGAGGGTGGCGATTGGTGCCGGGTTGACGCTGTTGGTGTAGCCGGCTGCCGCGACCAGGGGCTTGGCTCCGAAACCCGCGTCACCTTCGGCATAAATGGCCGAGAGGTCGGTGGCCGAAAGCAAACCGGTCGTGGGATCGGCCCGCAGGTTCTGTCCGGTATTGCTGACGATGCGGATGCGATCGACCACCGGATTGAAGTCGAAGGCGAAACGCGTACCGCTCAGCGCCGGCGTGAAGGGTGCCGCACCCACCGGGGTGGCCACTCCGGACTCCGGGTTGATCAGGTAGATCCGGCTGGTGCTGCCGAGGGCGTAGAGCCCGCCCGTGGCTGGACGGCGGTCGATGCCGAGCAGCTTCTCCTTTTTCTGAAGGCCGGTGACCTTCACCACCTCGACCTGCGAGGGAGCGGTGGAGGTGAAGTAAACGAGGCGGTTCTTGGGAGCAAGGCCGACGAGGACTTCCTGCGCCGTCACCGGGCCCAGCAGCGCTGCGAACAGCGCGGGGAGGAGAAGACGGCGAAAGGATCGGGAGTTGGTTTTCATGGTGGTTTCCTAGGGGATTGGGGGTTATTCGCCAAAGTCCGGCCCGTAGCAAAGGGGACAGACAATCCCTAGCCTAACCCACAATTCCCCGGGCGCGAGAGGGCCACTACAAAATTTTCCCATGGGGGTATATACGAGCCCCACGGGGAGTTGACGAGCGCCCCAAGTTGGTTGAAGAGGGACGCGCATGAATCGCCGCACGCTCGTCCTTTTTCTCGCCCCGCTGCTCCTCGCCAACTGTACAACGATCCCTGAACTGGGTGCGATGGCGGACAAGGGCGGTACACGCCAGCGCCGCATCGTGGTGAAACTCGCCGAGCAAAAAGCCTACCTTTATCATCGGGACAAGATGGTGGCGGTGTCGCCGATATCCTCCGGCCGCGAGGGCAAGCATACCCCGGTCGGACGCTTCAGCGTGATCGAGAAGGATATCGACCACCGTTCGTCCCTCTACGGGAACTACGTCCGCAGCGGCAAGGTGGTGAAGGAGAACATCGACGTGCGCAAGGGCGGCCGGCCGCCGGGCTGCAAGTTCGAGGGCGTGCCGATGCCTTACTTCCTGCGCTTCACGGGAGCCTATGGCCTGCATGCCGGAAACCTGCCGGGCTATCCCGCATCCAGCGGCTGCGTCCGCCTGCCCAAGCGCCAGGCGAAACGTTTCTATGATGCGGTGCGGCTCGGGACGCCCGTGACGGTGCAGCGTTGAGGCGGCTTTTTGCTCGGAAAGTTCGCAAAATTAGATTTTCAATAGCTCCATGATTTCGAGTCGTGGCAGCTTGGGAAAGGGCGTGTGCATGAGCCTCGTCCTGGCGCTTGGCGCCGCGGCGGAGGTGACGAGCTGGACGAATACTTCCGGCCAATCATTCCGGGCGGAGCTGATCCGGGTCGACGGCCTGAACGTGATTTTCGCGCTGGAAGGCGGCCGGACCTTCGCCAGTCCGCTGAGTTCCCTGAGTGCGCCGGACCAGGTCCGCGCCCGGGCCGCCGCGGCGGCGAGCCCTGCCACGGCTCCCGTTACCGCCGCTGCTGCTGCTGCCAGGCCGGTGAACTTCGGCTTCGCATGGCCGCGGGAGATCCGCATGGACGGGCCGTCGCAGGCGAAGGTGGTCTCCGAGGACACGAAGAAGAATATCTTCATCTACGAAAGCCCGCACTACCGCTTCGCCAGCAACGTGCGTTTGACCTCCGATGTTCTCCGCAACTTCGCGATGATGTTCGAGACGACCTGGAAGTATGCCGCCGCGGTCCCGCTCGCACTCGACGGCGGGATCCTCCGCCAAGGCCGGCTCGATGTCCTGCTCTTCGAGACCAGCGGGCAGTACATCGCCGCCGGCGGACCTCCGGGCAGCGCCGCCTGCTACATTCCCTCCAGCGGCATTGTCCTAACACCGCTTTCGAGCTTGGGACTGACAAAGACCCCGACCGGTTTCAGCCTCGATACCGCCGCGACCAACGATGTCCTGATCCACGAGTTGGCTCATCAGGTCACGCCATCGAGCTACATGAGCAATGCCCTGCGCAACGGCTGGTTCGTCGAGGGTCTGGCAGAGTATATTTCCTCCACGCCCTACAGTTGGGGCTATTTCCGTCCGGATCCCCTGGGCAATGCCGCGCTCGCCTACGTGACCGCCTACGGGGAGGATCGGAAAGGCGGTCGCTCCCTAGGCACCAAATTGCGAGTTCCGCGGCTGCGGAAATTCATGCAGATGGATTACCGCGATTTCGCGGGCGCAAACGCCAACCTTCACTACGGACTTGGTCTTCTGCTGACCCACTACTTCCTGCACATGGAAGGGGCGGGCAGGAGCGGACGGATGGGCGACTATCTCAAAGGCCTGAGATCGGGAAAAACCGGTGATGTCGCGCTGGCACCCCTGCTGGGCGGCAGCACTTTCGAGAAGCTCGAGACCGAGTTCGCCGACGCTTGGCGGAAGAAAGGCATCGAAATCACCTTCGAGTAGTCCCCTCCGGCCGCGGGTCAGATGCGACCAAAGATCACCAGCAGGATGACGATAATGACCACCAGGCCGAGCCCGCCGCTGGGCATGTAGCCCCAGCTTTTGCTGTGACCCCAGGTCGGCAAGGCACCGATCAGGAGGAGAAGGAGAACGATCAGGAGAATGGTACCGATCATGGAATTGGAGAATTGGGAGTGAGGAGAAGAGCCGCCGCACCCATTCGGGAAAGCGGCGGCGATTTGGACTTGGCATCAGTCGAGGGAATCCTTGATGGCCTTCTCGACTTCCTCACGGGTTTGTCCTGTCCGTTTTTGGATGCGGCCAACCAGTTCGTCCTGCTTGCCCTCGGCATAGTCGAGATCGTCATCGGTGAGTTGCCCCCACTTCTGCTTCAGCTTGCCCTTGGCGATGTTCCAGTTGCCTTTGATTTCGAGGGAATTCATGGGTTGATTTTGGTTGGTGTGAGTTGAGGTGACGCATTGGAGAGTCACCCTCTTCCTTTTTAACACGACCTGTGCCACGCGGCGGTCGATCCCCCCGCATCGCCATGGCAGTAGGGCTTCAGAGGAAAGCTTCCTTCCTGGAACCCGACCTAACAGAATGGAAGCGGTGCATCCTGCATGGAGGTGCTTGCTTCAGGCATTGCAGAAAATTGCGCGGGGCCGTGCGAAATTCCGTTTCAAAGTTTCCGAAAAACGCTCGTTAAATCGCCTTGTCGGGCAAGCGGCGGGATGTTGGGTTTCCGCTGCGCCCGGATTCCGGCGCGTTGGAATCGATGCGCCGCTTTCTTAGAGCCCGATACCTCACCGCGGCCTTCATCGCGCTGGTGATGGTGATCTACGGTGCCGTCACCTCGGTGCGGAATACCCAGGAGAACCTGTCCGATTTTGCGGAGGTCCAGCACACCCGCATCGTGCTGGCCGATCTCGAGGGTTTGCTGGTCGGCATGCTCAATTTGGAGACCGGCTACCAAGGCTACCTCCTTACCGGCAAAGACGAATTCCTGGCACCCTACGAAGAGGCCCGGAAGCGGGTGGGCCCTGAGATCGACCGGCTGGAAGAGCTCACCAAGGGCAACCACGATCAGGGGCTACGGCTGGCCCAGATCCGCGAAACGGTATTGGCCAAGATGCGCGAATCGGACCGTGCCATCGCGATCCGGCGATCCGGCGACGCTCAAGCCGCAGCGGCTCTCGTCTCCACCGAGGAAGGCAAGCGGACCATGGATCACCTGCGCCTCCTGATCGCGAAGATGCGGGACGAGGAACAGCAGCAATTGCGAAAGAGCCAGATGGAGTTGGTCAGCAGCTTCAAGGAGACCAATACCATCGTGGTCACCACCAGCGTGGTGGCGATCGCGGCGGGAATCATCGGCACGATCTTGCTGGCCCTCTACCTGATGGCGAAGGAGCGCCAAGAGCGGTTGTTTTTCGAGAAAGAAAAGGCCGTGCAAGCCGACCGGGCGAAGACCGACTTCCTGGCGATGATGAGCCACGAGATCCGCACGCCGATGAATGCCATTCTCGGCTTCAGCGAGCTGCTGCACGAGCTATCGGACAAACCGCAGCAGAAGCACTACGCCAAGGCGATCATGACCAGCGGCAATTCGCTGCTCTCGCTGATCAACGACATTCTCGACCTCTCGAAGATCGAGGCGGAGAAGATGGACCTCCATCCGGAGGTGGTGGAGATGAAGCGCTTCGCCGAAAACCTGGAGACGCTGTTCTCCTTCCGCGCGCAAGAGAAGTCGCTGCTATATCGCGTGACCATCGACCCGTCGGTGCCCGCATCACTGACCTTCGACGCGCTGCGGCTGCGGCAGGTGCTGGTAAACCTCGTCGGGAACGCGCTGAAGTTCACCCGCGAAGGTCACGTCCATGTCGGTATCCGGGCCGAGTCCAGTGCCAAGTCCGACGCCGTATTGCTCCACTTCGAAGTGGAGGACAGCGGTATCGGTATCTCGGGCGACCAATTGCCGCACATTTTCCGGCCCTTCTATCAGGTGGAGTCCGAGCAAGGCCGGCACTTCCAGGGCACCGGCTTGGGCCTCGGCATTTCCGAGCGCCTGATCACGCTGATGGGCGGCAAGATCGAGGTGCAGAGCGAAATCGGCAAGGGGTCGATCTTCCGTGTGGCGGTGCCGGTCCGTCGCCAGCCCGTGAGCCGGGCGGAAATGACGGTCATCCCCGGCGGAGGGAACGCGGACTTCAACCGCCTCGCTCCGTCGAAGATCCTGGTGGTCGATGACGTGTCGCTCAACCGCGAGCTGATCCGCGGCTACCTGCAGGGCAGCCACCACCAGCTCCTCGAGGCCAAAAACGGCGAGCAGGCCGTCATCCTCTGCCGCCGTCAGCTGCCTGACATCGTGCTGATGGACATCCGCATGCCGATCGTCGATGGCCGCTCCGCGCACGCGATGCTCAAGGCCCAGGAGGCGACGCGGAAGATCCCGCTGATCGCGGTGACGGCGTCATCCCTGCTCAACAGCCAGGACGAGCTTCAGCGGATGTTCGATGGGTTTGCCAGCAAACCGATCAGCCGCGAGCGACTGTTTCTGGAGCTGTCGAAATTCCTTCCGATCCAAGCCACCGCCGCCACCGGCAAGCCGCGGCCCGAAGAACCCGTGGCCGAAACCGCCCATTCCCGCGAGTGGCCCGAGCTGCATGCCGAACTGGCGGTCCTGCGGGACTCCGTGCTGCCCGGCTTGATCGAGCTGGTCCCGGCGCAGGCCACCCTGCGCTTCGCCGGCGATTTATCGGAAAAGGCGGAGAAGCACGATTGCCTTCCGCTTGCCGACTACGCCGGTCAGCTCGACAATGCGGCCGCGAATATGGATTTCGCCGAGGCCGGCCGCTTGCTTGCCATGTTTCCCGGGCTGATCGACCGCTTGCGCCATGACCCAGTTTGACCCTTTGCCGCGTCCTTCCGGTTCGTCCCTGATCCTGGTGGTCGATGACGAGCCGAAGAACATTCAAGTCGTCGGCCCGCTGCTGCTCAAGCAAGGGCACGAGGTGATCGCCGCAGGCAGCGGGGAAGAAGCCTTGGCAAAGCTGCGCTCGGTTAAACCCGACCTGCTTCTGCTGGACGTGATGATGCCGGGGATGACCGGCTTCGACCTCTGCCGCAAACTGCGTGCCCAATTCGAGTGGCAGGACATTCCGGTGATCTTCCTTTCCGCCGTAACCGACAAGAGCTTCGTGATGGAGGCCCTGGCCGCGGGTGCGGTGGACTACGTGACCAAGCCTTTCCACGGGCCGGAGTTGATTTCGCGGGTCCAAGTGCACCTGAATCTCCAGAGCACGCGCCGCCGCCTGGCGACGACCATCGACGAGCGCAACCGCCTGTTAGAAGTGGTCGCGCACGACCTCAAGAATCCCTTGGGGGCGGTGCGCTTCGCAGCCACCATGCTTCAGGAGCAAGGCGACTCGATGCCACGCGGCCAGAGCGCATTGATCGGCAGCATCGGTGATGCGGCGGACCGCGCGCTGGAGATCGTCGGCTCGCTGCTGCAAACCCGCCAGTTGGAGGAGACCAAGGCCCAGATGGGACTCATGGCGATGTGCCTGCGCGAATATGCCGAGGAAGCGGTCAAGAGCTTCCGGCGTCACGGCGAGCGCAAGCGCATCTCCTTGAATCTCGAAAGCGCCGGCACCCGCATTCCCGTGACTGCGGACCGCCGCTCGCTGCTCTGCGCCCTGGAGAACCTGATATCGAACGCGATCAAGTTTTCCCCGCAGGGCTCGACGGTGAGGATCTGCCTTCTTCACGACGACAAATCGGGGATCTTCCAGATCGACGACGAGGGTCCCGGCGTGGGTGAGGAGGAGAAGCACCTGCTCTTCCGCAAGTTCACCCGGCTGAGCGCGCGCCCCACCGGCGGCGAGATCTCGACCGGTCTCGGCCTGCACATCGTTCACGAGCTCCTCGAAGCGATGGACGGCAGCGTGAACTACGAGCGAGGGCCGAGGGGCGGTGCGTGTTTCGTGGTCAGGTTACCGCTTGCCGGTTAAGCGGGTCGCCCGCGCATGCCGGTGCCGCCTCCACAAGAGCAGGAGACCCCAGGGAATCATGCTCAAGACGAGCAGGAACCAGTAGGAGAAGCTCACATCGAAGATCTCGCGATCCCATTGCCAGCGCCACGCAAATCCGGGAAAGAAGCGGCTTTGGTAGGAGATATTTTCGAAGCGAGGCGCCTCCCATTTCGTCAGGCCGGGATCCCGCCAGGCGACGATACGCAGGAATGCACCCCGCTGGCTGAGGAGAAAGCAAAGTGGTCCGTCCACCGAGACGCTGCTGAGGAAACGCGTGGACCAAACCCAGCACCAAAGCAGGAATAGCGGGAGCAGGACTCCCAAGCGGAAGGTATACGAGCGGTAGAATCGGTGACTCACGGCCGCCTCCCGTCTAGCACAAGCACGCCGCCGCGCCAGCACGGGAAATGCAGGCTACTTGATCAAGCGACCCAACAGTTCCGGCTCCCGGCCGAATTTACTACGATATTCCTCGTAGGTAGGAAGCAGGCGGACGCGGAGCTTGGCTTCGTGATTGAGCGCGATCGCGGAGAGCTTGTGTTCCAGGAAGGGATTGCGGAAGCGGTCGAGGGTGGTCCGGGCGAAGCCGGCGGGGTCATCGACGCGGCCTTCGAGGACGGGGACGATTTCGTTGAAGAGGAGATCTTCCAGCCACGGGCCGACCTCGGGGTGCTCGACACATTCGCGGACCGTTGCGATGCCCATGGGGAGGGCGTGGCAGACGAGGGCCGAATGAAGGCCGTTGAGAATGCGGACTTTCCGCAGGTAGTACGGGGTGATGTCCGGGGCGGTGACGACGGCGGGATGCTGGAGACCGAAGCTGCCCGTGGTTTCAATGGCCCAGAACGCGAAGGGCTCGGCGCTGAGCAGGAGGGGATCGGTGCCGAGCAGCGGGTGCGCTTTCGGCGGGCCGGGGACGATCCGGTCCACCAGGTTGTTCAGCCAAGTGCAGCTTTCGCCCAACCACGCGACCGCATCCGGAGAAACCTGCCAGCGGGCCGCTTGTTCGAGGACGAGGGCGCGGAGCCGGTCGCCATTGTGCTCGATGAGTTCGCAGGGGAGGATGACGGGGCCGGGAAGGCCGGCAGCATGGCGGGCTAGCAAGACCGCCAAAAGCTTCGCCGGATAGGAGGAAGGAACCCCACGGTTTTCCACATCGGCTTCATCAAGTGCGAAGCCTGCTTCCGTGGTATTCGAAACGATCCAACGCATATCAGGGCGGCAGGCGGTTTCCAGCACCTCGTACCACCGGGTGCCAGCGTGAAGGGCCTTCGAGATGGACCGGACTTCTTCGGTCTCGTCGATCACCCGGCCTTCGACGAAACCCTGGACCGCCACGTGATAGCGCCCCCCCGCACGATTGAGCGCTTCCGCCCGCTCGATGCCCGTGGACTGCACTACCACGACCTCATCGAATCCCGTCTGGGACACGAAGAGATCGACGAATGCCCGGAGGAAATTTCCTGCGCCGAATTGAAGGATCATGGATGAAATTTCACAAGGTCACTCCCTGCTTCCAGATCGCGATTTCCCGGAAGCCATTGATCTCGTTTCGCGCCGGCTTGCCCGATGCGGTTTCAAGGATCAGCTCCATCAATTCATCGGTGACGCTGTCCTCGGAGACCTCGGGCTCCAGCAGCTTCCCCGCGTCGAAATCAATCCAGTTGGGCTTGCGTGTCGCGAGGTCGTGGTTCGATGCGATCTTCAAGGTCGGCACCGCGACGCCGAGCGGCGTGCCGCGGCCGGTGGTGAAGAGAATCTCATGCGCTCCCGCGGCGGCCAGCGCGGTGCAGGAGACGCCGTTGTTGCCCGGCGCTTCCACCAGGCAGAGGCCGCCGAGCTGCTGCCGCGCGGCATCGCCATAGCCGACCACTTGCTTCACCGGGGCGAGGCCGCCCTTCTGGATGCAACCGAGCGACTTTTCTTCCAAAGTGGTGATGCCGCCGTCCTTGTTCCCCGGTGACGGGTTTTCGTGCACCGCTTCGCCATGGCGGCGGAAGTAGTCCTTGAAGCCGTTCACCATCGCCAGAGCCTCGCCGAAAAGTTCTGCGCTCTCGCAGCGGTTGAACAAGGGTGCCTCCGCACCGAACATCTCCGGCACTTCTGTTAGAACGGCGGTTCCGCCCCACGCCGATAGCCGCTCGGCAATCCTCCCTACCAGCGGGTTCGCGGTGATGCCGCTGAAGCCGTCGCTACCGCCGCACTTCATCCCCAGCACCAGTTCGGACGCGGGAATCGGCTCGCGCTTGAATTGCGAAGCGTAGTCGACGAGCTCGCGCATCGCCGCCAAGCCGTGCTCGATTTCGTCCTGCACTTCCTGCGCGTTAAAGAAGCGCACCCGCTGCGGATCAAGCGTCCCGGCCTCGGCGAGGAAGGACTTGAGGGTGTTGTTTTCGCAACCGAGGCCGAGGATCAGCACCGCCGCGGCATTCGGATGCCGCACCAGTCCGGCCAGGATCTTCCGAGTATGCCCGAGGTCATCTCCAAGCTGCGAACAGCCATACGGATGAGTGAAGGCATGGATGCCATCGATCAGCCCGCCCGCCACGACGAACTCGCGCGCGGCGAGGTCCGCGATGCGCTGGCTCGGGACGTTCACGCAGGCCACCGTGTTGACGATCCAGATTTCATTGCGCGTCGCAGCCCGCCCGTCGGGCCGGCGGTAGCCCATGAAATGCGGCACGCTGCCGCCCGATTCCGACGAACTACGGTTCGGCTCGTACTTCAGTTGCGTGTCCTCCGCCAATCCGGTGCGCAAGTTATGCGAGTGGACCTGGGCTCCGGCCGCAATCGCTTCCGTCGCGATGCCGATGGGAAATCCATATTTCACCACCGGCTCCCCCGCCGCGATGGCGCGCAGGGCCGCCTTGTGACCCGCGGGGATCTCGCCCAACACCACGCCGGAATCATCGCGCGTTCCCGCCGTGATCGCCAAGGGGGCGACGGCTACGTTGTCGTCGGGATGGATCTGAACAAGGAGCTTCATAAAGAGATTCGGTCTGCCCCGTTCAGGGAATCAAGTCGTCCAAGGTCACTCGTTCCCGATTAAGGTCGGATAGGGATGCATGTGGCTTTGTTGACCTGAGCAATTGGCCATACTTCGCATGGAGACGTGGCAGAAGCGCCTCATCTCCATCCTCCCAAGGATAAATCTTCGACCGCGAATCATCCTCCGGCCCGAGAACGAGGTAACGCAAGAAGCCGCCATCCTCATCCAAGAGAGACCGGTCAAATACCTTTGTGACTCGTGAGACGAAGTAGAACTCTCCGAAGGGCTCAGAGACTTCATCATCGATCAGTGCATCAGGATCCCCGACGATCCGCTGGTAACGGTCTTCGGGAAGGATCGCCACACAGTCCGCGAAATCCATGAAGCTGTCATTGCCCGCCGTCCCTCCCGACGCGAGATAGGCCGCCATGCTGAATAGCTTCGTGTAGAGCCCTTGCCTGCGCAGGATCAGATCGCGACCAATGACACCCGCCTCCGCCGCAGACATCGTTTTGCATTCTTCGGCGAGCCGTCCATCGATCTCACCGAAGCCTGGTTGCCGATCCCACAGCGTCACCAGCAGTTGTTGGGTTAGTTCGTTCACGGCGTACTACATTTTCATCAAGACCGCACGGCAGGGCGAACCGGAGAAGCCCGGCACCAAAAGTGGCAGCGCCATGAAGCTCGCCCCCGCGGCGAACTCGCGCCAGCCCTCGCGGAAGCAGAGCTCCTCGATCACCCACACGCCATTGCCGAGCAGGATCTCGTGGGTCAGTGCGTTCTCAGGGCCGGTGCCACCGATGGAGAAATGATCGATGCCGATGGCGCGCACGCCTCTCCCCACGATCCATTCCGCCCCCGCCGGTGAAAGCCAGGGCGAGCGATGGATCCACTCGTCGGTCTTCGCGCGCTTGTGGCCCCAGCCGGTATTGAGCAGCAGGATCCGGCCCGAACAATTCCCGGCAGTTTCCAGATCGGCAGGCCCGATGGGATGGCTAGCTTCAAGGTGCGTGAGATCGGCGATGGCCTGCTCACCACAGAAGGTCTCCAACGGGTAAGTGTCGATGGATGCACCGCCGGGAATCTTGTGCAGCGGTGCATCAAGGTGCGTGCCGGTGTGCGACGCCATGTGGAATTCCTCCATCCGCCAGCCGTCCGTGGGGTGGTCCGCCGTCCGCGGCAAGCTCACCGGCGGATGCACGTGGCAATTCGGGCAGTCATCGAAGAGCGGTTGGGAGAGGTCGAAGAAACGCATGAGGAGTAATGACGAATGTCGAATTTCCGAATGACGAATCAAGGCATGCTCATCCGAGGATCTCGTCGCGGTGCTGGGGCAGGCCGCGGGTGAAGTTGAAATTGTGGATCGGCCCGAGGATCTCCATCACTTCCGCCAGCCGTTCGCGATCGAAGGGCTGGTCGAGGTAGGCGATGTTCGCGCGGATGTTGTCGGGATTCGCGGAGCCCACTAAGGTACTCGCGATCCCCTCGTTGTCGCAGGCGAATTGCAGCGCGAGTTGGACGATATCCACGCCCCTCGCGCGGCAATGCTCCATCGCCTTCTTGCAACCCTCGCGGATCGTCGCCGTGGACGGGTGCCAATCCGGCGCGCCGCGTTGCGTCAGCAGGCCCATGCCGGTCGGGGAGGCATTGATGATGCCGACGCCCTTCTCCTGAAGGTAGGGGATCATGTCGCCGAGAGAGGTATCGTTCAGCTCGTAGTGGCAGAAGGACAGGATCGTCTCCACCGTTCCGGGGGCCACCCGGTCGAGGATCGACGGGAAGATCTTGAGCGGCAGCCCGGTGATGCCGATGTGGCGGACGATCCCTTGCTCCTTCAACTTTTGCAGGGTCGGCAAGGTCTCGTTCACGATCTGGTCGTGATCCGCGAACTCGATGTCGTGGCACTGGATCAGGTCGATGTGGTCGATCCCGAGCCGGATCAGGCTGTGCTCGATGCTGCGCTCGGTGCTGGCGGCCGAGAAATCGTAGTCGCCCCGCGCCTCGCTGTAGCTGCCGATCTTGGTCGCGAGAATGTAGGAATCGCGCGGCACGCCCTCCAACGCCCTTCCTAACCTGAGTTCGGCCAGCGTCTGGCCGTAGGACGGCGAGGTATCGATGAAGTTCATCCCTCCATCCAGCGCGGCGCGGACCGTGGCAATCGCATCATCGAGGGTGACTGGGCGGAAAACGGAGCCGAGCGAGGAGCCTCCGAAGCCGAGCACGGAAACCTGCAGGCCGGTCGAGCCGAGCGGACGGTATTTCATGAGTTCAGGCGGGAAGCATGGGCCGGACGAAGCCGTCGCACCATGGCGGTTTTTTTCCGATTCATGACGATTCTTGACCTCCGCCACGTTCTGCGGATGCTGCCCGGTGTGACCGGAAACGCCTTGGAACCGCCGTCCTTCGTGTCGCGGCAGGTCCGCGAGGCCCGGCGTTTCTATCTCAATCTTAATCCTCCCGCCGGCCACAAGCTGAGCACCGTCTGTGGCGGCTGGGAACGCTGCGCTCCGGATTTTCAAGTCGAGCGCGCCGACTTCCCCTTCCTCTGTGTTGAATTCGTCGCCGGTGGCAAAGGCAAGGTCACCCTGGATGGCCGGGAGTGGCCGCTGCAGCGCGGCACCGTCTTCGCCTACGGGCCCGGCTGCGCCCACCGGATCGCCGCGGATCCTGGCGATCCGCCGGCGAAGTACTTCCTCGATTTCGCCGGACGCGAAGGCTTGGAGCTCCTGCGCGCTGCCAACCTTCTGCCGGGCAATTGCCGGATCGTCCCGGACGCGGAGGAATTGGAGGAAGCCTTCGAGCAGGTGCTAGCCAGTGGCCGGAAGGCGGGCCCGCAGGCCGCCCGGATCACCGCGCTGCACACCGAGATCCTGCTGCGGACCTTGGCGGACTCGGTCGCGGCCGCGGGCGGCCACGAGCAATCCCATCAGACCTACCTGAAGTGCCGGAGCTGCATCGAAGGCCGCTTCCTCGAATTCTCGACCGCCACCGAGGTCGCCGCCGCCTGCCACGTCCACCCCGCCTACCTGTCCCGCCTTTTCGCCCGGCATGGTCACGAATCGCCCTATCACGCCCTGCTCCGCTGCCGCATGATGCACGCCGCCGCCCTGCTCGATGGCGGCGGTCGGATTGTCCGCGAGGTGGCGGAGGAACTCGGGCTGGATCCCTTCCACTTCTCCCGGGTCTTCAAGCGCATCCACGGGGTCTCCCCGGCGGAGTTTTTGAAGCGGCGCGGCGCGGCTTGAGAGATGCGCTAGCGCGAGATGCGGGCAGAGTTGAAGCCCTTGTCAGGGAATTTCGAAGAGTCCATGGCCTTGCAATCTCCATTCCACTTGGAATCGGGGCTTGCGAAACCGAACCCGGCGGAGGTCTTTGCTACGACGGTGCTCTCCGCTCCTTCAAAACGCCCGATCGAAACGGTGTAGTCCTGTTCCTCGGAGACGATCAGGCAATTGGTCAAGGTGACGGGCCCGGTCGATTTGTCCTCGATCTCAAGAGCGCATTTCCGATGGGCAAGGAAAGTGCAGCTTTCAACCGCAACAGGCCCACCCTGGGTCCAGAGGCCCGTCTGCGATCCGCCCGCGAAACAGTTTTTGAGGGTGGCGCTGCGCCAGATGCGGAAGTCGCGGCGGTGGCCCGTGGCAACGCAGTCCGTAAACTTCGCATGATCCACCTTGATGTCGAATCCTCCGTCCTGATTGCGGAGAGCATGACAGCGGGCGAATCTGACGTCGCTGTTGTTCCCCTCAGCCACGAAGCCATCGCCGTTGGTGTATTTGACGGTCTGGTTGGACTTGATGTTGTTCTTCGCCACGCAGTCCTCGAGGAGGAAGCCGGTATTGGGTGCCCCACCATCGTTGAGGATGAAACCGAAGGGAAAGACCTCGGTTTTCGTCTCCCACACCGGGTCACCCTCGGAGCAATCGGCGACGCAACCCTTCAAAGCGACCCGATCGCAACCTTGATCGAAGCGAAAGCCGTGTTTGCTGTAGCGCTTCGTGGTGCAATGGAGCACGGCCAGATCATCGCAGTCGGCGAGATAGAAGCCGTGGCGGACCTGATCGATCGCGATGTTCTCGAAAGTCAGGTGGCTGCGCGGGGATTCCTTGGAGGGGGCCGCACGGATGGCGAAGCAGTAGCGGCTGATGGAGAGGTTCTTGAAGACGACATGGGAGAGGCCGGGGCCGAGGACGATGGCGGTGCTTCCTTTGTCAGGCTTCTCGATGGACCAGTCTGAAGTGAAGATCGCGCCGGGGGCACCTTCAACGATCTTGGGTCTCCCCGGAGATCCGCCGGAGGTGAAGGCGAGGCTCAGCCCCTGATAATTCCCCGCGCCGAGAAGGAGCCGGTCTCCCGCGGCCATCCGATCGAAGAGGCTCGAGATCGAGGTCCCGGCCGCTGCGTGCTCCGCTCGCGAGGCATCGCGGGTTCCAGCCCCCTCCGGCGTGACAAAAAAGTCGGCCGCGAAGCCGCAGGAATGGAGGAGAAGGAGGACGAAAAGGCACTTCACGGCTCTTCTACGGGAAATTGCCTGGAATTTGTCTCCGACGCGCGGCTCTCTCCACTGGCACGCCGTCTGCGTACCGCCGCTGCTACGTTCCGGCCTTGCGCCGCCGCCATCCGTCCGCTACCCCGCTCCCCGCCATGCCCGTCGCAACGCCCGCCCAATACCGCGCCATGCTCGATGCTGCCCAAAAAGGCGGCTACGCTTACCCGGCCATCAATGTCACTTCGCTCGCCACGGTGAACGGCTCCCTGCGTGCCTTCGCCGAGGCCAAGTCCGACGGGATCATCCAGGTCTCCACCGGCGGCGGCGAGTTCGCCTCCGGCACTTCCGTGAAGGATGCCGCCTTCGGTGCGATCGTGCTGGCCGAGGCCGTGCACCGCCTCGCCGAGAAATACGATATCCTCGTCGGCCTCCACACCGACCATTGCCACCCGGCCAAGGTGGACGGCTTCCTGAAGCCGCTGCTGCAGGCCTCCCGCGAGCGCATCGCCACCGGCAAGGGCCCGCTCTTCCAGAGCCACATGTTCGACGGCTCCGTGGTGCCGCTCGAAGAGAACCTCAAGATTTCGAAGGAACTCCTCAAGGAGTGCGCCGAACTCGACATCATCCTCGAAGTCGAGGCCGGCTGCGTGGGGGGTGAAGAAGACGGTCACGACACCTCCGGCCTGCCTGCCGACAAGCTCTACACCACCCCCGAAGACATGGTGGACGTTTACGAAGCGCTCAGCCCGATCGGCCGCTTCCTCTTCGCCGCCACTTTCGGCAATGTCCACGGGGCCTACAAGCCGGGTGCCGTGAAGCTCAAGCCGACTATCCTGCGCGACGGCCAGAAGGCCGTGACCGACAAGCACGGCGTGGCGGCCGAAATGGATCTGGTCTTCCACGGCGGCTCCGGCTCCGATCTCGAAGACATCCGTGAGACCCTCGGCTACGGCGTGGTGAAGATGAACATCGACACCGATACCCAGTACGCCTTCACCCGCCCGATCGTGACGCATATCTGCCAGAACATCGAGGGCATCCTCAAGATCGACGGCGAAGTGGGCGACAAGAAGCTCTACGACCCGCGCAGCTACCTGAAGAAGGCCGAGATCTCCCTCGCCAACCGCCTCAAGGAAGCCTGCGACGACCTGCTTTCCACCGGCAAGACGATCTTCGGGACCGTCTGATCCGACCCTTTTCAATCAAGGAAGGCGGGCCCGCAACGGGCCCGCCTTTTTTGTTTGATGCCCCGGACCTCGGATCCACCAGCTAGGAGCGCAAGGGTTACAAAACGCCATAACAGATCGCTTTACTTTTCAAGTAACTTGAATATAAAGCGCGGCGCGTTGCGACGTACCGGGGCTTCCTCATCCCTTGGTCACGGCGTTTCGCCAGGAAGCCTCACCGCTTCCACGGGCCTTCTCATCCCGTCAAACCGCCCCTCCATGACCCGTCGCTACCAACCGGGCGATCACCTCGCCATCGGCCGCATTTTCCATGAGGCCGTCCACCAGCTTGCCTCGAACGACTACACGCCCGACCAACTTCTCGCCTGGTCAAACGGCGACATCGACTTCGGCAGCTGGCAGCAGCGCTGTGGACGCAAGCGACCCTTCGTCAAGGAACTGGATGGCCGCGCCGTCGGTTTCATGGAGCTTGATCCGGACGGCCACATCGACTGCACCTACGTCGATCCCGCCTACGCGCGGCGCGGCGTCATGTCGGAGATCATGGCAGCCGTGAAAAGGGAAGCGCGGGCCAAAGGCATCGCGAAGCTGTTCGCGGAGGTATCGATCACCGCCCGCCCCTTCTTCGCGCGGCACGGCTTCCGGCACGTGCGGGACAATGAAGTTCACGTCCGGGGCGAGACCCTGACCAACTTCATCATGGAGTGCCACCTTGAGGAAAGCGGGTCCCCGTTCCGGGGATAGCGCAGTTCGAAGGATTTCAAGAGCCTCCATCCGCATCCGGAAACCGGTGCACTCGCTTCCGCGGCGGGTGAAAGGTCACCCTCCCTCCATTCGCCTGCCGCAACGGATCGAAGAGCGAATCCATGCCCACGCCCTTCACTTCGCAGACGATCGCGAGCAGTTCGCCGAGCCGGCCCTTCGGGAAGCCGCGCTCCTTGAACCAGAAGAGGTATTCCACCGGCAGGTCGTAGATCGGCATGCCGTAGGGCGGCACTCCCGCGCGACCGTATTTGCCGAAGGGCATGCGCGTGCGCCCGATCTCCGCCAGCAGGTTGCGGAAGTCCTCGCGGTCGATATCGGTCATCGGAAACACCTCTCTACTTTGGGCGAGTGGCGGGCAGATGCAATCTCCGGAGAGCGAGGGATCGATCGCCGCCGGTTTTTTCATTTCCACCGCCCGGGGAAGTGGCTTCCCTGCGGGCCACCCGCCATGCCTGACCCCAAGCCCAAGCAGGAACACCCGCTCGCCAACATCCTTGTGAACGTGGTCGTTCCGGCACTCGTGCTGAGCTTCCTGAGCAAGGATCCCGAGATCCAAGTGAAGCTGGGGAAGGTCGCCAGACCTTGGCACATCGGCCCGATGTGGGCGATGATCATCGCGCTGGTCCTGCCGCTGGGTTACGGCATCTGGCACTACATCCAGACCCGGAAGGGCAATTTTTTCTCCGCGCTCGGCCTGATCTCGGTGCTTCTGTCCGGTGGCCTGACGCTCTACCTATGGAATGACGATGGCTCCGTGAAAGAGAACGCCGGGCTCCTTTTCGGCCTCAAGGAGGGCCTGATCCCTTTGTTCCTCGGCTTCGCGATCCTCAGTTCGAGGAAATCCGCCACCCCGCTAATCCGCGTCTTCCTCTACAACGACACGATTTTCGACATCCCGAAGATCGAAGGCCGGATCTCCCAACGCGGGGAGGAATCGCGCTACTCGGGGCTCCTCGACGGGGCGACCAAGCTTTTCGCCGCCTCCTTTTTCCTCAGCGCCGTGATGAACGTGGGCCTGGCCCAGTGGTTTTTCCGCGGCTTCGACGCCGAGGCGATCGACGCCCTGGAGGTTTACAACGCCATCATCGGCAAGCTTCAGTGGGCCGGCTTCATCGCCATCGGCGTGCCTCTGATGGGGATCCTTTTCCTGATCCTGACGAGGCTCCTCAAAGGCCTCCGCGACCTGACAGGCCTGAAGGACGACGAGCTGATGATGCCGCGGTAACCGCTCCTCAGAACAACCCGAAGAACCACTTCTTCTTCGCGGTCCGCTTGTAGCTGCCGTCGCCTACCGACAGCACCTTCACTTCCACTTCGGCCAGGCCCTGATCCCTGAAGCCGATCTTCTTCGCCGCACGCGGCGATAGGTCGATGATCCGGTCGCCGATGAAGGGGCCGCGGTCGTTCACGCGGCACTTCACGGACCTGCCGTTCTCCAAATTCGTAACCTCCACCATACAGGGCAGCGGTAGGGTCTTGTGCGCCGCGATCAGGTGCCAGGGCATCACCTTCTCCCCCAGCGAGGTCTGGCCGCGCTTCAGCCCGAAGAAGCTGGATTCATTGTACCAAGAAGCCGTGCCGGTCTCCGTGTGATGCAGCGCCTCGTCCACCCCCATTGGATGGTAGGTCCCGCCGCGGACCGAGTAGGACTTGGTCATGTAGCCTTGGTAGTCCCCGCCCGGGTAGGCGCAGGAGGCGAGGAGCAAGAGCCAGGAATTCCGAATGACGAATTTCCGAATGTCGAATGACTTGTGAAGGAACCGGCGGGCTTCCCCTTCGCAAGGGATGCCATCCATTTCTTCAGCACACTTCATTCGACATTCGCCATTCTGAATTCGTCATTCTCCCCTCTCACTTCTGCCGCTCGCGGATCAAGGGTAGCGTGCGCGCCACCTGCTCCTTCATTTCCTTGCCAGGCTTGAACTTCACCACGGCGCGGGCCGGGATCGGCACGTCCTTGTCCGGATCCTTCGGATTGCGCCCGATCTTGGCCTTGGTCTCCTTCACTTGGAAGGCTCCGAAGTTCCGCATCACCACCGTATCGCCATTCGAGAGGGAGTCGGTGATCGAGTCGAGAGTCCGCTGGATCACATCGAAGACCTGCTGCTGGGTGAGCCCGGTTTCGTTGGAAATTTTGATGACGAGTTCGCGTTTGGTGATGGTTGCCATGGCTTTACGGGTGAGGAACTGGTGAGTGCGGCGCGGGATTGGACACCATACGAGAGGCCCTTTGTCCCGCGAAAAATCCAAAATCATGCGGAATCCGTGCCAGAGCCGTTTGAATCACCACTGACCGCCGCAGTGGTTTTAAAGTGCATTTTCGCCACCTTGGCGAGCGCTTGAGTACCATGCTTCAGCATCACCTGGCGGGCGGCTGCGATGACCGCGGCGGAGGCCCCCAAGGGTAGCACAATCCCTCCGGCAGAGGAAGTTTTGTCGATCCAGTCGACGAAGCGCTCGCGGGCGAGGATCGAGGCGGCGGCCACCGCGATGTCGGATTCACCCTTGGTCCGCTGGTCGAGCTGGATGTCCACTTTCTGCTGTTTGAGCGCCCGGGCCAGCACGTCCGGCCGGGCGAACTGGTCGCTCAGGGCCCGCGGGCAGGCCGGGCGCTGCTCGGCGAGGTTCGCGATCACCTTGGCGTGGCCCCAGGCTAACAGGCGGTTGAGATTGCCGAAGGAAGCGAACATCTCGTTGTAGCGCTCCGGGCCGATCGCCACCAGCGAGATGGCAATTCCCGGGACATTGCGGATCTTCTCCGCCAGCTCGCGGATCCGCTTGGCGCTGGCGATCCGCTTGGAATCCATCACCCCCGCCGCCCGCAGCGCCCGGGCCACGGGGGCATCGGTATAGACCCCGGCGATCACCAGCGGGCCGAAGTAGTCGCCCTTGCCGCTTTCATCGATCCCGAAGTGCGGGGCGAACATTTCCGGATCGAGCTCCTCCTCGTAGCCCAGCTTGGCCTCGCCAAGGATCTCCGGCTCTAGCAGGAAGCGGATGAAATCCTCGGTCTCCTTGCCCTGGATCAGGACCTTCGGGCCCTTGGCGTAAACAGAAACGTTCAGCTTGCCCTTCTTGGCGGCGTAGAGGGTGTGCTCCTTCTTCTCAAATTCGTAGCCACGGTCCTCCAAAACCTCGCGGAGGCGCTCGGCCTGCGCGGCGGTCAGCGGGGCGGTGTGCGAGGTCAGCGGCACGGGCGGCAGTATGACTGACAAGATATCGGATACGCCAATGAATTTCGGGATCTAGCTCCAGTTGCGTTTCGTCACAAAGACACCATCATCCCCGCGTGCTGAAGCCGCTCGCCCGCCAATCCCCGATGGAGGACAAGGAAGGCTTCCGCGGCGCGCTCCGCACCTGGTTTCGCCAGCACGGCAGAGATTACCCCTGGCGGCGCACCAGCGATCCCTACGCGGTGCTCGTTTCCGAGGTCATGCTCCAGCAGACCCAGATCGCCACCGTACTCGGCCGCGGCTTCTACAGCCGCTTCCTGGAGCGTTTCCCGGACATCGTTACCCTTGCCGCCGCAGAGGACGAGCCGCTGCTGAAGGCTTGGGAAGGCCTCGGCTATTACCGCCGTGCCCGCATGCTTCGCGAATCCGCCCGCGCTGTCCTCTTGCACCATGGCGGTGAATTCCCCCGAAACCTGGATGCTCTACTCGCGCTACCCGGCATCGGCCGCTACACCGCCGGAGCCCTTTTTTCCTTCGCCTTCGACCTGCCCGCGCCGCTGGTGGATGGCAATGTCGCCCGGGTCCTGACCCGCCTCTTCGACCGCGCCGATCCGATCGATTCCGGGCCGATGCTCAAATGGCTCTGGGAGACCGCCGCCGGGCTTCTCGACCATGAGCACCCGCGCGCCTTCAACTCCGCCCTGATGGAGTTGGGCCAGACCTATTGCCGCCCCGGCCTGCCCGATTGCCTGTCCTGCCCGGTCGCCACCTACTGCCAGGCCCGCGAGCCCGCCGCCCTGCCGGTGAAAGCCAAGCGCCAGACCATCTCGGAAGTCGACGAGCACGCGGTCTTCCTCCTGCACCGTGGGAAGATCCTTCTCTCCCAGCAGGGCAAGGGCCGTCGCGAGGGGATGTGGCGGCTGCCACTGCGCGAGGCGGCCGCCAGCCTGCCAGTCCTCCACCGCCGCAAATACGGGATCACCCGCTACCGGGTGACCCTTCACGTCCACGATTGCCCGGCCAAGCATCCCGCCGCCGCCGCTCTTCCCGGCGAGGAGTGGATCGACCTCGACTCGCTGGAAGAAATCGTCATCCCGCCTGCCGACCGCGCGGCAATTGGGGCGGTTCGCGGCGGCGCGGAAGAAATCGCGTGAGAGACGGTCAACCTTTTGCTTCATTTGCCCCGGATGTCACTCCTCACCCGCCTGTTCCCGGCCGCCCTCGCGGCGGCCCTTCTTTCCGGGTGCACCGTGACTCCCAGCAAGGCCCCGCCGCCGGATACCAAAGTCCCGGACCGCGCCGTGCTCCGCAAGGCCGCCGCCCGCCTCACCGCGGTGGTCATCTCCAGCAAGGCCGAACTCGCGCCATGGGTGGAAAGCCGCTTCACCCAAGGGCAAGGACCGGACGACGCCGATGGCGGCTCCGCCGTGCCGATCTCGCCGGACGGCTATTTCATCACCGCCGACCACGTGCTGGCCCGCTCCGATGGCCGCAATGTCTTCCTGATCCACGGCCAACTGGGCGGCCTGAAGGCCACCAAGGCGCGCATCGTCTGGCGTTCCTCGTCCAGCGATCTCGCACTCCTGAATATCCCGATCGCGACCCCGCGCTACTACAATTGGACACCGGCCGACCATTGGCTGCCGGCAGGCACGCCCGTGGTCCACTCCGGGATCGCCACCGGCTTCCGCAGCGAGCCGGGACAACTCGTGACCGATATCCCGCCCGGGAAGAAAAACGCGGCACGCTTCAAGCACGATATCCCCCTGGAACCAGGCGACAGCGGCGGCGCGGTGATCGATGCCTACGGCAACTTGGTCGGGGTGAATTCGGCGGTGGAATTCCTGGTTCCGCTTGAGACCGCATTTTTCATTGAATCCGAAGCGAACCGTCCGAACGTAGCGGCGTTGCAGCGCGTGATCGAAAAAGACCGGCGCCGCAATGGCAGGTCTCTTTCCGACGTATCGCCAGCATCGCCATGAAATTTCTCCTGCTGCTGCCCTTCCTGCTCGTCGCCTGCTCGCCGGCCGGGGTGAGCTGGGAAGCAGGCCGGACCGAGCGAGCAGCCCAGGACCGGATCATGCTGGTGCGGAATTCGCCGGAGACCCTCGGCCACCGGCGCCTGGTCTATCAGTCCGCGACCCATCCCGACCTCAATGTCTTCCTAAAGGATGAAGGCTTGCCGGACTTCATCGCGGAGACCTCGAGCGAGGATCGCCAATACCTGGTGCTCTACTATCTGGACGCCCGCCAAGGCTGGATGTGCCGGACCCACCGGGTCCGGAATGCCCGGGTCCACTTCGCCGGTCCTTACTCGATGACCAAACGGGAAACCGCCGTCCTTCGGGAACTCCAGAACACCAGCGGCGAGCAGATCCCCGCGGCCGCCCCGGCAAAGGCCCCGGTAAATTAAGAAATTTTCCCCTAAGGAAAGGTCCGGACACCCGTTCCGGTCCTACCGATGAGAAAACTCCTCCTCCTGCCCTTGGTGCCTTGGGCTGCTGCTCAAGCGCAAGATCTGCTGAATCCCCTGATCGTCACCGCCTCCCGTTCGGAGGACGAAAAGAAGAACGTCCCGTACACCGTCACGGAGTTCGATGAAAAATACATCGAGGAGAATACCCGCCGGACCCTGCCCGAGGCGCTCCAGTTCACCCCCGGCGTGCTGGTCCAGAAGACCGCGAACGGCCACGGCTCGCCCTACATCCGCGGCTTCACCGGCCGCCAGAATCTTTTGCTGGTCGATGGCGTGCGCATCAACAACTCCGCCTGGCGCAGCGGGCCGACCCAGGTACTGGAACACCATCGATCCCTACTCGATCGACCACATCGAGCTGGTGAAGAGCCAGGGCTCGGTGCTCTACGGGTCCGACGCGATCGGCGGCACCATGAACGTCTTCACCAAGTCCTCAAACTTCCAAGACGAGAAGGAGAGCGAGTTTTTCACCCACGGCGCGGCCTACTACCAGTACCCGCAGCAATGGCGATGACTCGCACATCGGCCGGATCGAAAGCTCCTTCGGCGTGGGCGGACAATACGGCGTGATGCTCGGCGTCACGGCGAAGGACTTCGGCGATATCCGCGACTCCGCCGTCGGACTGATGCGGAATACCGGCTACCCGGAGCAGGATCTCGATTTCCGCTTCGACATGGCGCTCAACGCGCAGACGACGCTGACCGTCGCCCACCAGCAGGTGAATCAGGACGCAATTTCGCGCTGGCACTCGACCCTCTTCAATCCCGGCTGGCAGCACTCCGGCCACGTCACCCAGCCCGGCACCTGGCTGGCCCGCACCATCGATCAGGAGCGCTCGCTGACCTACGTCCGCGTCGATCAGGAGAATGCCGACTCCGCCTTCATCCAGCGCTGGAATGCGACGGTCTCCTTCCAAACCACCCGTGAGTCCTCCAAGGAGTATCGCACGGCGACCGACCGCCGCTATCAGATCCAGGAGATCGATACGATCGGCGTCGACACCCAATTCCAGTCCCGTCTCGGCCCTGGCGACCTAGTCTATGGCTTCGACTACTATCGCGATACCACCGAGTCCGAAGGCTACCGCAAGCGCGCCACTCCCGGCTTGAACTACGACCGGGCCACCCGCCCGATCGCGGATGACTCGACCTACGAGACCTTCGGCGCCTTCACGCAGTACATGTGGAAGCCGGTCGATCAATTCGAACTCACCGCCGGTGCCCGCTACACTTATGCGAAGGCCGAACTCGGCCGTTACTGGGATGCCGCCGCCGGCCAGGATCAGTACGGCGCGGATCGGGATTGGGATCATGTCGTCGGCTCGCTGCGCGGGATCTATCACTTCAACGATTGCTGGAGCGTCTACGGCGGCGCCTCGCAGGCCTTCCGCGCGCCGAACCTGGACGACCTCTCCGGCAACCTGACCGCCCGCTCGGGCATCGCCTCCACCGGCTCCGTCGACGTCGATCCGGAGGAATACATCACCTACGAGATCGGCACCCGCCACGTCACGGAGGACACCTCGCTGAATCTCTCCTTCTTTTACACGGACGTGGACGACCTGATCGTCGGCGTGCCGACCACGCCAAATGGCGCGACCACCGTGGCCACCAACGGCCGCGACGGCTACGTCTACGGAGTGGAACTCGAAGGGGCCTGGCGCTTCCACCCGCAATGGACGGTTTCCGGCTACGGCGCCTGGCAAGACGGCCGCACTGAGACGAGCGCCTTCCTCGGCGGTCCGCTACTCGATGAACCGGGCTCGCGCCTGCTGCCGCTCACCGGCTCCGTCGCCCTGCGCTGGACCTCACCGACCGACACCTTCTGGGTCGAGGGCCGCGTGCTCGCCGCTGCTGAGGAGAACCGCTTGACCGCCTCCGACCGCGCCGACAACCAGCGCATCCCCTCCGGCGGCACGCCGAACTACGTCGTCTACATGCTTCACGGCGGCTGGCGCGCCACCGATCACCTCGAGCTGACCGCCGGCGTCGAGAACGTCACCGACGAAGACTACCGCAACCACGGCTCCGGCCAGAACGAGCCGGGCACCAACATCATCATGGGCGCGAAGGTCTTCTGGTAAGGCAAATCAACTGACTTCCCTGCGATCCCCCGGGCGCATCCGGTAAGGTTCGTATAGAGAAGCCGCGGGACGAGTGTCCCGCGGCTTTTTCTTTGTGAGGAGCGGCGACTTGTTGTCGCTGGCACAGTTCCGGCAACAGCTGCCGGCACAACCCGAGGAAAGCCGGAAGATCTCTTTCATCTTGACCGTATGTTTGCCTCATGAAGCCTTCATCTCATGGGTGTGATGAATCGCTTCGTCCTGCTAATTTGCGCGATCGTGTTCCCATTGCAGATGGTCAAGTCAGCCGACCTGGACCCATTGATCGCGCCGCACGCCGCCAAGCATCGCGAGGAAATCAACAAGATCCTCCTCAAGGCGGAAAGCGCGGAACGGCTGGCACGTGATGCCTATCTGGTAGTGCTCGACAGTTTGGAGCGGGATCTCGTCGCCAAAAGAGATCCCGCAGGGGCTGCCTTAATTGACACCGAGCGCAAGGGAGCGGCTGGAATTTCCCTGGGTTCCGGGGAGAACGACAAATTGCCAAAGAAGGCGCAAGGCCCACGAAGGACTTTGGTCAAGGAGCTTGCGAAAGTTCAGGTTGATGTCGTCGCAAGCGCGCGGAGGCCCAATGCCGCGTACCTCGCCGCCTTGAATGCCATTCCGGGAACCGCGGAGAATCCGGCGCTCGCGAAGCAGATCGTCGCGGAGAAGAAGCGCCTGCTTCTGGGTGTGGGAACGGTCGTCAACTTCCAGACCGACATGGCCGGAACGCTTTGGCGGCGGGTAAACAACAACAAGGTCCTTCACGTCTTCACCCTCGACAAAAAATGGGAGGGCTCCGACTGGACCGCCGAAGCTCCCGACAAAATCAGGTTCCACTGGGCCAGCGGCGGCGGGGTGACGCTTACCCTCGCGGAGGGTGGGAACATGATTATCGGCGAGGACGGCAAGCCGAACATGATCCTTGAGAGGGGTCGGGCGGCCAAGGTCGCGGAGTAATTCGCAAAGCTTTTTCCCGGCCTTGCCGGCGGACGAATGCGTCCGCCCTCCGCTGGACAGGCATCACGACCGCCTCACTCGAAAATCTCCGCGAAGAACACCTTCATCGCTTCCCACGAGCGCTTGTCCGCCTTCTCGTTGTAGGCCGCGCCCTTGGAGTTGTCATTGCCCGCCATCTTCTGGGTGAAGGCGTGGACCGCGCCGCCGTAGCCGACGAACTGCCAGTCGACACCGGCTTCAACCATCTCCTTGCCGAAGGCCAGCACCTGATCAGTCGGGACATTCGGGTCTTCGGCACCGTGGAGCACCAGCACCTTGGCCTTCACGCCACCCTTCTCTGCGGCTTTGCCTTCTGCCGCATCGAGGCCTCCGTGGAACGAAACCACACCCGCGATATCCGCGCCGCTGCGCGCCAGCTCCAGCACGCCGGTGCCGCCGAAACAGTAGCCGATGGCCGCGATCTTCGCGGTATCGGTGTGCTCCTCCTTCTGCAGCACTTCCAGGCCGGCCTTCAGGCGTGCCCGGAAAAGATCGCGGTCGCCCTTGTATTTCCCGGCTTCCTTGGCCGCGTCGGGCCGTGCGGGCCGCACGCCCTTGCCGTAGATGTCGGCGGCGAAAACATTGTAACCCAGCTCCGCAAGCTGGCGGGCGCGGCCTTTCTCGTAATCGGTCAGGCCGGTCCACTGGTGAATGACCAGCACCGCCGGGCGCTTGCCGGAAACGGCGTCGTCATAGACGTGGAACCCTTCGAGCGTGGTGCCGCCTTGATCGTATTCGACGGTCTTTTCAACGAGGGCGGCGGAGGCGGAAGCGGCGGCCATGAGGGATAACAGGAGGGTTTTCATCCCGGGCATCAAAGCGCGGTCTGCGAGACTGTCAAATGGCGGTGTTACTTCCTTTTCATCAGCGCCGCCACGATCCCGCCCGCAACGATCCCCCAGAAGGCCGAACCGATCCCGAGGAGGGTGATTCCCGAAAGCGTGACGAAAAAGGTCATGATCGAGGCCTCGCGGAAGCGCTCGCCGCCCAGCGCCGAGGCCAGCGCATTGCCGATGGTGGCGAGCAAGGCCAGCCCGCCGATGGCCAGCACGAACTCCCGCGGGAAGGCCGCAAACAGGCCCGCCACCGTCGCACCGAAAATCCCGATCAGCAGGTAGAAGACCCCCGCGCTCACCGGGGCCCAATAGCGCCGCCGCGGATCGGGATGCGCCTCCGGGCCGACCACGAAGGCCGCCGTGATCGCCGCCAAATTAATCCCGAAGGCTCCGAAGGGTGCCAGCAGGAAGGTCGTCACCCCCGTCCAACCGATGATCTTGGAAACCGGGGCCTCATAACCGCCGACCCGGATCGCCGCGATCCCGGGCAAATTCTGCGAGGCCATGGTGACGATGAACAAGGGAATCCCCACGCCGATCAGCGCGGCACCGGAGAACTCCGGCGAGGTCCACACCGGCATCGTGAATTCCCATGGCACCTTCTCCACATGGAATTGCCCGCGCGCCGCCACGATCCCGATGCCGAGAAGCAGGATCAGCGGCACGTTCGCCCGCGGCCAGAAGCGCCGACCCGCCACATAGGCCGCGACCATCGGCAGGACCAGCCATGGGTCGCGCGGGATCGCCGTGAAGGCATCCAGCGCGAATTTCGAAAGCACCCCTGCCAAGAGCGCCGAGGCCAGCGGCAAGGGCAGGCGGTTCATCACCTTCTCGAAGCCGCCGCTGAAACCTGCGATCGTGATCAGCACCGCGCTGAACAGGAAACAACCGATCGCCTGCGGCATCGTGAGATGTCCCGCCGCCGCTGCAGCGCCGATCACCACCGCACCCGGCGTCGACCAGGCGATTAGGATCGGCTTCTTCGTCGCGAGGGAAAAAAGAATGGTCGGCACGCCCATGCCGATCCCGATCGCCCAGATCCAGGATGCCGCCTGCTCCGGACTGGCGTGGAGATTCTGCGCCGCTTGAAAGACGATCGCCACCGAACTGGTGAAGCCCACCAGCACCGAAACGAAGCCCGCGACGATGGCGGAAAAGGAAAGGTCTTTCAACATCGCGGCGTGCCCCCGCCATCGACCGGTGCGCCGCGCGAAGTGCCAAGTGAAAAGTGCCAAGTTCCAAAGAAAGGCCACCGACTCCCCCCAGAGATCAGCGGCAGCTGTTCCCGGAACTTGGCACTTTTCACCCGGCACTCCGCGTACCTCTTCGAGCGCTACGGTTCCTCGACGCAATAGAAGCGCTTGGTGCCTGCCTTGGCCTTCGAGAAGATCTGCGTGCCGGAGGAGGCGAAGGGATAGGTGGCCTCGGGCTGCCAGGTCTTGAGGTCGGTGGATGATTTCACCGTGTAGGTGATCCCTGCCTCGCCGTGGAAGGTCAGCTGGAAGTTTCCGCCCACCGGTCCGCTCTGGGTGATGTAGGCAGTGGCTTCCGCGGAGTAGCGTAGCACGCGCTCATTCGATTCATCTCCCACCCACAGGTTCTTGGCGGCATCCATGAACAGCCCATAGGGGCGCCACCAAGCATTCCTCGTGCGGTGGCTGCTAAGCGAGTGGGTGAAACTCATCGCACCGAGCAATCCATCGGCATCGGCGCCGTTCGGCTTGGTCTTGGCATTGTCGAAGCGCAGGATGCGATTGAAGGCGGTATCGAGCACAAAGAGCCGTCCTGCACCATCCACCACTGCTGCGACGGGCTCCTGCATGGCTGAAGCGGTCGCCCCGGCATGAATGCCGAGGGTTCCGGACGGCACAGCCAGGGGAATGGCACTCAGCGGGGTATCGTAGCGTGCCACCCGGTGATTCGCGGTATCCGCCACCCACAGCCGGCCGTCGGCATCGATGGAGACTCCGCTGGGATTTTCCAACAGGTAGACCTCGTCCGCTTGGCTGGAAGCGATGAAATTTTGCTGGCCGAGCACGGCATCCGCATTGGCGCCGCTGGTCTTGGCCGCGACATTGTTGAAGCGCAGCACGCGGTGGTTACCGCAGTCCGCCACATACAGGTTGCCGGCCGCATCGAGCGTAAGGCCGCGCGGATGATGCATTCGATTCTGCGCCAGGGCGCTTGAGCTATCGTCGAAGCCGGATTGGCCCAAGACCACCGCTGCAGGGCTGCCGCTTGGAGATGTAAGGGCATTCGCGAAACCCAGCACGCGGTTCGCTTCGGTATCACTCACCCACAGCTTGCCAGTGGCATCCAAGGCCACTCCCCAAGTGCTGCTCAGCTCGGTTTGGCTCGGATCGCCGAAGCCGTAGCCCCAAGCGCTGGATTTGCCGAATACTGCTTCAGCCGGGTTGCCGCTCTCCGCTGACGCGCGACTGGTGTAGCGCAGGACCCGTCCATCGTCCCCCATGAAAAACTTGCCGCTCACAGGGTCTTCCACGCCGCCGCGCACCACGCGGGGCATCCTGGTGGGATCGAAGTAATGAGTGGGCGTGATGTTCGGGTCGTTGTGACCGATCACGGTCTCGGCATTTGCGCCATTCGGCTTGGTCGCCGCGTTCGCCCAGCAGATCGTGCGTTCAAGATAGCGGTCCGTCAGCCAGAGATGCCCGGCCGCATCGGTCGCCAAGCCACCGGCCTGCGAGCCTACGTAGCCGGGGGTATCGGAGTAGGTCGCGTTGGATGCTAGAGACATCCGGCCCAGCACGCCGTCGGCATTGGCACCGTTGGCCTTCGCCGCGGCATTATCCCATCGCAGCACGCGGGCATTCTGCGTATCCAGTGCATACAGGGTCCCTGTGGGAGACACGTCCAGGGAGGGAATATAATTCGCATTTCCCGGACCGGAGCCTCCTCCGGAACTCTCGAAGTCGGTCTGGCAGAGGACGCCGTTTGCCGTTCCATCGGCCGAGGGATTGTCGAAACGCAGGACCCGGCTGTTGAAGATGTCCGCGACCCACAGCCGGTCTTGGGCGTCGATATCCAGGTCATAGGGCTGTTTGAAGTTCGACGCCGTGCATCCGTAGACTGCCGTGGTGAAACCCAATTGGCCGATCACTCCATCGGCATTGGCATTGATGCCCTTGGCCGCTGCGTTGTCGAAACGCAGCACGCGACTGTTGTTGTAATCCGCGACCCAGAGGCGGCCTTGGG
Organism: Luteolibacter sp. Populi; assembly: GCF_040801775.1. Lineage (GTDB taxonomy): Bacteria > Verrucomicrobiota > Verrucomicrobiia > Verrucomicrobiales > Akkermansiaceae > Haloferula. The sequence continues at coordinate 3,528,748 of NZ_CP161812.1, forward strand.
AATCGATATCCACGCTATTGGGCCGACTCAAACGGTTCTGGGTCGTGCCGCCGCCGCGGGTGTTGAAATCCGGCGCGCCTAGTACCTGGCTCGCCAGCGCACCGCTTGGCGCGGTAAGAGCATTGTCCCACCGCATGATCCGGCTATTTTCCGTATCCGCGACCCACAGCCGTCCGGCTCCATCGACCGCAGCACCGATGGGATAGGTCAGCTTGCTCTGGCTGGTGCCGGCCGTGCCGCTGTAAAGATCCGGCTGACCGAAGGCCGCTTCCGCAGCCTGGCCACTGCCGAGCGCGGCGGCGGAGCTGAAGCGGAGCACGCGGTTGTTTCCCGAATCGCAGATGAAGACTTTCCCGCTGCCCGTATCGCAGGTGACATTCATGGACGAGAACAGCCGGGTCGGGGACGGCAGCGCTTGGTTGCCGAGGATCGCCTCGGCATCGTCGAAGTCGCGCCAGATGCCGTGCACCGGTGCAGCGGAAACCACCAAGGCAAGCAGGAGGGAGGGAGGAGACAGGAGGAGACGTTTCATCGGAGCGGGATGCCAAGTGCGGCGACCGGCCCCTGCTCTCTCACAGGCTGTCTGATCCGTATATCGGACTTTGGTAGGATGTACCCGGCCGAGGAAGGCGCTCTTCAAGCATTGGCGCAACCGGCATGGGGGCCCGAATTGTTCAATCCCGCGGCAAATTACTACTATTAATATAGTACACACTACTTTGCCCGCTCAGGGCTCCTCCAGGCGGGAGAGTTGCTTGTCTTCTTCCTGATGCTTGGTGAGGGCAGGGAGCCCCGAAAAGGCGGGAGTTCCGGCGGATTCAGGCGGCCTCGCTTGCGTCCGCGGCGAGGACTTCCCCGGATTCCCCCGGATCCCGTAAAGAGGGGCGGTAGAAGCAAGCAGCGCGCAGAGGAAAGCGCTGCGCAGGGGCGGACAATTCGATCTCATGGAGTGTGGAGGTATGGTGCAAACCCCGGGCGTAGTCCCCCGGCGCGGTCCTCTTCTCGCAGGGCCTGCGTATTTTGCCTATACGACCTTGGTCGGATGGGCGGCCTTCAGCTTTGACACGAAGCCGCAGGCGGCGCTGCGGAAACGGTCAATTTTTCCCCGCGATCTTGCACCCTTGCGCGGGCTGATGATGATCGACGGCGGCTCTATGACCTTGTCCGCACTCGAACTCTTCACCATCGGCGTCGGCCCCTCGTCGTCTCACACGGTGGGACCGATGCGGGCGGCCAGCCGCTTCGTGCGAGGACTGCAGGAGCGGGGCCTCGCGGCGCGAGTCACACGCCTGCGCTGCGATCTCTACGGATCCTTGGCCGCCACCGGAAAGGGCCACGGCACGGATGCCGCGATCCTCCTGGGGTTTCAGGGCGAGGAACCGGAGACGGTCGAGATCGATAGCATCCCGGAAAAGCTGGCGGCGATCCGCCGCGGGAAGCTCCGGACGCCGTGGGGCACGGACATCGTTTTCGACGAAAAAGCGGATCTGGATTTCAAGCGCCTGAAGCCGCTGCCGCTGCACCCGAACGGCATGCACTTCACCGCACTCGATGCCGCCGGCGCACCCTTCGCGGACGAGGTAATCTATTCGCTCGGCGGCGGCTTCATCGCCAGCGAGGCGGAGATGCAGCACCCCGTCAGGGCGGAAGTAGCCATCCCCCACCCCTTCATCAGCGCGGCGGAACTCATGGCCAACTGCACGCGAACCGGCCTTTCCATCGCCAGCCTGCTGCTGGAAAATGAAGCAGCCTTCCGCCCCGAAGCCGAGACCCGCAACCGCCTCGACGCCATCTGGAATGCCATGCAGGCCTGCGTGAAGCGCGGCTGCTCGCACGAAGGCGTCCTGCCCGGCGGCCTGAAGGTGAAGCGCCGCGCCAAGGCGATCTTCGAAAACCTCTGCGGCAGCCCGGAGCTCGCTCTCACCGATCCGCTGACGATCCTCGATTGGGTAAATCTCTACGCCCTGGCGGTGAATGAAGAGAATGCCGCCGGCGGTCGCGTGGTCACCGCCCCCACCAACGGTGCGGCTGGAATCATCCCGGCGGTGCTGCACTATGCCGTGCGCTTCCGCCGTTCGCCCTATCCCGATGGTGTACACCGCTTTCTTCTAACAGCCGCGGCGATCGGCATGCTCTACAAGCGCAACGCCTCGATCTCCGGCGCGGAGGCCGGCTGCCAGGGCGAGGTCGGCGTGGCCTGCTCGATGGCAGCCGCCGGTCTGGTCGAATATCTCGGCGGCACCCCGACCCAGGTCGAGAACGCCGCGGAGATCGGCATGGAACACAACCTCGGCCTGACCTGCGATCCGGTCGGCGGGCTGGTCCAAATTCCCTGCATCGAGCGCAATGCGATGGCCTCCGTGAAGGCGATCAATGCCTCACGCCTCGCGATGGCGGGTGACGGCTCGCACTTCGTCTCGCTCGACAAGGTGATCAAGACCATGCGCGACACCGGACGCGACATGAAGTCGAAGTACAAGGAAACCTCCCGCGGTGGCCTCGCCGTGAATGTGGTGGAGTGCTGACGGAAAAGAGGCGGCGCGTCTGTCGAACGCTCCACCCCTTCCCTTTGTTGATCTGCCTAGAACGGACTGGAGACCACGACGTAGCCTCCATCGCGGGACTGGTAGTAAGCATTCCCCGACCGGTAGTAACGCTGTCCACGGTGATTCACCACGGCATAGCCATTGGGAAGGCTCCGTATCACCCTCGCATCGCGGTGCCCATGGTCACGGTCGTCCCGGTCACGATCGCCGCGACCTCCATCCCGGCGACCTCCGTCCCGATCCCCGTCGTGGCGACCGCCATCGCGATCGCGGTCACGTCCGCCCCCATCCCAATTCCCACCACGGCGCGGCGATTCGACGACCACGTAGCCGCCGCCTTGGGACCGGTAGTAGACATTGTTGTGAGAGTAGTAGCGCGTGCCCGAGATGACCTCCGCGCGATAGCCCGGCGGCAATGTCCGCACGGCATAACCAGGCCTGTAGGTTGGAGCCATGGCGGATGGCCCGCCCGGGCTGTAAGTTTCGACACAACCGCTCAGCAGCGCGGCGGCGGATGTTAGAAGGAGTAGAGTCAGCTTCGGTTTCATGATGGTGTCAGTTGCGGGGGAAGCCTTGCAGACCTCGTGCCCAGGCGGCATGGGAGCCCGCAATCGCCGCTGGGTGCGGGATTCCACCGTTCCCGCGGGAGGACGGGAAGTCCGCCCTTCCATGCACCCTGCATTTGCTTGGCCGTGCATCGTGCAAGAACCGTGCGATAGGGGATAATGTCCGATTTTGCCACCATGGACTGCTATGGTGAAGCTTAAGGGGCAGGTGGAGAGTCATGGAGGAATTGACATTTTATGTCGCACTTTCATCTCATTTTGTCCGCAGGCGGAATTCAGCATGCGTCTGATTATCATTGGAATGCGCGAATTTTGAATCGCAGGCATGATGCATCATTCCCTAAGTGGAGTTGCCACTTTTAGGTTGTATTAGAATTGCGGTTAGAATAACCAATCGCCCCACGTCTCTCCCCCCTCCTCCGGATGACTCGCGACGGTTTCAATTCTCTCGTGGCGGAGCTGGCGCTCGCTCGGAGCGGCCAGCCGCGGGAACTATTGCGCGAAACCCTCGCCTGGATCGTCTTGGGGTATGCCGTGCTACTTGCCGCCCTGTCCGCCTGCGCTTTGCTTGCGTTGGCCGGCCTATTGATCGCCCTGCAGCAGCAGGGGTGGACCGGCACCCTGGTCGGGGGCGCGCTCGCCTTCGCCGGGCTATTGACCGCCGTCCTGCTGGTCTGCTGCCTGTGGGTGAAGTTCGATCCCCCGGAAGGTGCCCCCTTGGACGAGGAGGAACATCCGGAACTGCACCGCCTGATCCGCGAGACCGGGAACCTGGTCGGCGGCGTGCGCTTTCACCAGGTCTTGCTGGATGCGGAAGTGAATGCCGCCACTGTCCAGAATCCCCGGCTCGGCGTCCTGGGATGGTATCGAAGCTATCTGGTGATCGGGCTGCCGCTCATGGAGATGCTAAGCCGGGAGGAATTCCGCGCGGTGCTGGCCCACGAGTTCGCTCACGCGGTGGGGCCCGACGGCAGGACCCGTGCCTGGCTGCATCGTAAGCGCGCCACATGGGAAAAGGTGGCCGGACGGCTGCCGGCGAGTCCGCTCTTCCCGCTGCTGTCGAAATTCTTCCGCTGGTTCTGGCCGCGCTTCAATTCCCGCGCCTTCCTGCTTTCCCGCTTCCATGAACTCGAGGCCGATCGGGTCGCGGCGGAGGCGGTATCCGCAGAGGCACTTGCCTCCGGCCTGCAACGCCTGGCGATCCAGGGCCTACGTCTGGAAGAAGAATTCTGGCAGCCTCTGGAAAGCGCCATAGCGGGTTCAGCAGCGGTCCCCAGGGACGTGATCGAAAGGCTTTCTGCCTTGGTCCGCAGCGAACCGCCGGCGAACTCCCGCGACCGCTGGACGAGCCAGGCCATGGGCAAATCCGCGGATTTCACGGACACGCACCCGGCGCTCGCGGAAAGACTCGCGCACCTGGGCATCCCGGTCTCCGCCAGCCCCTTGCTAATCCCCGCGACGAATGCTGCCGATGAATTGCTGGATGCCGCATTCCTCGGTCGCGCGCGACAGCACTTCAGCACCGATTGGTCGAAGGACGCCCTCGCCGCCCGCCGCGACCGGCCCGCCGGAACCTGCGACGCCCCCGGCGTGCGCGATGCATGGAAGAGGATCGCCGCGCTGTCGCGCCTGGATGGCTTGGAAAAGGTCCAGGGCGAGGTGCTGGCCCTGCTGGAACGGCGGCCCGACCACTCCGGGGCACTCTACCTGCGCGGCTGCCATTTGGCGGAAAAAGGCGATCTCGAATCCGCCGCCTACCTCGAGCGCGCCGCCGCCGATCCCACCATCGCCTCGCGCGCCTTCGAGACCCTGGCGCGATTTCACTCACGCCTCGGCAATGTCGCCGAGATCGACACGCTCAAGGAACGCGCCGAACAACACCAGCGGGAATTGCGGGCCGCGCTGGTCGAACGCAGCAAGGTCTGCCCGCAGGATTCCTTCCTCCCCCACGATCTGGGCGAGTCGGAACTCGAGCGTCTGCGCGAGGCCCTGGCGACGGAACCCGCCGTCCGCCGCGCCTGGCTGGGTGCGAAGCACGTGACCCACTTTCCCGGTTGGAAGCTCCTGGTGCTGGTCGTGGACGCCCGCTGGCCCGCTTTCAAACCGGTCTCCGAACGGATGCAGCAGCAACTCCTCGAAAGGCTGCTGGAACGCTGGGAAATCGACGCCTACGTCCAGCCGGTCCGTCTCGACGAGGACACCAAGCCGGTTCTCAAAGCGATCCGGCGGCGGGTGGCGGACAGCGAGGTCTACCGGCCCTCCTGAGACCGCGCAAAATTCCGGAAAAAATTTCGGAATCTTTGAACATTCATCCTGCCCACGGGTCTGAATCCACGAAGACCGCGCGCTGCGCGTGTTTTCATGTAAGGGTGAACAGCATATATTGTCAGCTCCCGGCGTTCCGCAAAGAACGTAGGGGTTGATGGTTTCTAGCCGCCGGGGGTGGGACCCCGGCGGCACTTTTTTGGGCCGGGCAGGTTTTATCCCGGGCGTCGCGGATTCATCGCCGCAGCCACCGCCCCGGGCAGATTCACCCCACCCCTGCCGCCCAAGCGCGTGTCGATCTCTTCGAGGCGCTGGATCAGATCCCGCACCTCCTTCCGGGACGCCGGACCGCCGGCGGCATCGCAGAAGTGCGTGCGGCAGCCGAAGGGCCGCCCCTCGTAGATCTGGCAGCGGCCCGCTTTGAGAAACGGGCAGGCCCCGTCCGCCGTCTCCGGCACGCTGGTGCGGCCCGCCGCGCGCCATGCCAGCGCGGCCACCAGCGCCTCACCGCGGGTCAGGAAAGGCGTGCGCCCGGTCAGGCGGAAGCGGCAGCAATCGCCGCGTCCGGTGCAGGAGCGCTCCAAGGGCCGCTGTTCCCATTCGCGATAGATGGCCCGGACCTCGGCCGCCGCCGCGCGGGCTTCGGCGTCCGGCTTCATGGTTGCAGTTTGGGCAGGGCGGGGAATTCTTGCAAGCGAACCCCGGAATTGCCGTCGCATGAAAAAGCAGTCGCCGAATCCGGGGCCGACGACAAAAATCCAGCTTCCGCGCCGTTACCCGCCAGCCTGCACTGCACCCACTGCTGCCATGAACTTCCGATCGATCTTCCTCGCCCTCGCCGCCATGCCGCTGCTCCACGCGCAGGCGGTCTTCCAAGACCCCGCCAAGGACGAGCACATCGTGATGATCGGCAGTGGCCTGGGCGAGCGGATGCAGTACTTCGGCAACTTCGAGACCCAATTGCACCTGCGCTACCCGGAGAACCACCTGGTCTTCCGCAACATGTGCTTCCCGGGCGACACGCCGTCCTACCGCCCGCGCGCGGGTCGGAAGACGCCCTGGGCCTTCCCCGGCGCGGAAAAGCTCCGCCCGGAGCTGGCGCAGCACAAGGGCGAGGGCCACTACCCTTCGGAAGACGAATGGCTGACCGTCTGCAAGGCGGACACCATCCTCGCCTTCTTCGGCTTCAACGAATCCTTCGAAGGCTCCGAGGGCCTGGCGAAATTCCGCGCGGAACTCGATGCCTTCGTCACCCACACTCTGGCCCAGAAGTACAACGGGACCGCCGCGCCGAAGCTGGTGCTGGTCTCCCCGATCGCTTTCGAGGACCTGACCCAGTATTACGACCTGCCGGACGGCAAGCAGGAGAACGCGAATCTGGAGATGTACACCGGGGTGATCCAGCAGGTCGCCACCGAGCGCGGGCTTGGCTTCATAGACCTCTTCCGTCCCACTCAAAAGCTCTACGCTGAGATCAAGGAGCCGCTGACCCTGAACGGATTCGCCCTCAATGACGCCGGCGACCGCCGCCTCGCCTACCTGCTGGCGGACGCCCTTTACAAGCCGAAGGACATGATTCTCCAAACCGATCCCGACAAGGTCCGGAAGATCGTGAACGAGAAGTCCTGGTTCTGGCACAACGACCACCGCATGCTCAATGGCGTCCACGCCTACGGCCGGCGCTGGCAGCCCTTCGGCGATTTCAACTACCCGCAGGAGATCGAAAAGATCCGCCAGTTGACCGCCAACCGCGACGCCGCGATCTGGAGCACGGTCGAAGGCAAGACGCCCAATCTGGCGGAAGAAGACGCCAAGACTCGCAAGCTCGATCCCGTCACCAGCAACTTCACGGGCCAGATCAAGTACCTCCGCGAGAAGGAAGCCCTGAAGACCTTCAAGCTGATGGATGGCTTCGAGATTGGCCTCTTCGCCTCGGAGGAGGACTTCCCGGATCTGGCGAACCCGATGCAGATGACCTTCGACAACAAGGGCCGGCTTTGGCTCTGCACCATGCCCTCCTATCCGCACTATCGCCCCGGCGATCCGCTGCCCAATGACAAGATCCTGATCCTCGAAGACACCGACGGCGACAACCGCGCCGACAAGCAGACCGTCTTCGCCGATGGCCTCCACCTCCCGATCGGCATCGAGCTGGCACCGGAAGGCGTCTACGTTTCCCAAGAGCCGAACCTGATGCTGCTGCGCGATGTCGATGGCGACGACAAGGTGGACCGCCGCGAGTACATGATGAGCGGCTTCGATCCGCACGACACCCACCACGCGATCCACGCCTTCTCCACCGACGCTGCGGGCGCGATCTACATGGGCGAGGGCGTTTTCCTGCACTCGCAGGTGGAGACGCCTTACGGCCCGCGGCGCTGCACCGGCGGCGGCATCTGGCGCTTCGATCCGAAGTCCTTCCGCCTGGAGCGCTACGTCCAGACCTACTTCAATAACCCCTGGGGCATCGCCTTCGACGATTGGCAGCAGTGCTTCATCGCGGATGCCTCGGGCGGCAACAACTGGTGGGCGCTGCCGATTTCGATCAAGGCTCCCTTCGCCTACGAGACCGGCAAGATCGCCGAGTTCGCGCCGAAGTATTCCCGGCCGACCGCGGGTGCGGAGTTCATCTCCTCCCGCCATTTCCCGGATGAGCTCCAAGGGGGCTTCATGACCAACAACTCGATCGGCTTTCTCGGAACCAGCATCCACAAGATCTGGGAAGACGGTGGCGGCTTCTCCGGCAAGCACATCGGCGACCTGGTGACTTCCAGCGATCCGAACTACCGCCCGGCGGACCTCGAGTTCGCGCCGGATGGCTCGCTCTACATCGTCGATTGGCACAATGCGCTGATCGGCCACATGCAGCACTCCGCACGCGATCCGAACCGCGGCCGCACCCATGGCCGCATCTACCGCGTGAGCTACAAGGGCCGCCCGACGGTGAAGCCCGCGAGCATCGCCGGCGCGGAAATCCCGAAGCTCTTCGAACTGCTCAAGGAGCCCGAATACCGCACCCGCTACCGCGTCCGCCGCGAGCTGCGCGGCCACAAGCCCGATGTCATCGTCCCCGCGGCCAAGGCCTGGGTGGAGACGCTCGACAAGGCGGATCCCCGCTACGAACACCACGTGGCCGAAGCGCTGTGGGTCACCTGGGGACAGAACCAGATCGACCAGGACTTGCTTGAACAATGCCTCAACGCCAAGGCGCATCAGGCCCGCTCCTCGGCCGTCGAAGTGATCCGGAATTCGTGGCGGAAAATTCCCGACCACGCCGCATTGCTGATGAAGGCCGCCAGCGATCCGCATCCCCAGGTGCGCCTGGAAGCGCTCGCCGCCGCCTCGTGGCTCGACAACACCGACGGCGCGAAGATCGCGCTCGAAGTGCTGAAGCAGCCGATCGACAAGTGGATGCCGGAGGCGATCAAGACCGCCTTTCTAACACTAAGCGACGATATCGAAATCCTCAAGAAAGAGGGCAAGCTCGACCTCTCCAACAATCCCCGTGCCGCCGACTACTTGTCCGGCAAGCTCAAGATCGAGCCGGAGGAAACCACCGCGGTGCAGCCGGAACCGAAGCTTCCCGCCGCCGAACTCGAGCTGTGGCGCCTCGGCAAGGAAGTCTACGCCCGCGATGCCCATTGCCTCACCTGCCACCAGGCGGATGGCCAGGGCCAGGCCGCCATCTACCCCCCCCTCGCCGGCAGCGAGTGGGTCAGCGGCAGCGAGGAGCGTCTGATCAAGCTCACCCAGCTCGGCCTAACAGGACCGATCACGGTCAAGGGCGAGAAGTACGGCATCAATCCCAGCGTGCCGCCGATGACACCCCTCGGCCTAACAATGAACGACCGCGAGCTTGCGGGTGTACTCACCTATATTCGGAACAGCTTCGGCAACCACGCACCGGCGGTGAAACCGGAGACTGTCGCGAGAGTTCGCGAAACGATTAAGGGCAAGGTGCCTTTCTATCAGGCGGAGGAATTGCTGAAGGAGCATCCCTTCGAAAAGCAAGGCGAGTAACCGCGGATTTGGCCGCCGCGTTTAGTCCTTGGGTGCAAAATCGCAGGATCGATTCGCTAATTTATCGTAACATTCAATCGAATCACAAGAACCGGACCGCCACATGAGGCCGTCTCAGCACCATCACGCCCATGATGGCAGCGGTGGCACGCCAGCCGCTGATTGCACCGGCATATGGCACGCATTGGTTTTCTCCTCGATATGGACGGGGTCATCTACCGGGGATCCCGGTTGATCCCCGGAGCCTCGGATTTCATTTCCCGGTTACGGGAGCATGGAATTCCGTTCCGCTTCCTCACGAACAATTCGCAGCGGGCACGCCGCGATGTCGCACTGAAACTGCGCCGCCTCGGCATCGAGGCGAGTGAGAACGAAGTCTTCACCTGCGCCATGGCCACGGCCCGCTTCCTCGCTTCGCAAAAGCCGGATGGCACCGCCTACGTGGTCGGCGAGCACGGCTTGGCGGCCGCCCTGCACCGCAATGGCTTGACCGTCGTCGATGACGACGCGGATTTCGTGGTGATCGGTGAAGGCCGCACCATGACCTTCGAGATGATCGAGCGCGGGGTGCGCCTGGTCGAGAAAGGCGCGCGCCTGATCGCCACCAACATGGACCCGAACTGCCCGACCGATAAGGGCATTCGTCCCGGCTGCGGAGCGATCGTCGCGATGATCGAACGCGCCACCGGCGTCCAGGCCTTCTCGGTCGGCAAGCCGAGCCCGATCATGATGCGCGCCGCCCGCAAGGAGATGGGACTGCGCACCGACGAGATCGTCATGGTCGGCGATACGATGGAGACCGACATCCTCGGCGCGGTGCAGATGGGCTACCGCAGCGTGCTCGTCCTCAGCGGTGGCACGCGCCGCCAGGACCTGAAGAACTTCGCCTACCAACCCGACCTCATCGTCGACAACGTCGGTGCGATTCCCGATGAGTTTATTTTCGGAAATCTGCCTGCATTGGCACAATGAAAGCTTTCCTTGGTTAGCGGATGGTCCGCGGTGGATAGGCGGTTTTCTTGGGTTTGACTGCCTGTCCATCGCGGCTAACGCCACGGCCGGTGAAGAGTTTCTTGGGTTTAACTCTGAACCGGCCGTGGCATTTTCCGTGAGAGTCTCTTGATGGGTCCTGTCCGACGTATGGGACCTATTTGCTTTCCCGAGGTACCAGGGTCGCGGCATTCTGCCCGCCCATGATCGAGAAGATCGAAAGCCTGCTCAACCGCATCGAGGCCCATCACCGCATCCGCATCCCGTATGCCTGCGAATCGGGCAGCCGCGCCTGGGGCTTTGCCTCGCCGGATAGCGACTACGACATCCGCTTCCTCTTCGTGAGACCGGAATCGACCTACTTCTCGATCTGGGAAGGGACCGACGCCATCGACCTCCCCCTGGAGAACGAACTGGATGCCGGCGGCTGGGACATCCGCAAGGCCGCACGCCTGCTCGGCAAGTCGAACGGCGCGCTGGTCGAGTGGCTCCACTCGCCGGTCGTCTATCGCAACGAAGGCGGCTTCCGCGAGCGCTGGCAAAGTACGGCACGCGCCGTATTTTCCCCCAAGGCATCGCGCGAGCATTACCTCGGCCTCGCCCGCCAGATGGTAAAGGGCAAGCTGCAGGATGAGCAGGTCCGCGCGAAGGACTACCTCTACGCACTCCGTTCCGTGCTCTGCGCCCGCTGGATCGCCGCGGGCCATGGCATCCCGCCGGTGGCCTTCGCGGAACTCGTTCCCACCGCCCCGCCGGAAGTTCAGGCACTGATCCCCGCGCTCCTGGAACACAAGGCCCGCACCATGGAAGGCGAACGCATGCCCCGAATCGGCAGCTTGGATGAATTCCTCGACGCAACCTTGGAAGAACGCTTGGACCTGCCCACGGGCGACGCCAACGGCGCACTGCTCGACCAGCTCTTCCGCAGCGAGATCCGGTCTCGCAATGCCGTTCCGGCACCGGCGGACCTCACCCTGGAGCGCGTGCGCCAACCGGATCTCCTGCTGCTGGATAGCGTGGCGGGCAGCCGCGCCTATGGCACGAATCTGGAAGGCTCCGACGAGGACCGCCGCGGCGTCTTCGCCGCACCGCGCTCCTTCCTCTTAGGCCTCGATGAAATCGAACAGGTCTCCGACGAACGGGGCGACGAAGTCTACTACGAGCTCGGCCACTTCGTCTCCCTGCTGCTGCGCAACAACCCGAACGCCCTCGAATTGCTGGCGATGCCGGAGGACTGCATCCGCTACCGCCATCCTGTCTTCGAGCGCTTGGACCCCTCCATCTTCCTCTCGAAGCTCTGCTCGAAAACCTTCGGCGAATATGCGATGGGCCAGATCCGCAAGGCCCGCGGCCTGAACAAGAAGATCGTCAACCCGCAGCCCGAACAGCGCCGCGCGATGCTCGAATTCTGCCACGTTCCGGAGGGCCAAGGCAGCGGCCCCGTACTCGACTGGCTCGCCACCCGCGGGATTGACCCCAAGCGCTGCAGCCTGACCGCCGTCCAGCACGCGGCGGGCATGTACGCGATCTACGATGATCCCCGTAGCGAGGCCCGCGGCATCGTCTCGCCCAAGGATCCCGATACCCTGATCTTCAGCAGCGTCACCCGTGAGGCCGTGCCGGTGACCTGGATGCACTTCAACCAGGACGCCTTCCAAGCCCACTGCAAGGCCCACCGCGAATACTGGGAATGGGTCGGCCAGCGCAATCCGGAGCGCTACGCCACCAACGCCCAGCACGGCCGTGGCTACGATTCGAAGAACCTCATGCACACCCTCCGCCTGCTCGATATGGCCGGCGAGATCGCCCGCGAAGGCGAACTCCGCATCCGCCGCCCGAACCGCGAATACCTCCTCCTCGTCCGCTCCGGGGAGTTCGAATACGAAGCCCTCGTCAAGCGGGCCGAGAACCAGTTGATCGAGGTCCAAGCCGCCTTCGAACAATCCTCGCTGCCCGACCAGCCCGACCGCGAACGCGTGAATTTCCTCCTCGTGCAGATCCGCGAGGAGTTCGCCCTCAAGGACTGAGCTGAACGTAACTGGAAGAACCGCCGGGCACCAAGCTCGGGTCAATCCGGCGATCCAACGAGAGGAAACGCGCGCGGTGACGCACTGCGAGGGCAAGAAGGTAGATGTCGGTCAATTGGCCTGATGTCACACCGTTCAGAGTCGGTACTCCTGATGTTAGCGAGAAGTCGTCAGGCAGGAACTTGTGACCTGGCAGAGCCAGAATTTGCCGAAAACTCACCAAGGCCCCCGCCGGGCTACCGGGCCCTCCTTGATAGGTCGGTTGGCCGAGAATACGTAGAAAGCCGTTTTCGGTAAGCGGACATGTTGCCCAGCCGGCAGAAGCATTCGTAGCCATCCATTCCACCGCGATACGATGATGCGGATGAGCTGAATCCGCTCGTGCAATCAAAACGTTCAGGTCGAGCAGGTGCATCAGATTCCCATCTCCTCACGCATCTCGTTGATCATTTCATTGGTCATCACACGATCACGCTTCCTAAGCACGGGAACGCCATAAGCATCAATCTCGAAGATCTCCGCCTGCTCAGGCGTTAGTTCAACCGCCGCTGGCGTCGAAGGCTTGGACAACCATTGCTCCAAGCTCTCGATCATTACTTGCTTGAAAGTGGTTCGCCGCTGGGCCGCGGCAACCTTCGCCCGATGCATCAAAGCGTCCGGAAGCTCGATCGTCGTTTTCATATGGCCATAAATATGGGCGCTTGACCCATCCGTCAAGATGCCTTCTGCCAGCACGAGACACAGAGGGTGATCCCTTCCTTCCCCAGCTTGAGAAGCGTCTGCGGAGCAAACTCCATGTTGCACTGCTCGGCGTACTCATAGAGCAGCCAGATCGAGATATCGGAACGCTCGACGCCGACCTCTGCCAAGGAATCGTATTTCCCTTCCAAGACCCCCAGGAACTCCCCGATGGCATCGACCCATGGACCCTCATCGGGGATCTCTCGCTCCAAAAGCAACCCTCTCTCCCCATCCCCGTCATCGGGAGAAAGTCCCAAAATCGCCCGGACCTTGTCGGTCTTACGGCTGTCGATCTTGAACTGGTAGATGCTGCTCATCCGGTTACCGCACCTTCATCGGAGCCTCAATGATTCCCTCTTCCGTCTCCTGCTTCAGCCGGAGCTGCCCGCAAGCCGCATCGATATCGTGCCCTTTCTCCAGCCGCAAGGTCGCCGACACCCCCGCATTCTTGAGGATGTCCCGGAAGGCCCGGCACTGGTTCTCCGAGGGCCGCTTCCAATCCAGACCCTCCACCGTGTTATACGGAATCAGGTTCACCTTCGCCTTCAGCCGCCGGGCATGGTTCGCCAGGATGCGCGCCTGCTCAAGGTGATCGTTCACCCCCTCGATCAGGATATACTCCAGCGTCAGGTGCTGCTTCTTACGAGAGTTCCAGTAGTCGAGCGCGTCGAACAACTCCGCGGTGCCCCACTTCTTGTTCACCGGCATGATCTGGCCGCGGACCTCATCGGTTGCACCGTGCAGCGAGATCGCCAGGCGGATCTGCTGCGGATGCTCGGCGAGCTGCCGGATCTGCGGGACGAGGCCCGAGGTGGAAATCGTAAGATGCCGCGCCCCGAGATGCAGCCCCCAAGGCGAGGTGATGATCGATACCGCGGCCAGCAAGTTCTCCAGATTCGCCAGCGGCTCGCCCATGCCCATGAAGACCAGATTGTCCACCCGCTCGCCGGAAAGCCGCTCCGCCATCAGCACCTGTCCCGCGATCTCCGCGGCGTCGAGATTCCGGCTGAAGCCCGCCAGCCCGGAGGCGCAGAACTTGCAGCCATACGCACAACCCACCTGCGAGGAAACGCAAAGCGTGCGGCGGTCCGAGCGCTCCCCGTAAAGCGCGGGATTCGCCGGGATCAGCACGCTCTCCACATAGCGTCCATCGTGCAGTTTGAAGAGAAACTTGCGCGTCGTATCGCCGCTGCCCTGGGTCGTCGTATGCTCCAAAGCGTGCAAGCGGAACGCCGCCGCCAGCTTCTCGCGCAGCGCCGCCGGCAGATTGCTCATCGCTTCCACCGACGCCGCCTTTTTCTTCCAGATCCAGTCGAGGACCTGCCCGGCGCGGAACGCAGGCTGGCCTTCGGAAGCCAAATAGGCCTCCAAGGCGGCGGGATCATAACCTGTCAACGCGGGCAGCACGCCGGCAGCATGAACCCGATCCGCCCCGTGGCCAATGCGGAAACTACGGAGACTCCGCACGGCGGGCATCAAGGGAGCGCTCGATCCACGCATCCAAGTCCTCCGTCGGGATCTTCTTTTTCTCCCCACCGATCGTCAGCAAATAGCGGCAGGGCCCTTTCTTCTCTTGAAAAGCAGGCGTGATCACCAGCGCCAGCGAGGGATCGGACTGATCCGTCAATCCGGGCCCTAGATAGATCGGCTCCTCAGGCGGCAAATCGCGGTTCCACGGATGGCGCTTGCCGCCCCACGGCCCGCGAATCCGCTCCTGCTCCACCTCCGCAATCGACGCAGGGAATCTCCCTTCGTGCGTCTCGGAGTATTCGAAAAGCGCCATCCTGTAATCCGAAACAATGCTCTGCGCCGTGCTTCCCCCTTTCCCAGCCTCCCGGTGAAACCAGCGCACATCACTCAATTCCCGGACCTGCAAGAAGACACCGGGAACCAGAAAGGCGATCACGAACAGCACCGGCACCACGGACGCCAAGGCCACCGAAGTCCCCCATCTCCACTGCCTCCCGGTTTTTCCCGCCCATTCGCGCAGAAGGAAATGCATCACCACGATCGCGCCAAAGAAAGCCACCAGCCCCGGAACCCACGTCGCCGCATTCGACACCACCTGGGAGAGGTTCTCCTTCAGGAAGAACCAAAACCCGACGACGAGTTGATATAACACCTGTGTGATCCCGAACTGCGTTCCGATGGCGAGCCCGAACAGAAGAATGAGAATCACCAGAAGAATGGCACCCGCGTTGGCGAACGCCCGGACCAACACCGTGGCGGCATTGAATGCGCCTTCGCTTTTCCGCTCAGTGCTCATTGCCAAGCTGGTTGAGGATCTCGTCGACTTTCGCCGGCACCATCGGAGTCACGGAAAGATCGGAAAACCCGATGACCACGTGGCCCGGATTCCCTAGCACCGCCGAGACAAATACCGGGGCAGGCGCTTCTTGCGAAATGGAAGCAGGCTTCAGATAGATCACACGCTCGGCGACCTTCCCGCCTCCGGTCACAATCCATGTCAACTTCTTCGCTTCCGGATCGAAACTGCCAAGCTCTGCCAGGGATTCCGGGTAACGGTCGTGCTGTTCCCGGAACTTCTCCACGACACGAAGGAGATCGCGAATTTGGATCATTGCCGCCATTCGCAGCGAAGGACGGCTGCTTTCCATCAGTGGCCTTCTCGAGAGCCAAGCGAGCTGATGGACGATCCCGCTCATGGCAATCGCGGCAGCGCTCCCAAGCAACAATAGCCCGACGAGGCTTGCGCTGTGTGAGAGCTTCCACCGCTCGTTCTCGCGCCCTCCAATCGCTAGCCAGGAAAGGAACCGGTGCGCGAGTGGCAACGCCATCGCGAGACACAGCAGCGGCGGAAGCAAAGCGGGCCATTTCGCGGCAAGGTCCGGCAATGTGTTCCTGAGGTGTTCCACCCAACCGGTCAGCAGGTGCCTTGGAATATCGAAAGCAGCAAGGATCCCGACCGCGGCTACAGCGATGACACTCCATTGAATCACCTTCGCGAGCGTCCGCGTAAAGCCGAAGAAGCCGCGGCTGACGCTGCTTTCACCGGAATCTTTCGCTTCGTCGTTCACTGCTTGGTTTGAACCTCCAGATCGTCCTTCAAAGTCCCCTCGTCGCGGTCCTCGATATTGCCATCCGCCAGCAGTACGAAGCGACGGCCGCCAGCCGTGGAAGGCTCGTAAACCAGCACCTCCCTACCCCCGCCCGGGCGGACATCCGGCATCAGGCAATACAAGCCGCCACCGCGGAAACGCCACAGCTCCGGTGCAATGCCCTCGACCAATGGTCCCGGCGGAGACTTCCCATCGTGCTGCTTGGCGTAGCCCCAGATCGCGTCCTGCAGTTCCCGCAACGCGCTGCGCCGCTCCTCCTTCGTGAGACCCGCCACCCCACCCTCCCGGTTCCGATAACCCACGCCCTGCTTCTCCCAAGCACCGGGAGTGAGAAGTTCCCGCGCTCCGGAAATCATCGTGAGGACCACGTAGAACATCAGCCCGGACAGGAACACCAAGCCAAGCGCCCTGCGGTAGTCGAGCTTCGGCAGGATCGTGAAGGTCTTGCCGAGGTAGTTCCACAGCAGCTTCACCAGCCACGAGATGACGAGGTAGGCAAAAAGGAAAAAGGAAAGCGCGTCGAGCCGGGCGCGGGCGATATCGGTGAGCGTGATCACCGTCATTCCCGCGGAGGCCTGGGCGAGCGTGGCCAGCCAGAGCAGCGGGATCAGAAAAGCGGATCGGGAGAATGCCACGATTCCAAGCTGAACCCGTTAGAGCGGATTTTGCAAGGAGGGGAAGGTGAAGAGCGCGTGAAATCGCCGCGGTCGGTAGAGCATACCGCCCTACCTCCCCAGCCACTCCGCCAGAATCGGCACATCCGCCGCTGCCCAATCCAGCCCGCCAAGCTCCTCCCGCCCGCACCACCGGATCTCCGAGTGCTCGTGAGGATGCGGCTCGCCCGCCTCAATTCGGCACAAATAAGGTAAAAGCCGGATCGGCCCCTTCCCATAGTCCCACACCACCGCCGTCAGCGCGGCACCGGGCAGCACGGTGATCCCGAGCTCCTCCTCCAATTCCCGCACCAAGGCCGCCGCAGCATCCTCTCCCGGCTCGACCTTCCCGCCCGGGAACTCCCACTTCCCGCCAAGGTGCTTCCCCTCCGGACGCCGGCAGGCGAGCAAGCGGCCCGCGGCGTCCAGAATAAGCCCCGCGACGACGTCCATCATGGCGGGCTTCAGCGGCCGTCGGCGAGGCGCTCGGCCAGCATCGGCGGCAGCCCGGCATCCAGAATCTTCTTCTGGGTCGCCTCGATATCGTAATCCACCCGCCGGAAAACGACGAGATGGTGGTCGAGGTCGTAAATCGCATAGCAGGCGCGCCAATCGCCATCACGCGGCTGGCCGACCGACCCGGCGTTGATGAAATACTTCGAGCCTTCCTCGATCACCACCGACTCCGCAGGCACCTCCTGGACCTTGTCGGTCTTCACATAGACCCGCGGCACGTGCGTGTGGCCGTGGAAGCAGACCTGCGTGAACTGGTAGGAAAAGTTCGACATCGCGTCGAAGCGGTTCGTCACGTAGTTCCAGTTCGCTGGCTGGTCGAGGGTGCTGTGGACGATCGTGAAATCCTCCACCTGCCGGACCATCCGCAGACGCCGCAGCCACAGCCGCTGTTCCTCGGAGAGTTGCTGGCGGGTCCACTCGAGGGCGGAAGCAGCCACCGGATTCATCGAATCCAGCGAGTGGGTGCCTGAGGCATCCTCGTCATGATTCCCCTTCACCACCGGGCAATTCATCGCGCGGACCCGTTCCAGGCAGGGACCCGGGTCGGCATTGTAGCCCACCACATCGCCCAGGCAGACGTAGTCGGTGCACCCCTGACGCTCGGCGTCCGCCAGCACAGCCTCAAGGGCTTCAAGGTTGGCGTGGATATCTCCGAAGAGGGCGAGGCGCATGGGGATTCGGTAAAGGCGGGGAGAGGCTTTAGGAGAGGGATCGGGGACCTGTCGAGTCAAACCGGGTTTACCGGCCATAGCGGCGTATTCTGGCAATCGATTCCAATTCCTCGCGCTGGCGGATGTAGCTTTGCGGATCTTCCGGCGCAATTCCTGCCTTGCGCTCCAGCAGGCGCACGGCGGGCTCGACCGCCGTTTGCGGCAGGCGGTCGCCCACATTCGTGAAGTACGTGCCCAAAAGGCGCAATGCTCGCTTTTCCGAGCCGAAGATTTTTACCGCGCTCTCCACGTAGTCCGTCGGCGGCGAAAGCTTGGCTTCCAACACGTATTGAAGACTCAGCAGGGTCGGCACCCGGCTGTTCGGATCCTCCGCGAAAATGCTGCGCAGCTCTTTCAAAAGCGTGCCCGCATCCTCACCGCTGCGGGCCCGGGCCTGCAGCAGCAGCCGCCGCACCTGCGGAATCGCTCGCCCGGTGGCGTAGGCGCGGGAATACGCGGTCACCGCCTTGGCATCGTCCGGGTAGCGGAAAGAATCCGAGTAAAGGTTGCCCAGCCGCACCGAAAGCTGCCAATCGTCGGGATTATTCCGGATCCCCCTCTCGTAGAATTCCCGGCCGCGCTCGATCCAGCGCCGGCCCTCTGCCTCCCCGCGCAATTTGCTCAGACCCTTGTCGTAGCGGTAGGAAGACGCCGCGTTGTAGGCCAGATGCCAGCCGCCGATGTCCCAGTAATACTGGGTATGGGGCGAAAGCTGGACCGTGGTATCCACCGACTCCGCCAGCCCCGGCCAATCGGTGTTGTTGAACTGCTCGGTCGTCTTCAACCCGGCGAAACTGGCCACCAGCGTCCGCAGCCCGGCCAGCGCCACCGACCATTTGTCCTGCCCGATGCGCTCCCGCATATCGAGATCCAGCGGCTTCGCCAGCAGCCCGCGACGCCGGAAATCCGCCGTCAGGTCGTGCTCGAAACGCATCCGGATCGCCCCGCCGGCGGCAATCACCAGCAGGACCAGGGCGGTGGTGGCTCCGCGGGATCTCATTTCGTCAAAACTCCTTTCCCGCAAAAACCAGCCACGACACGAAACTGTGCAGCACCACGTAAAACAGCGCGATCCCCGCCAGCGCGCCGATGTCGCTCGCCAGGAAGGGCTGCCCCTCGATCACCGTGTCGATCACGTTGAACTGCTGGAAATCCGGAAACACCACAGCCACCGCCAGCCCCGCCATCTTGGCCAGCGGGCTGATCCCGCCACTCGCCCCGCCGAGGAAAAACTCCCGGGCGTCGCTTTGGAAATTCCCGATGAAATAGACCACGAACGACGTGATCGTGGTGAACAGCGTGCTCGTGGAAATCGTCGAAAGCAGCAGCGCCGTGGACGCGATCACCGCTGCCCGCAGGAAAACCGCCACCACCGCCCCGTGGATGCTCCAGGTCGCTCCCTGGCTGCGGATCTCGGCGAATAGCGCCTCCTGTTCGGCCTTCGGCCACTCCGCCACCCGCGCCGCCTGCTCGCTCAGCACCATCTGCGTGCGGACCGCCAGCACCCCGGTCATCAGCAGGTCCATCACCAGCAGCGAGACGAAGATCAGTAGCAACACCCCGCCCAGCTTCCCCAGCAGGTAATCGAGCCGCGGCACCGGCTTGGCCAGGATCGTGTAGAGCGTGCGGTCCTCCACATCCTTCGGCAGCAACAGCGCCGTTGCGACCACCCCCATCACCACCGAAAACAGCGTCATCGTCCCCAGCGAGGTGCTGCGGATCATCCGCAGCACGTCCATCCCTTCCAGATCCGGGCGGCCGATGTCCTGGATGTTGAAGACATTGCTGCCCAGGATGATGACCGCGAAGATGGCCAGGAAGTAGAAGACCTTCATCCGCACCAGTTGCGTGAAGGTATGCCCGGCAATCACGCCGATGCGGCGGGGATTCAGGGGACGGTTTTTGGCAGGCCGGCTCATCGGAGAGGGAGAAAAAATCAGGGGTCGCGGCGATCGACGGTTTCCTGGAGGAAGAGACGCTCCAGCGTGGTTTTCGGGCGACCGGCACGCAGCAGCTCGGCCTTCCCGTCCTTGGCGATGAGTTCGCGGACCTGCGCCACCAGCTCCGGGCTGGCATCGCGCAGCACGATCTCGGTCTGGTCGCCCAGCGAAAGCAGTTCCTCGATCGGCCCCTCCTTCACCATCCGCCCGCGGTAAATGATACCCACCCGGTCACAGACTTCCTGGACCTGCTCAAGCAAGTGCGAGCACAGGAAAACGGTGATCCCGCGCTTCTTCAGGTCGAGAATCAGGTCGCGGATCTGGCGGGATCCCACCGGATCGACCCCCGCCGTCGGCTCGTCCAGGATCACCAGCCGCGGCTCTTGGATCAGCGCCTGCGCCAACCCGATCCGCTGCAGCATCCCCTTCGAGTAGCCGCCCAGCCGCCGGTTCCCGGCCTCCGCCAGGTCCACCAGCGCCAGCAATTCCTTCACCCGCACCTCCAGCGAAGCCCCGCGCAGCCCGCACAGCTTGCCATAAAAGCGCAGCGTCTCGGACCCGCTCAAATGCTTGTAGAAATAAGGATTTTCCGGCAGGAAGCCGACATCCTGCCGCGAATCCACCCGCAGCGAGTCATTGCCGAAGATCCGGCAGATCCCCGAATCCGGCTGCACCAGCCCCAGCAGCGCTTTCATCGTGGTCGATTTCCCGGAACCGTTAGGCCCGATCAGCCCGTAGACCTCACCCGGCGCGATGTGGATCGAGACCTTGTCCACCGCCCGCAGCGGTTCCTTGCGACCGGCGGGGCGGAATTCCTTTACGAGATCTTGGATTTCTACGGCCAGGTCCATGGATTGCGGGGCGAGGATATGGGGGAGAGCGATGCAGGCAACGTGTTTCGCCAAGCGAATCGTCCCCGGATCAAGGAGTAGCGGTGAATTTTGCGTGAAGGCATCTTCCCCGGCCCGGGGTCTCTCCGAAATTCGTGTCCATTCGCGGTTCACAAAATCAAAATCCAGTGCAGCTTTGGGTTCCCTTATGAAAAAGGTCCTCGGATTAATCTCGATGGCGCTGCTCGCGCTCCTCACCACCTCTTGTTTCGAGCAGAAGGCGGTGATCCGCCTCAACAAGGACGGCAGCGGCACGATCACCGAAACCACCCTCCTCAGCGCCGAGGCCAGCGCCATGCTCGATAGCATTCCCGCCGGTGCCGGCGGCGAAGACCCGCTCTCCAAGATGGCCGACAAGGAACAGGCCGCCGCCAACGCCAAGAAGATCGGCGAAGGCGTGGAAGTCGTGAAGTCCGCCAAGATCGACAAGGACGGCAAGAAGGGCGTCGAGGTCGTCTACAGCTTCAAGGACATCAACAAGGTCAGCTTCACCATGGGCGGCTCGATGGCCGAATCCGCCAAGGCCATGAACCCCGCTGCCGCCGCCAAGGAAACCGAGCAGAAGCCCGTCACCTTCAAATACGCCGACGGCGTCCTCACCCTCGCCAACCCGCCTAACAAGCCCGTCGAGAAGCCTGCAGATGCCCCCAAGCCCGAGATCGGCCCGCAGGAGTTGGAAATGGCCAAGGGCATGTTCAAGGACATGCGCATGTCCTTCAAGGTCGAGTTCGCCGACGGCCTCGCCGAGACCAATGCCAGCCATGTCGAAGGCAACACCATCACCATCGCCGACATCCAGTTCGCCAAGCTCATGGAAGACCCGGAGAAGCTCAAAAAGCTCATGGAACTCAACGACGAAGGCCCCGCCGCCGCCGCCGCCCTCTTCAAGGACACCCCCGGCATCAAGGTCGAGTCGAAGGAAGAGCTGACCGTGAAGCTGAAGTAAGCACAGCGGCCAGTCACCGCACGCTTTCCGAAAAGGCAGGGCCCGATGCGGGTCCTGCCTTTTTCTATCTCCCGGAGAGCAGCCATCCCGCCCTTGGCTTCTATCTCCCCGAGGGGGCCATCCAGTCCCGGGTTTCTATCTCCCGGAGGGAGAATCGCGAGTAGCCGGGGGTAAGCGAGGAACGAGCGCCACCCCCGGACCGCCGCCGGATAGGATTGAACCCCGGCAGGGGTTCCAGCACGTGCTTTTCCGCTCCACGCCCCGAACGTTCGCCCCGCGGATCGATCCCCCTCAATCGAAACTCCTCTCATCACCCCCCTCGCCTCTCCATCTCCATCTCCATCTCCCGGAGGGAGAACAGCGAGTAGCCGGGGGTCGAGCGTAGCGACCACCCCCGGGCCGGGGGTCGAGCGCCCCCAGCGCGAAAACCCCCGGTCAGCCCGCCACACCAACGAACCCCGGCAGGGGTTCCAGCCCATGCCTTTCTCCAAAACGAACCGCACCTTCGCCCCGCGGATCGATCCCCCTCAATCGAGATACTTCTCATCGAACCCCACGCCGCTTCCCTTCAGGAAATCCACCAACTCCTCCCGAAACGTCTTCTTCCCGTGATGCTTCTCCTGACCCGCGATATACTCCTGCACCCTCTCCCTCGCCGACGCGCTCACCGAAAACGCCGCATACCCCTCCTGCCATTTGAAATCGCGGCTCTTCTTCTGCTCCGCCACCCACACCGAAGAGGCCCGCTTCAACTCCCGCATGAAATCGGCGAGGCAATGTGTCGCCTTCAGCGAAACCAAAACATGCACATGGTCCGCCACCCCGCCGATCCCCTCGGAAACCCCGCCCAAGCCCCGGATCGTCCCGCCGAGATATTCATGAAGGTCCTCCTGCCAAGCCGGATCAATCAACCGCTCGCGATGCTTCGTCGCAAAGATCACGTGATAATGCAGGCTCGTATGGGTAGAGGGCATCGAAAGATCCTCTAACACATCCTTCCCCGGCCCTGAAAGGGGAGATGCGGGGATTCGATAACAAACCCACCCCGCTGGAACCCCATTCGGAGTTCCCTTCCATCCGACCTCCACCCGGGGGTTTTCGCGCTTGGGGCGCTTGACCCCCGGCTACTCGCGATTCTCCCTCCGGGAGATAGACCCCGGACCGGCCATACCTCCCACCTCTCCGCGTCCCTCCGCGTCCCTCCGCGTCCCTCCGCGTCCCTCCGCGTCCCTCCGCGACCTCTGGGCCTCCGCGGTCAATCCCCCTCGAAAACCCATCCCGCTTTCCCATCGACAGTACCGCCACCGCAACGGCTCAATCCTGCCAATGGCGAGCGCTATCCCTCTTCCCCACTGGGCCACCGAAATCGTCGCACGCTACGAGAGCGGCGCCGCCGGCCAATTCATCCTCCATGGCAACGTCACCGACCGCATGCTCATGCGCTTGCCGGAGGGCCCGAAGCTCGGCCGCCTGAATGACTACCTCCTCGATGTCCTCCTGCCGCGCTTCCAGGTCGTCCTCTCCTACGACCCCGGCTTCGGCCTCCGCATCGAGCGCGGCCAGGACATCTTCGCCACTTGGCCGACCCTCAAGGAGCTCGGCGAAATGCCATCCCTCCCCCTCCCTGCGGTCCGTGTCATCGCCCGCTACCTGCAGTTCGCCCGCAATCTTCGCGCCGTCGGTGCCAAGCCCGTCACCATCGCGGTCGTCCTCCGCGACGCCCAGCTCTACGTCCCGATCCTTCCCCAAACCCTCAACCACGAGCTCAGCGCCATCGCCTCGATCATCCGCTCCTGGGGCAGCGATACCACCCTCGCTGCCCACGGCCAGGCCGTCTTCCTGATCGCGGACCGCATCAATAACCTCCACCCCCTCGTCGGCGCGAATCCCCGCGCCGCCGACATCGAGATCCCCCTCCCCGACACCGGCGAACTCACCGGCGCGCTCGAACTCCTGGCCCCCGAATGCCCCCGCGCCCTCGAAGCCGGCACCGACTTCGCCCGCATCGCCGCCCGCCTTTCCGGCACCTCCATCGCCGCCCTCGAAGTCTTCCTCCGTCGCCAGAACCACGCCGGCAAGCCCCTCGGCAATGCCGACCTCGGCGAACTCCGCAAGGCCCTCGTCGAGCGCGACGCCGGTGACCTCATCGACTTCATCGAGCCCGACCGCAGCCTCGATGACGTCATCGGCCTCGATGGCGTGAAAAAGCGCCTCAAGCAGGACCTCGCCCTCTGGCAGCAGGACGAAACCGCCGCCCTGCCCATGGGCTACCTCTTCTGCGGCCCCGTCGGCACCGGGAAAACCTACCTCGCCGAGTGCCTCGCCGGGGAAGCCGGCGTGCCCGTTGTCGTCCTCCGGAATTTCCGCGACCGCTGGGTCGGCTCCACCGAGGCCAACCTCGAAAAAATCTTCGCCCTCCTCCACGCCCTCGGCCGCTGCATCGTCTTCATCGACGAAGCCGACCAAGCCCTCGGCCGCCGCGCCTCCGGCTCCGGGGACTCCGGCGTCTCCAGCCGCGTCTACTCCATGCTCGCCGCGGAAATGTCGGACACCCGCAACCGCGGCAAGATCCTCTGGGTCCTCGCCTCCAGCCGCCCCGACCTCATCGAGGTCGACCTCAAGCGCCCCGGCCGCATCGACGTGAAGGTCCCCATCTTCCCCACCGCCACCGCGGAGGAGGGCATGGTCCTCCTCGCCGCCCTCTGCAAACGCCGCGGCATCCCGCTCGACGACACCGCCAAGACCGCCCTCCTCCCCCTCGTCCCCAAGTGGCTCACCCCCGGCGCCGCCGAGGCCCTCGCCGTGAAAGCCTACCGCCTCACCAAAACCGGCACCCCCGCCGCCGCCGACGCCCTCCGTGCCAGCCTCGAAGGCTACCTCCCCCCGTCGATCCCGCCATCATCCGCGCCCAGATGCAGCTCGCCGCCGAAGAAGCCACCGACGCCGAATTCGTCCCGAAGGAAGTCAGCACCTACCTCGCCGCCGGCTGAGCCCTCCTAGCGCCAGAAGCGCGGCGGAAATCCCCCGCCGGTCTCCCTCTTAGCGCCGGAGACATGTCCGAACCCGGAGGGCCGGCGGAAGTACTTCCATCACCCTCATTCCGCTCCAAGGCTCTCAAATCTGAAATCTCAGATCTGAAATCCTGCCTTCCTCCCGCCTCCCGAAAGCCTTCCGTGTGTTCCGTGGTTCGCATTCCTGCCTCCCCTTCCGAATTGGACGTTCGATGTTGGACGTTCGATGTTCGATGTTTGCATCCCCCCGCCTCCCGCCTTTCCACTGATCACTGATCACTCGGCACTCCGCCTTCCTCCTGCTTAAACTCCCCCAATGCTCCCTCCCGACCCCGGTGCCCAATCCGAAGCCGAGCGCCACTTCATCGAACTCGCCACCCGCCCGCTCGAAGACGTGCCGCCCGTGCGCGACGAAGCCCGCGGCGAGCTGATGGAGCGCCTCTCCCGCCTGCCACCTCACGATCGGGAAGCAGCGGCGGAGTCCACCCTCCCCCGCCTCGCCAAGACCGTCCCCGGTTCTTACCGGGCCAAGGCCGCAACCGCCGGCGTGGCCTGGCTGATCCTTGCCGGACTCGTCATCTGGCAGGCCTACAGCTTCTACACCGAGTGCGATAACGCTGCCAAGCGCTGGGCGATCGACGCTCGCGCGGCAATGCACGGCGGCAGTCCCGCGGACGACTCCGCTCCCGCCAGCCCGTCCGATTACGAGGCCCGCTTTAGTGGCTACAACACCCGTTCTCTTCCGGCAGACTACCACGCCGTTTGGACCAGCATCGATGCCGGAAACGGTGCCTGGGCCTGGCGCGAGGCCTTGGCCAAGGCGAAGACCTGGCGCAGCAGCGTCCCCAGGGGTGGGGGTGCCGGGGAGATGGAGGAAGCATGGAAACTCGTCGAGGAAGCCGCCCGTGCACCGCGCTTCGAGATCTACTCCCCGGAACGCCGGATCGCGGCGATGGACACCCTGAAGGACCCGGAGACCTTCATCGATCTGGCGAGTCAGCTCGGTCGCAACTTTCCCTTCGGCTTGAACACCGACGACCGGGACTCGACCGCGGACATCTTCAACGAACGAGCCGCCACCCTGGTCGCCACCCATGACGAAGAGGGCCTGCGCTCGGCCATCCGCAATTGGGAGCGGCTCTGTCTCCGGCTCGCCTCGGAAGCGACCGTCTCCCGCGAGCTGACTCCGGCGGGCGATGCCGTCGCGGCAGGGGAAAAACTCAGGGATGCGGCCCGCACCTTGGGCCTGACCGCGGAACTCGCCCGGATCCAGGCGCAGTTGGATGCGATCGAGCACAGCCCCTATCACTATACCTTCGGAGCCTACCAGGACACCGTTCCGGCCTCGGGCGTGATGGCGCGCAGCGTCCGCATCGAGGGCGCGCAGCCGGCGCCCGCCGACTACGAGCCCGGCAGGATGATGGAATACGCGCTGGCCGAGCGCCTGATGGCCATGCTCGGTGCCATCCTTGTGACCCTGACCCTCGGCGTGGTGGGACTGGAGAGCATCCGCCGTGGCCAGCGGGTCAATGGCCTCGCCTCCGGATTGTCGCCGCTTTTCGATGGCCGGGACGGCCTCTGGCTGGTCGGTCTGGGCGCGATCGCCCCCTTCGCTTGGTATTGGATGATCACCCGCCTCACCCCCTTGGGCTGTCGGGATCTCGGCATCCTCCATCTCGACTACCCGCCCGGTATCATGCAAGGAATCGCCGCCATTCTCCTGCTGCTGGTCATGATCGTCCAGACCGGCCACTGGCGGATCGCCCGCCGCACCGCGGTCCTGGGCCTGGGGATGCGGCACCTCTGGCCGGGCTGGATCATGGCAGGCTTCTGCGCCCTGCTGGTGCTGGCCCCGGGCTTCGGCCGCTGGCTCGACCAGCCTCAAATCGATGACTTCATCCAGGCCGTGAGCGTCAGCGCTGGCTTCCCCCTCCTCTGGCTGCTGTGGCGTGGCGGAGCCCTCGTCTGCGGCCCGAATTCGAATGCCGTCAGCGGCGTCATCTTCTCCCGCGCGGTCATCCCGCCCCTTATCCTCGCCGCCGCCCTCCTGACCGGCTCCCACTACTTCCTGCTCGGCGCGGAGAAGAACTGGCTGGCCCGGGACACCGTCACCGGCTGGGACCGCACCCGCGCCACCACCAAACAGGAAGCCCGCTCCACCGATGTCCTCATCGCCCGCTTCCGCGAAAACTTCGGAGAACCCGGAGAAGCCCCCCCGGCCAAGTAACTGCCCGCTTCCCACCTCAGAGTCCCGCCTAACGCGCCAGCGCCCGTTCGCTAGCCTCTCAAATCTGAAATCTCAGATCTGAAATTCAGCCTTCCTCCTGCCCTTCCCCGAGCCTCTGCGATCGATTCACCGTCCCGATCCCCTGTCCTCCCACTGATCACTCGGCACTCTGCCTTTCTTCCCCCTTTCTCCTGCCTAAGCTCCGTCAATGCTCCCACCCGACCCCGGCGCCCAATCCGAAGCCGAGCGCCACTTCATCGAACTCGCCACCCGCCCGCTGGAAAACGCGCCCGCCGTGCGCGACGAAGCCCGCGGCGAGCTGATGGAGCGCCTGTCCCGCCAGCCACCCCACGAGCGGGAAGCAGCGGCGACGGAGGCAGCGGCCCGCTTGGCGAAGACGGTCCCCGGCTCGTGGCGGGGCAAGGCCATGGCGGCAGCCGCGGCCTGGCTCCTTCTCACGGGAATCCTCGTCTCTATCGGGTTCAGCTTCTTTCACGAAGCCGACACCGCGGACGAAGAGTGGACGAATGCCCTCGCGCAATCCTTCGAAGAGACGGATATGGCCAAGGCCGCGGAGGATCCGGCGAGCTACGAAAAAGCGATCCAGCGGCTGTTCTCCTCGCATGACTATGACACCCATCATGATCCGGGCGTGGAGCTTCCTGCGGACTACCGCGAGGTCTGGACCCGCATCGACCCCGGCAACGGGGCTTGGGCGCTTCGGGAGGCCTTGGCAAGAAGCGGGTGGTCTACGGCACCAAACCCCGTGCAAGAGTTCGCCGGAGTCTGGGCCTTGGTCGAAGAGGCCGCCCGGGCACCCCGGTTCGAGATCTACGCGCCGGAAGCTCTCTTGGCCCGGCTACAGCGGCACCCGGAACCGGGCTCCTACTTGGAACTGGGCATGCGCTCCGGCGGAAGACAGCCCTTGCTCAACAGAAGTTGGAATCTCCGCGAGGGCGTCGTCGGGATCTTCCAAGAACGCGGGCGCTTGATGGTCGTGGCCGGAGACAAGGACGGCTTGCGCTCCGCGATCCGCGATTGGGAGCGGCTCTGCGCCAAGCTCGCGGCGGAGTGCCTCAGTCTCTCCGACATGAACTACGCAGGCGATCTCGTGGCCGCGGGAAACGCGCTCCTCCTCTCGGCGGATGACTTGAAGATGAAGGAAGAGGAGCAGCATGTCCGCACCTGCCTGAATGCGATTCCCCACGAATCCTCGGAATACTCATACTCTCCCGGAGCCGCGGCCATCATTCCGGCGATGGGCATGAGCGCGCGGGAAATATTCCACTACGGCCCGCCGAACGAGACAGCCGCCTACGAAGCCGGAAGGATGGGCGAATATGCCTGTATCGAGCGGATCCTCGCGCCGGTAGTGGCCATCCCGGTCCTTCTGGTGCTCGCCCTGGTCTGGATCGAGAGCCTCCGCCGGGGCCGGCGCGTCAATGGCCTGGCCGCCGGGCTGGCCCCGCTTTTCGACGGGCGCGATGCGTTCTGGCTGGTCGGCCTGGGCGTGCTCGTCCCCTTCGCCTGGTACTGGGGCATCACCCGCCTCACGCCCTTGGGATGCCGGGAGGCTGCCTTGTTCCACCATGGATACACGCCGCTGGTCATGCAAGCGGCGGCCGGACTCCTGTTACTGCTCGTAATGATCGTGCAAACGGGCCAGTGGCGGATCGCCCGCCGTTGCTCGGCGATAGGCCTCGGTGCCCGCCACCTGTGGCCGGGCTGGGGGGTCGTCGCATTCACCGCCGCGCTGCTGCCAGCCTCGGGAATCGGCCGTTGGCTGCCCCATAGCCAGATCGGAGAATTCCTCCTGATCACCTGCGCGAGTGCCGGGATTCCCCTGCTCTGGCTGCTGTGGCGGGCCGCGGTGCTGGTCTTCGGTCCGGGTTCGAATTCCCTCGCCGGCGTCCTGCTCTCGCGGGCGATGACTCCGCCGCTAATCCTGGCCACCGCCCTGCTGCTCGCTGCCTACCCCGTCATGCTAGGCGTGGAAAGAAACTGGCTGGCGCAGGACCAGATCACCGGCTGGGACCGCAGCCGCGCCACGACGAAGCAGGAAAGCAGGTCCGTCGATGCCCTCCTCGCCCGCTTCCGCGAAATCTTCGGCCAGCCCGCCGTTGCACCCCCGGCCAGATAGCCCGCCACCCTCGTTCCTCCCTCCAAGGCTCTTAAATCTGAAATCTCAGATCTGAAATCCCTTCCTCCCACGGATCACCGCTCACTGACCACTCGGCACTCTGCCTTCCCGCCAATGCTCCCGCCCGGCTATCCCCGCATCCAGTTGGTGAACAGTTTCGACGAACTGCTCACCACCCCCTTCGCAGCCGGGGTCAACGCGCTCTGCTGGCCGCGCCAGCTCCCGGGAGATTTCGCCGAGGTGGTCGGGAAACTGGCCGCAGGCGAAGGGATTACCCCGCTGGATGAAGCCCTTTTGAACGGTCTCCCACTGAGCGCGGCAGGGAAGCTGGCCGTCGCCGTGATGCTCGAGGACCTGCGCTTGCTGCGGGAGCAAGGCCGTCTGCCCGAACTCAACTGCATCCGCACCTATCCACGCGACGAGGAACCGGGAGTGGTGGCCACCGACGTCTATTCCTTTCACGCCGACAGCGCGCCGGTGGAAGCCGATACCTGGCTGTGCACCTACCACGGCGCACCGAGCGAGGGCCTGCGCCAGGAAGAAGCCCGGCGCCGCATCGACCAGCCGGAAATCCGGGCGGCACTGCTCGAGGAATTCGGCGGCGAAGACAGCGAGGAGTTCCGCGAATACCTCCGGGACTGCTGCTATGACCTCCACTACGCCCCGCTCCCGGAGGCCCGGCCCTTTTCCTTCGGCACCGGTTATCTCTGGCGCATCGCCGTGGACTGGCCCGGCAGCCTGGTCCCGCCCTGCATCCATCGCGCACCCGAAAACCTGCCCGGTGAGGCGGCGAGGCTGCTATTGATCAGCTAGCGGCAGCCCGGAATAAGCTCGCTTCCAGCTCCGGCGGAGGATATTTCTAACCATTAGAAATGAACGGATCCGGCAACCGGGGACTCTAAACGATACGAAATGGCACGCAAGAAGCTTCCTGCCCGCTACCACTAACAGTCCATTTTGAGATTGCCGACCCCTCTCCAGATCCTTAGTAAACGGACTCTCGAATAACGCGATCCGTTCATTATCAAGCTCGCCACCCAATAACGCATGACTTTCCGCCTCGCTTCCGCCGCCGCACTCGTTGCCCTGCTCTTTTCCAGTTGCGCCTCGGATTCCGACCTCAAGGTCCTGTCAAAATCCAGCGCCAGCCGCTACTCTTCGGGCACCTACACCACCGGCGGAGCGTCCGCCCAGACCGGCCATTACACGACTGCCCAGCCCTCCGCGGCCGTGGTCCAAAGCGTCGCCGGCCACTCCAAGGACAAGCACGGCATGCCCTTCTACAAGGCCTCCGAGCGCACCCGCCTTGTCCGCACCACCGCCTACACCTGCTCCGAGGACGACCACATTGAGTACGGCTCGATGAATGCCGCCGGCACCCCGCTCCGCTACACCAACCGCGTCCGCAGCGCCGCCGCCGATTGGGCCGTCTACCCGCTCGGCACCGTTTTCCGCATCAAGGGAATGAACCAGCTTTTCATCGTCGATGACTACGGTTCGGCCCTCACCGGCACCAGCACGGTGGACATCTACACCCCGTCCAAGGCCCACATGGGTGCCTGGGGCCGCCGCAACGTGGAACTGACCGTGGTCCAGTGGGGCTCCTACGCCCGCAGCGCCGAGGTGCTCTCCAAGCGCACCCACTTCCCGCACTGCGCGCAGATGTATGCCGCGATCAACCGGATGACCTCCGGCCAGTCCGCATCCACCGCTTCCCGCTAAGCGCTTCCTTTCAATGACGCGGACCCAACGTGCCGCGCACGTGGACCGGCGGCTTGAGGAACTCTACCCCGAGACGCCGATCCCGCTCGATCACCGCGACCCGTACACGCTACTGGTCGCGGTTCTTCTTTCCGCCCAGTGCACGGATGCGCGGGTGAACACGGTGACCCCCGCCCTCTTCACGCTGGCGGACACGCCGCAGAAGATGGCCCAGGTCCCGGTGGAGCAGATTAAAGAGATCATCCGCCCCTGCGGCCTCTCGCCCCGCAAGTCCCAAGCGATCCGCGATCTCTCGCAGATCCTGGTCGAGAAGCACGGCGGCCAGGTCCCCGCGGACTTCGCGGCGCTGGAAGAACTGCCCGGCGTCGGCCACAAGACCGCCTCCGTCGTGATGGCGCAGGCCTTCGGCGTCGCCGCCTTCCCGGTGGACACGCACATCCACCGCATCGCGAAGCGCTGGAAGCTGACCGAGGGCAAGAACGTCGAGCAGACCGAGCGGGACCTGAAGAAGCTCTTCCCCAAGGATCGCTGGAACGCCCTCCACCTCCGCATCATCTTCTACGGTCGCGGCCACTGCTCCGCCCGCGGCTGCGACGGCAAATCCTGCCTGCTCTGCCGCGAGATGTTTCCGGCCAAGGGGTAGCCGAAAGTGGTCTGCCTTGAAAGGTGGTCCGCACAGTCCTCTGTGCGGCGAATGGTCCCCGGCAGCCGCCTCACCCTTGGAGCCCTCGGGTGAATCCCGCCACCAGAACTGCTTCGACCGCACAGTCTCTGTGCGGACCACCTTTGTCCGATCCGTCCGACTCCTCTAGGGAAGTGGGACGGATCGGACAGGAGCATGGGTGAAGGAAACGATTCTTCCTCCCCTACCCTTTGTCCGATCCGTCCCACACCCCTAGGGTGGTCGGACGGATCGGACAGATGGAGCCATCAATCCGTGTCGAGCACCACGCGGTAGAAGGCTTCGTGGTCCGGAGGTGAGGGGTCGGTCCAGGAGCCGCTACCGGTGACGGTGGCCACGTCGTCCCAGCTTGCCAGCGTGGTGCTGCGCTGGACGACGAAGGTGAGCCCGGCGGCGGCGGGCCAGGTCAGGGTGGAGCCGCTCCGCGAAACGGCGAAGGTGGAGGCCCCGTTGCCCGGATCCAGACCGAGCAGGAACTCGACGAAGTTCGCGGTGCCGTCGCTGTCGAAGTCCCCGGCGGCGGTCTGGCCGAGGGACTCGTCGAAGTTCGCCATTTCCCAGTTATCGTCCATCCCGTCCAAGTCCGTATCCCCGAAGGTGGTGCTCGCCATGAAACCGGCGGTCGGCAGCACTCCCGCGGAGATCCGGATTTCATCGATGTAGCCCTTGAAGACATCCGTCTCGGTGCCGTTCCAGCGGAAGCGTCCCGCGCCCCACGCATCGTTCAGGCCTGCGAAGGTGTTGAAGAAGGCGCCGCTGATCGGGGTCGTTCCCGCGAGCCCGTAGGCACTGTCGCCAGGGCCCTTGATCCAGAGCTTCAGCTCGGTGGCGCTGGCGGTGGCCGCGACGGAATACCATTGGCCGGCGCTGATGGTGGCGGCGCTGCTCACGTAGCAAGCCGTGCCGGAGCCATCGATCATGCCCACTTCGAACTTCTGGTCGCTCGAATGGTATTTCATGTGGAAGGGCGGTTGGCCGCCAAGCGGGTTCCCGTCCTTGGCGAAGACCACCTGATCGTGATCGAGGGCCGGCGCATCCATCTTGAAGCTGGCTTCGATGGTCCAGGCCGAGAACTGCATGGAGCGGACCGGGGCACCGGGATCGGTGTAGATCACGTCCAGCCACGAGCCGTCCGTGCCCCCGTCGAAGTAAAGGGAAGCCGCATTGGTTTGGCCGCCCTGCGGGACGGTGGCGAAGGGCACATCGGTGGAGTATTCGGGAGCCGTCTGCCCGTTGTAGGTCCGCATGTGGTTGGCATTGCCCGAGGCGTCGAGCACCACGTTGTTGAATTCGGCTTCACCGCCTGCGCCTGCCGGCAGGGGTCCGGTGGTCAGCTCGTCAAAGCGCCACCAAGCGACCGGGCCGGGCACGGAAGCGGAATCGGTCGGGTCGGTGCCGAGGGAAAACTCCGCGGCATTGTCGTAACCGTCGGCATCGGGATCTCCGGCGGCCGCTTGCTTGCCAGTGACCACTTCGAGCGCTTCCCCGGGTTCACCGAAGTGGTGCACCTCCCAGCCATCGGCCAGACCGTCGCCATCGCCGTCGGGTGAGGAAAGCTGCACGATCGGATCGGTGCCTGCGGAGAACTCGTCGCTGTTGGAGAACAGGTCGCCGTCCGGATCGGCCCCGGGAATGCCCGCGGCGATGCTGCCGAAGTAGTGGACCTCCCAGCCGTCGTTGAGGCCGTCGCCCAAGCCGTCGTCGGTGTCCGGGTAGCTGCCCGCGAAGCCCGGGTCGGTTTCCGCGGCATACTCGGCGGCATTGGTGTTGAAGTCGCCGTCGGGATCGCCGTCCGGCGTCTGGGCGAGGCTGTTGTTGAAGTAGAACAGCTCCCAGCCGTCGTTGAGGCCGTCGTCGTCGGCGTCAGGAAAGGATGCCGGATTGGCGGGATTGGTCCCGCTCTGGTACTCGAGGAGGTTGGTGGCGAAATCGAGGTCGAAGTCACCGGTGGCCGACTCGCTCAGGTTGCCGGCCCCGAAGTTGGCATACTCCCAGGCGTCGGGCAAGCCGTCGCCATCGCTGTCGGGGGAGATGCGGGTCAGCACGCCGGTGGCCTCGATGAACTGGTAGATGCCGGAGGCCGAGGTCCAGATGTTCTCGTTCTCGGTGAAGCCGGGGATGTTGAAGGTCGGGCCGAAGGTCTCGGTGAGGGTGCCGGCGTTGACCAGGGTCCAGCTGTTGCCGACGGTGTTTCCGGCATCGGTGAGGTCGATGGTGAAGCTGCCGTTGAAGGCCGCGGGCCCGGTGCCGCCCACCGAGTTGTTCACGCCGCTGGCCCCGATGTCGAAGACCAGGCTGCCGGTGTCGGCGAGGGTGAAGGCACCGTTGACGGTCAGGTTGCCGGTGAAGGTGTTCGCCGCGGAGAAGGTGGTGCCGAGGTTGGCGATGATCGTCAGGTCGCCGCTGCCGGCGATGGGGGCGGTGACGTTGATCGGGCCCTGGGTGGCGGAGATCCGCGAACCGGTGCCGGTGACGGTGAGGTTTCCGGCCAAGGTGAAGGTCTGCGTGCCCGCATTGAGGTGGTCGATCAGGCCGCCGGCGAGGATCAGGTTCGGGACGGTGATGATGTAGCTGGCGTTGGTCTTGAAGGTCAGGTTGCCAGCCGCGGTGGAGAGCGTGAGCGAGTTGCCGGCGAAGGTGTAGCCGGTGACCAAAGGATCGGGATCGACCGGTGTCGGGGTGCGGAGCCGCTGGATGGGGACCACGTAGTCGTTGCCGGCGCTGGGAGCGCTGGCCGGGTTCCAATTGCCCGCGGCGTTGAAGGACGAGCTGCCCGGGGCGTCGGTGGCGGAGAGGGTCACGGTGGCGGCATGGAGCGGCAGTGCCAGGCCGAGCGCGAGCAGGGCGGGGAGGCTGGGCAGCCGGGAACGAAGAGGCAGGTAGGTCATGGGGATCATTTTTGTTGGTTGGTCCAAGCCACTCCCCGGTTCCGGCGACGGGTGCCTGCGCCGCTGGCGAGAGCTTTGCAGGCGAAAGAGCAAGCCCGATACCACGGGCCACAGGAACGTTCCGGGCACTGGAGAATCGGCACAAATCCGGGGGCATTCGGCGCAATTGGCAGCAGGCGCTGAAGAAACACCCGATGTCACGGAAGCGCTTTATCCCATGAAGAGGCTAGGGACGGAACCGCTGTGAATAGGGCTCATTGCCGGGGAGGGCACATGTCGGTATCGCTCGGCCTCCCGGTCCCCCTTCAGGGATGTCTCGTGGCGGGCAGTGACCCGGGGTTGCGCTCTGCTTACCCCGGGCTTTCTCCCGGCCGCCTCTTCGAGGCTCTAGAGGATCCGGAGGCTTGGATGGCGGCGACGCGCCGATAGCCCTATATTTTAGCGCGACTTCAGGCCGTCCCCCGCCGGACCTTTCGGAGAAAGGCCCCTGCCTTCAAAGGCAGCCTGCTAGATCGTCTCCATCCACGCTTCGAGGATGGCGACGGCGGCGGCCTGGTCGATGACCGCCTTCTGCTGCTTCG
The DNA here is from genome assembly GCF_040801775.1 of Luteolibacter sp. Populi. Lineage (GTDB taxonomy): Bacteria > Verrucomicrobiota > Verrucomicrobiia > Verrucomicrobiales > Akkermansiaceae > Haloferula. The sequence continues at coordinate 3,563,889 of NZ_CP161812.1, forward strand.
CATTGCGGCCGGCTTCGTGAAGCTTGGCGGCGGCGTCCATGGTGGTGTAGGCCTCATCGACGTAGACCAGCGGGAGATCCGGGATGCGCTTGGCGATCTTGTTACCGAATTTCCTGACTTTCTCCGCGGCGCTGCCGGAGCTACCATCGATGCGCAGGGGCAGTCCGAGGACGAGGGTGCGGATCGACTTCGAAGCCGCGAGGGCGGCGATGCGGTCGATGGGATCGGTCTTGCGGACGTCGATAGTCTCGACGGGATGGGCGAGGATGCCGAGCGGATCGGTGGCGGCGATGCCGATGCGGGCCTCGCCGTGATCGATGCCGAGGGCGGGATGAAGGGCACCACTGTCCATGGCGCGAGGATGGCCCGGCGGGATCGGGCATCAAGACGTCATCTCCCGTCATTTTGAAGAGGGGGGCGAAATCGGACACCTGATGTCATTTTGATGCACTTAAATCATGTTTCGTGAAGATCACCGGGACGGATATCGAACGTTTTGTCCTTTATTGCGTAGTTTTACGATTTTATCCGCCGCATCCTCTTGACACTTCGGCGGATTTTCTTTTAGCGGTTAGGAATCCCCAAAGTTCGTTTCCGGGCGATGGGGTGCAATAAAACCATGAACCCTCAGATCAACTCCCAACCCCAGAAGGCATGAAAACCTCGACCCTTTTCATGTGCTTCGTCGCCACGGCGTCCGCGACATTCGTCGTGCACGCCGATCTCGCCGCGGACTTCGCGAGCATCACGAGCACCTCATCCGGACAGAGCGTGTCCGGCTGGGGCTCGCCCGGCAGCATCGCCCGCCATGGCACCACGGCCTTCCCGGTGCTGATGGACAGCAGCGGCGTGGCCATGATGGCCACGGGCCGCTACAACGACAGCTACGCCTCGACTGCGGCCTGCGCGGTAGCCTTCGCACACAACGGGCCGCTGGGCGGTGGTGCGAATTCCATGCCCTTGCTGCTGGAAGCGAGCGTGAAGTGGGCGAGCCGCAAGACCACGCCGGCGACGATCACGGTGGGTTGCGGCGCGGGGATCGCGACCAGCTTCTGGACCAGCCGCGGCTATCTCACCAAAGCGGTGACGACCACGATGACGTCCTCGACCAACGACCTGAGCGGGGTGGACGTCTTCGTCTTCGACTGGCACTCCGGCTACAACGCGTCGGCGGTGACGAAGATCCAGAGCTTCACGGCGGCCGGTGGCGGGATCGTCTGCGGGGCCACGCCATGGGCACTGGGAGCGACGCCGAGCGCGGATGCCTACAATGTCATGGGCTACTTCGGCCTGACCTACAGCGGCTCCGGGTGGGGCGGGGCCTCGCCGGCCACGGTGCCTGCGAGCGCGCCATCGCCCTACTACAGCGCGCTGAACGGCAGCGGCGACCTGATCGATGAGAAGGAGGGGCTGATCACGATGACGCTGGCGAACAAGGTCATCGCCGCAGCCTCGATCGAGCAGGTGCTGGCGGTGCGGACGAATGTCACCGCGCTGAATGCGGACATGGAGACGCTTAGTGACGGCAGTCACTACGGGACGATCACACCGACGGCAGCGGCCCCGATTGCGAAGGCGACGAAGCCGGTGGAGGCGTCGTTGACGCGGTATCAATCGAACAAGTTCGATGCAATGACGCCGGGGCAATTGTTCGCCCACCCCAGCGCGAACGACTTCCCGGGTGCCCCGCTGGCGGGGAGCACGGTGAGCCGCACGGTGTCGGTGAATGGCACGACGCCCGCGGACTTCTACATGAACCAAGGCGGCAAGCCGACTCGGATCGAGACGGGGGTCTATGCGGCCCCGGGAGCGACGATCACGATCACGATTCCCTCGGACAAGGCGGCAGCGGGCTTGCAGGCGCACATCTCGCCGAACGGCAGCGAGGACCAGATCTGGAACCAGAACAACTGGACCTTCTTCCCGAAGCTCTGGCGGCGCGTGCCGCTGACCGCGGCCAGCACCCAGACCGGCCACGTGATGGGCGGCCTGGTCACGATCCTGGTGCCGGCGAACTCGAGTCTCGGCAGCTTCGACGTCACGGTGAGCGGTGCGCTGCCTGCGCCGACTTTCACGCTCGGCGTGAACACCGACACGGAGTGGAACAGCACGCTCAAGAATTATCCCGCGCCCTACGGTTTCATCAAGACCGACAAGCTCGTGATCTACGTCGAGCGGTCGCAGTTGGCCGCGCTGGGCAATCCGACCCAGATCGCGAACCACTGGAAGACGGTGATGGACCTGGGCGACGAGTACTACGGCTATAGTGCGTGGCGGAAGCGCGGCGAGGCGATTGCCAGCGCACGCTACGTGGCCTACGGCGCGGCGTATGCCGGGTATCCGGTCGAGGCCGGCTGGGGCGTGGGCGGGGATTCCTTCCTGAACAGCGCCTTGGAGAACTCGTGGGGGAATTACCACGAGCTCGGCCACGGCTATCAGGATGACTTCGACAGCGCCTTCGTGATCGCCACCCATGCGGAGGTCGATGTGAACCTGCTGCCGGGGATGATCACGACGATGGTCCACAAGCGGACGCCATGGGACAACGCGAGCCATAGCACCTTCGATGCTTCCAACCGGATCAGCAGCCGCGCTTCCTTCGCCGCCCTGCCCGCCGCCCAGCAGACCTGGGCCGAGGCCTGCGGCAATCCGATGGGATACGACTTCTACTTCAACATGGCGGATTCCTTCGGCTGGGGAGTCTACAAGACCGCGCTCGGACGGCTGATGAACTACCTGCAGAATCCGACCGCTTCCACGGATCTGGACATCAAGAACCTGGTCACGAGCGATCCGAACTTCAAACGCAACCGCTTCTACATCCTCTTCTGCGATGCGACCGGGCGGAACCTCGATACCTACTTCCAGCGCTACGGCCTGGGCGTGGCGGGCAGGGGCTATGGAGATCACGCAGTCCGTGAAGGACCTGGTGACGGCCAAGGGCTATCCGGTGTGGAGCGACAACACGGCACCGAGCGCGATCAGCAATCCAGGCAGCGTGGCGATGGCAGAGGACAGCGTGCAAGGCAGCCTGATCCACGACTTCAGCGTGAGCGATGTGGATCCCGGCGAGAGCTTCACGTATGCGATCACCGCGGGCGACATGAACGGCGACTTCAGCATCGATGCCGCGACGGGAGAGCTGCGGGTCTTCTCGCTGGACTACGAGCGTTCGACGACTTACTCGCTGACGGTGACGGCTTACGGGAATGCGATTCCCTTCAGCGGCACGCGGCACTCGATCGCGCGGACCTTCACGGTGAATGTGGCGGACACGCCGGATTCGCCGGCGGTGGCGGGCAAGCTTTTCACCGCGACTTCCGCGATGAGCAGCGGGACGGTGCTGGGCACGGCGACGGCGACGCTTGATCCGACCCGCACGCTTGCTAGCTGGACGATCACGGCGGGAAATGGCGGCGGGATCTTCGCGATCAATGGCTCCGGCCAAGTGACAGTGCAGACGCCCGGTTCGCTGGGTTCGCCGGCGGCCTATCAGCTCACGGTGCGCGCCACCGATAGCGCGGGCCAATCGGGCTACGGCCAGGTGATCGTCTATGCGAACGGCAGCCTGGGCGTGCGCGAGGAGCGCTGGACGGGGCAGGTGATCTCGGGCTCTCCCGGGTATACGGGTTACCTCACGTCGTTCACTTCCACGCAGGGTGTGGCGGAGAATTACGTGCGGCGCTTGAGCGGCTGGGTGCTGCCACCGAGCTCGGGGCTCTACACGTTTTGGATCGCTTCGGATGACGGCTCGACGCTGTCGCTGGGCAGTGGTGCGGCTTCCTCGACCAAGGCGGCGATCGCATCGGTATCCGGCTACACCGGCTTCCAGTCGTGGGATGAGAAGACCTCGCAGAAGAGCGTGACGATGTTCCTAACGGGCGGGAAGCCTCTCTACATCGAGGCCATCCAGAATGAAGGCGGCGGCGGCGATCATGTGGCGGTGGCCTGGCAAGGACCGGGGATCACCCGCGCGGTGATTCCGGGGTCGGTGCTGGTACCGGCAGCACCGGGCGTGACGCTGGCCGACTACGCGCCATCGGCGCCGACGGTCTCGCTGAGTTCTCCTGCCAACGGGGCGGTGTATGCCAGTCCGGCGACGATCGCGATCAACGCGACGGTGACGGACAACGGCAACAACGTGACGAAGGTGCAGTTCTTCGACGGAGCGACGATGCTCGCGGAGGATTATGCGCCGCCCTACACGACGACGCTGAACACCTCGACGGCCGGCAGCCATCCGCTGAAGGCGAAGCTGGTTTACGGCAGCTCGACGCTCGATTCGAGCACGGCCACGGTGACGGTCAGCTCGACCCCGGCGGATACGGATGGCGATGGCTTCCCGGACGCGCTGGAGACGGCGCTCGGCACGAATCCGAACAGCTCGGGCTCGCAACCGGCGGCGATCTACAGCGGCCTGAAATCGTGGTGGAGGCTGAATGAAAGCTCCGGCACGACGGCGGCAGATAGCTCCGGCTATGCGCGGACCGGAGCGGTCAGCGGTGCGAGCTGGGCGACCGGCAAGGAAGGCAATGCCCTGCAATTCGATGGAGTCAACGATGGCGTGGCCGCAGGCACCGCGGCCGCTCTAACAGGCACTACGAACTTCACGCTCGGCGCGTGGGTGAAGGTGAATCCGGGCGCGCCGCTGGGCACGATCATCCAGCAGCGCGAGCCGGGCGGCAGCGGCTACATCGGCGAGTACATGCTGAACGTGAATGCGGCGGGGACCGTGAACTTCTTCATCTACGGCAGCGGTGGCTACCAGGTGGACCTGACGACCACGACGACGGTGAACGACAGCCAGTGGCACTACATCGCGGCGGTGCGCAACGGGACCAGCGGCTCGATCTACATCGACGGCGTGCAGGCGGCCACGGCCACCGGCACGGTGCAATCGCTGAGCGCGCTGGGCGTCACCGTCGGCTACGACTACCGGGACTCGAACAAGTACTTCACGGGCTTGATCGACGATGTGCGGATGTATTCGCGGGCGCTGAGCGGTAGCGAGCTGCTCTCGATCCATGATCCGCTGGCCCTTCCTGCGGGCTGGACGAAGCAGGACATCGGCAGCACGGGTGTGGCGGGCAGCGCGACTCACAGCGCGGGCAGCTACACGGTGAACGGTTCGGGCGCGGACATCTGGGGAACGGCGGATGCCTTCCACTACGTCTGGCAACCCTTGAGCGGCGATGGCGAGATCTTCCTCCGCGTGGCCTCGGTGGAGAATACGAATGCCTGGGCGAAGACCGGGGTGATGATCCGCGAGAGCCTGACGGCGGGATCGAAGCATGCCTCGATCGTGGTCTCGCCAAGCAGCGGGGTTTCCTTCCAACGCAGGGTGGCGACCGGTGGTGTGAGCACAAGTACGACGACCACCGGAATCACGGCACCGCGCTGGCTGAAGATCACGCGGGTCGGGAACACGCTGACGACCTCGCACTCAACCGACGGGACCTCGTGGACGGCGCTCGGCAGCGAGTCGATCACGATGGCGGCGAACATCCAGATCGGGCTGGCCGTGACTTCGCACAACAACGCGACGGACTGCACGGCGGTCTTCGATAACGTGACGGTCACTCCCTGAAATCCCCCCCGCCCCGACGGCAACCCATCCGCCATGAAATCCGCGATCATCATTCCGGTTCTGGTGACGGCAATTGCCGCCGGGGTCTGGCTGGCCGGATCTGAACACGGCCAAGAACCCGCGGAATCCCGCCCGGCGAAAAGCGGGCGGGATTCCGAGCGGGCTTTTGTATTGGAGACTGCCCTGCCGGAGACGGCGGAGATTGTCGCGCGGGTGAATGAAGATCCCGAGGCGGCGGTCGCGTGGGCGATGGAGCGGGACGGAGTTGCGAGGGATCAGGTCTTGTCGGTGATCGTGGTGGAGACGGCTGTTAGAGAGCCGGCGCGGGCGGTCAAGCGGGCGGAGGAGATTGCGGATCCGAAGCTGCGCGGTGAGTCGCTGGGCTTCGCCGCGGCGCAATGGGCGTCGGTGGATGCCGATGCGGCTTTCGCGTGGTTGGCACGCGGGGGTGAGGATGAGGCGGTGCGCGGGGTGATCGAGCGGACGGTATTTCCGGCGCTGGCGGAGGTCGATCCGGTGAGGGTGGCGGAGTGGCTTTCGGAGGGGAAGGTTTCCCCCGGTGCCATGGATGCGGCGGTGGCGGCGACGGTGCAGCGGTGGACGCAGCGGGATGCGCCGGCGGCGGCGGAGTGGGTGGCGTCGTTTGCGGACGAGCAACTGTTGAAGGCGGCGGTGGAGCCGCTGGTGAGCTTGTGGGCGCGGCAGGATCGCGCGGGGGCGACGAGGTGGATCGAGGGCTTGCCCGCGGGGGTGGCGAGGGAGGAGGCCTGTGCGGCTTATGTGGCGGCGCTGGCGGTGATCGCGCCGGAGGAGGCGAAGGAATGGGTTGGGAAGGCCCGGGGCGAGGGGACCTACTGATGACCTTACCGGTGAGTCCGCCTGAAGACCGATGTCTTTCGGATTCACCGGCAGGTCTTTGAATGGAAGCCGCGCGATGGCCGTGGACTGCGGCAGGCCGCTCTGCCCGGTACCCACATCTTCGTGATGCTTCACGGACGGCTCTTCCCCTGGGAGCGCGGAGCCCCCCGGCCCGCCGGATGGTTCCTCGTTGCTTTGGGCACGGAAAGGAAGGCAGCCGGGCGACGGCGCTTTCCATTACCATCGCGCGATGGGGAGAGCTGCCGGGGTGGCTTCTGCGGGGCGGAGCCTCCGCGGTCCCAGGGGGCAGGCATGGGGCGGAGGCGATGGGGTGAACACGTGTAATGGGCAGAGCCCGCGGTCCGGGATTGCTCGGGCTCCCGTTGCAGCGCCCCTCGCAGCAGGCTGCATCGGGACAGCGGCAGCAGGCTGCACGCAGTCCACGGCGGCGGTGCCGCGGAAGACACCTACCGGTGAAGTTTGCCTGAAGGCGGGGACTACGTGCCCTTGGGGGCGGGCTGTTAGGGATTGTTCGTTATGGCTTCTGATAGATGCGGACGTAGTCGACCTCGTAGCGCTGCGGGAAGGTCCGGCGAGCGCCGAAGAATTCCGCTCCTCATTTCGGGGGAAGTGGGGCAAACAGGTAGAGTACCAAATCGGAAGAGAACCCATGAATGCCAAAGATGTCCTCAAGGAATTGGAAACGCTCGGCAGCGAGAGCGTGAAGCGCTTGCTGATGAAGAACCACGGGGTGATGGAGCCCTGCTTCGGCGTGAAGATCGGCGACATGAAGCCGATCGTGAAGCGCATCAAGAAGGATTACCAACTGGCGCTCGATCTCTACGCGAGCGGGAACTACGACGCGATGTACCTGGCCGGGCTGATCGCGGACGACGCGCGGATGACCCAGGAAGATCTGCAGCGGTGGGTGGACGGGGCCTATGGCGGCAGTCTTCCGGGAAGCACCGTTGCCGCCGTGGCGGCGCAGGGCCTGCACGGCCATGAGATGGCGCTGAAGTGGATCGATTCGAAGAAGCCGCTGATTGCCACGGCCGGGTGGTCGACCTTGAGTTGCCTGATGGCCTTGAAGGATGATTCGGAGCTCGATGCTGCGGAGTTGAAGAAGCTCCTGCAGCGGGTGAAGAAGGAGATTCACCAGGCACCGGATGCGGCGCGTTATGCGATGAACGGGTTTGTGATCAGCCTGGGCGGTTACGTTGCCTTATTGACCGAGTTGGCGATCCGGACCGCGGAGGAGATCGGACCGGTCAGCGTCGATATGGGGAACAATAGCTGCGAGGTTCCGGGGGCCGCGGATTACATCCGGAAGATGCAGGCGCGGGGGACTCCGGGGAAGAAGCGGAAGACGGTGAAGTGCTGAGCTGCTACCGCGGACGCCGGATCACGAATTAAGCTTCACGCCACCTGAATGGATGCCGGTCATGCCCTCGCGTGATACCCGCACTTCCGCCGGCCCTCCGGGACGGGGTGATCCTGTGCCCGCAACCGGTGGTTTCACCACCGGCTAAGCTCCAACGCACCGCCGGCGCTAAGAACCGGACCGATCGCTTCCGGCAAGGTGCCTCACCCCCCACGCTCACAGCAGCCCCGGCGGCAGCTTGCCTGCGAGCTTCTTGATGGCGTCGGCCTGGTGGCGGTTGGCGATGAGGAGGGCGTCTTCGGTTTGGACGATGATCAAGTCATCGACGCCGAGGAGGGCGATGTGAGAGCCCTTGCGGGCGTTGAAGACGATGTTGTTCTCCGAATCGATCTCGGAGATCGGGGTGTTCACGCGGTTGTCGCTGCCAGCGTCGTCGAGGTAGGTGGCGACGGAGAGCCAGGAGCCGACATCGTCCCAGTCGAAGGTGGCTTCGATATTGAGGACGCGGCGGGCCTTCTCCATCAGGCCGTAGTCGATGGAGATCGGAGAGAGCTTGGGGAACTGGGCGGCGACGGTGGCGGCGACATCCGTGGAGCGACGGAGTTCCGAGATGAAGGAGGCCAGCTCAGGTTGGTGGGTGCTGAGCTCGCGGATGACATTGTGGATCGTCCAGACGAACATGCCGGCATTCCAGCAGAAGCCGCCTTCGGCGAGGAATTGCTCGGCGAGCTCGGTGCTGGGCTTTTCGCGGAAGCGCTTAACCTCCGCGGGCATCTGCTCGCACTCGAGGCCGGGGATGGAGGCGCGCGGGCCGCGCTCGATGTAGCCGTAGGAGGGGCAGGGCCAGGTGGGCTTGATGCCGATGGTGACCAAGCCGTCCGATTTTTCGGCGGTGGCGATGGCATCCCGCATGACCGAGTGGAAGGCCGCGGTGTCCTTGATGAGCTGGTCGGCAGGCAGCACGATCATCACCGCGTCCGGGGAACGGGCGGCGACGAGGCCGATGCCGAGGGCGACGGCCGGGGCGGTGTCGCGCTTGGCGGGCTCGGCGAAAATGTTTTCCGGCGGGAGTTGCGGGGCGATTTCGCGGACGGCGGCTTCCTGCTGGGCATTGGTGAGGATAAGGATGTTCTCCAAGGGGACCAGGCCTTCGAGGCGCTGGATGGTCTGCTCGAGGAGGGTGACATCGCCGAAGAGATTGAGGAGCTGCTTGGGCTTCGCGTTCCGGCTGAGGGGCCAGAAACGGGTGCCGGACCCTCCGGCAAGGATCAGGGCGTAGATGGGTGCGGAAGATGACATTGCTTGGGGGGAATCTAATGCCTTGTCGGGGCGGGGAAAGGGTTAAACGCCGATTTCAAAGTCAGCAATACCGTGAAAGCGGAGGGGGGTGCCCCCACGCGTTTCCGGGATTGTGTGCCGGGCTGCGGGAAGTTAGATTGCGCGCATGAACCCCGACGACGACGGAGAACGGACTTGGACCGAAGCGACGGCATTGGCGGCTCCCGCCCTGCTCGGCGCGGCGGCCGGCCTGATCTTGGGCGATCTGATGAGCCCGCAAGCCCGCCGGGGCGCGGCGCTGGGAGTCGCGGCGCTGGGGATTGCCACGCTGCTGCCGCTGACGGTCGGGTTCGCGATCGGTCTGGTGAACGGCCCGGAGAGCAAATTCGGGGCGCGGCGCCGCCTGCGCAAGATCCGGGACGCCGGGGTCGGTGCCGGGTATGCCGACGACGATTTGGGCGATCTGCGGGCCGTCTGATTCCCCATGCGGCTGGCAATCACCGGGACGACGGGACGGGTGGGACGGGCGCTGGCGACTGAGCTGGCGACAGCCCACGAGGTGATCGAGCTGCCGCGCGCGGTTTTCGATCTGGCGGACCCGGCGGCTCCCGGGATGCTGGCGGACTGGGATTTCGATGTACTGTTAAATCCGGCCGGGCTGACTGGTCTGGAACACTGCGAGGATGATCCGGAGTTGGCGGAGCGGGTCAATGCGGCGGCACCGGCGGCGATGGCGGAGATTTGCCGGCAGCGGGGCAAGCGGATGCTGCATTTCAGCACGGATTACGTGTTCGACGGTCTTCAGCCCGGCCTGAGACGTGAGGATGATCCGACGAATCCCCTCTCGGTCTATGGAAAGACCAAGGAGCGGGGAGAAAGGGCGGTGATCGAGGCGGGCGGGACGGTGATGCGGGTGTCCTGGGTCTTCGGGCCAGAGAAGCCGGCCTTCCCGGATACGGTGCTGGACCGGGCCTTGGCCGGGCTCGAGGTGGCGGCGGTGGCGGACAAATTCTCCCTGCCCGCCTACACCACGGATCTGGCGGGGTGGACGGCAGGCCTGATCGGGGCGAGCTGCCCTGCGGGAATCTTCCACGCTTGCAACGGCGGGCCGGGGACAAGCTGGCACGGCATGGCGGTGGAGATCGCAGCTTGCCTGAAAGAACAGCACGGGATCGAGATTCCGGAACCCAAGGCACTGCTGATGAATGAGATGGCAGCTTTCCGGGCGGTCCGGCCCCGGCATACTGCGATGGATACGGGACGCTTGGCAGCACTGCTGGGAAAACCACCGCGGGATTGGCGGGAAGCCTTGAGGGAACACGTGGAATCCCGCCTGATATCCCGTTGACCCCTGTGGCAGGCCGTGGCACTTTGATTGCACTTTCATGAAGTGGCCTCTCCTTCTCCTCGGTTCCTGTGCTTTCGTCCTAGCTTCCTGCGAAACCGGGGAGGTGACGACCAGTAGCGACTTCGACCCGCTGCTCCCTCCCGGAGCCGGACGGTCCGCGGTGACCAAGCGCACCGGCTACAAGCCCGGCAGCTTTGTCCGCACCAGCATGGACAACGTCGCTTTCTTCAGCAAACGGCCGAAGGGCGACGTGGAGGCTGAGAAGCAGCTCGCCGGAAACACCGAAATGAAGGTGATCTCCGACGACGGTAACTACGTGAAGGGCGAGCTCAACAGCGGCGAAGTCGGCTTCGTGCTATCGGTGCAAGTCACCGACGGACAGGCGAGCGCGGTGCCGATGGTGGGTTCGGGCAGTGAATTTCAGGTCTATCCGCCACCGCCGGGCGGAGTGCCGCCGGTGATCGATCCGAACGTCCCGACGATTCCGCCGGTGATCGATCCGAATGCGACCGCGCCAATCATGCCGGATGTTCCCGCGGTTCCGCCGGTGCCGGAACTGGAGAACCCGGCCGCGCCGCCGGTGCCCGTGGAGCCGACGCCGCTGCCTCCGGGCAATGAGGCGGAGCCGGGGCAGTAAGCGCTTCCACTCTCAACGAAAAGGCCGCGGAGATTCCCGCGGCCTTTCCGTTTGGTAGAATAGCAAGAATATCAGGCGAGGCCTTGGAGGGTCGTCTTGACCGCTTCGAAGTCGGGCAGGTCCTTCGGGTGATCCTTCACGTCGAGGTAGCGGACGATGCCTGCCTTATCGATGACGAAGGCGGAGCGCTTGGAGACGCCGCCCATGATCAGGTTCGCCTCGGGCAGGAACTGCTCGTAGGCGACGCCGTAGGCCTTGGCCACCGCGTGCTCGTAGTCGCTGAGCAGGGGCAGGGTGATGCCGGACGTCCGGGCCCATGCTTCCTGCGCGAAGGGGTTGTCGCCGGAGATGCCGAAGACCTTTGCGTCGAGCGATTCGTAGTCACCGATGCCATTGGAAATGTCGCACATCTCCTGGGTGCAGACGCTGGTGAAGGCCATCGGGAAGAAGAGCAGGACGATGTTCGACTTGCCGATCAAGTCGGCCAGCTTCACGAGCTGCGGGCCTTCGGCGGTTTTGGTAACGAGGGTGAAATCCGGTGCTTTGTCGCCGAGTTGGAGGGCCATGAATTTGAGAGGTTGTTCTTGAAAGGGCGGCCACTATAGGGTCAGGGGTCCGGCGGTCAACGGCACCCGCGTCATGAATCACGAATTCTCCAACATCGGCCGGCAGCTTGCCGGCGGCAGCGGCATCGAGGAACTGATGGAAGACCTGGGTAACGCCCTGGCTTCCGGCGGGCCGGACATCTGCATGCTCGGCGGCGGCCAACCGGCGCACATCCCGGCGGTGAATGCGATCTGGCGGCGGCGCATGGAAGAGATCCTGGCGGAGCCGGGGGTGATGGAGAAGATGCTGGCGAACTACGATCCGCCGCGCGGCAACCCACGCTTCATCGCGGCGCTGGCGAACCTGTTCAAGACGGAGTTCGGCTGGGCGCTGGGGCCGGAGAATGTGGCGATCACCTCGGGCGGGCAGACGGCGTTTTTCTTTCTCTTCAACCTGCTGGCCGGCGAGATGCCGGACGGGCGAAGCAAGAAGATCCTGCTGCCGCTGGTGCCGGAATACATCGGCTATGCGAACCAAGGCTCCTGCGGTGACCTGTTCCGCGCCGTGCCGCCGAAGATTGAGAAGACCGGCCCGCACGAGTTCAAATACCGTGTGGATTTCGACGCGCTGGAAGTGACGGACGACATCGCCGCGATCTGTGTTTCGCGGCCGACGAATCCCACCGGCAACGTGCTGACGGATGAAGAGATTGCGCGGCTTTCCACATTGGCGAAGAAGCATGGCATTCCGCTGATCATCGACAATGCCTACGGCGCGCCCTTCCCGAATATCATCTTCACGGATGCGAAGCCGGTGTGGGACGAGCACATCATCCTAACCCTGAGCCTGTCGAAGATCGGCCTGCCGGGGACGCGGACGGGAATCGTGATCGCGCATCCGAAGATCGCCGCGGCGATGGCTTCGATGAGTGCGGTGGTGGGGCTGGCGAACCCGAACATCGGGCAGACGATCGCGCTGCCGTTGATCGAGAGCGGGGAGATTCTCAAGATTGCCGACGAGACGGTGAAGCCTTTCTATGTCGAGAAGTCGCGGCAGGCGCAGGGTTTCGTGGCGGAGAGTTTTGGAGAAGACTTCGACTACTACGTGCACCGTAGCGAGGGAGCCTTGTTCTTGTGGCTATGGTTTCCGGGACTGCCGATTACTTCGCGGGAACTGTATGAGCGGCTGAAGAAGCGCGGCGTGCTGATCATCTCCGGGCACTACTTCTTCTTCGGCCACGATGACGAGTCATGGCGTCACCGGCATGAGTGCCTGCGGATGACCTTCACGATGGATGAGGGGGTGGTGCGGAGGGGCATCCAGGCGATCGGGGAAGAGGTGCGGCGGGCGCATGCGGAGGCGGGGGAGATGGTTGGGGTTTGAGGGGATGTGGATTGTGCTATACGGACGGCTCTACCACTGGGAGCGCGGAGCCACCGGCCCGCAGAAGTAGCCCTTGTAGCGGGTAATTCACGCGGCGTATGGATACCGCCGTAGCTTTGCTGCATGCCTTTCCCACTCCCGTAATCGCTTGGACCATTCTGCGGGCCGGAGGCTCCGCGCCAGTTGTGTTCGGCACGGCTGATGCTGCCCGCGAATGTGACATTCGTGTCACTTGTACTCCGGGCCCGGGTCTGGCATAACCCGTCCGGTGGCACGCAGGAAACCGGTTCCCCGTGAAGACACGCTCAGCGGCTTCAAGCTGCTCGAGCGCTTTTGCGAACTCTTCGAGCCTTTCGACCAAAGGCGCGTGAAGTCCGTCCGCGAGTCCGATCCCCGCCGGGGCTTCGACGCGCAGGGCTACTTCGTGATGATGCTCTTCACCCTGCTCAACCCGGTCATCGATTCGATGCGCGGCTTGTGCGCCGTCTCGAAGTTCCGGCGCTTTGAACAAGGCACCGGCCTGGGTCCCGTGAGCCTCGCCTCGTTCTCGGAAGCCCAGTCGGTCTTCGATGCCAACCTGCTGCGCGGGGTCCTGCGCGAGCTGCTGGAGCGCAACAAGGACGCGCTGCCCAAGGAACTGCGCGGCAAGCTCGGGCAACGCGAGCTCGAAGCCATCGACAGCACGATCCGGGAAGTCATCCCGCGCATGGGCTGGGCCTTCTGGCGCGAGCAAGGCCGCAACCGTCACCACGGGGTGCGGCTCCACCTGCGCTGGCGGATCTTCGGCGGGGGCTGCGGCGGGGCCGAACTCACACCCGCCATCGAATGCGAGCAGCGGACCTTGCGCCACGAGCTCATCGAAGCCGGCATCGTCTATGTCGGCGACCGCAACTACTCCGGCAACTACGGCCTGCTGGAACGCATCGTGGAAGTCGGCTCGGACTTCATCGTGCGGCTGCCGGAGCGCGCGGTCTTCAAGGAGCTCGAGACCCTGCCGCTGACCAAGGCGGAACGTGCCGCGGGCATCACCCACCACGTGCGCGTGGCCTTGGGAGATGAAAAACCCATCGACCGCAACTGGCGGGTGGTGCGGATGATTATCCCGGGCTCGGGCGAGCCGCTGATGATCCTCGCCAGCTTGCCGGCCGACACATTGAGCGCGGGCGACCTGTGCGAAATCTACCGGCGGCGCTGGAGCATCGAGATGTTTTTCCGCTGGCTCAAATGCACGCTGCCGTGCCGGCACTGGCTGGCGGAAAGCCCCAACGGGGTGGCGGTGCAGGTTTACATGGCCCTGGTCGCGGCGCTGCTGCTGGCGGGCCGCAACGGCAAACTTCCCGGCAAACGGCACATGGAAGCCATCCGCCTGTGGCAAACGGGCTGGATCGAAGACGACGAACTGCAGCAAGCCCTCGGTCTGAAAAAAAGCAGCTAGGCCCTCGCAGGAGAAATCACGCGCCATGACCGGCGCGGCGCGCAGCCGTGTACCGGCAGCACCATGCGGAACGTCCCTTGAGACGGGCCAGGTATCGCGCGATTCGCGCCCGAAGCCCGGCCTGCCCCCTTGTGATCGAGCAAAGCATCGCCCGTGCCGAACACAACTGGCTCCGCGCCCCCAGCGGTAGAGCCGTCCGCCGGTAGTGGACTGAGGTGTTATAAATACGCCTTCACTTCCCGGGACATCTTCATCACGGCTTCCAGCGAGCGCGCGGCATTGGCCATCCACTGCTGGCCGAATTCGGCGAAGCCGAGGGGCTGGACGGTGGCGCAGAGCAGTGCGGCCAGGACGAGCTGGTTGGCCAGATAGATGATGACGAGCGAGAGGAAGGTGCCGTTCTCGCGCAGGTCGGGTTGATCGCGCGGGATCATCCACAGGGTCCACAGCAAGTGGAAGGCCCAGAAGAAACCGACGAAGCCGAAGAGGATTTTTTCCGATGTCGGCGTGGTCTCGAAGGCGAGGCCGATCAGGGCATGGGCGAGCACTCCAACGACCGCCCACAGCGGCACGAAGTAGGGAGAAAGGGCGATCGCGATGTTGGTCTTGTCGGTGGTGACGTAACCGCCGTCCAGGCTCACGCCCCAATCGCTCACCCGGCCGCGGAAGGCCCAGATGAAGAGGATGTGGGTGAGCTCGTGACCGAGCACGTAGAGATAGAGGAAGGCGGGGCGCAGGAGGCCGGAGAAGAACCAGCCGGTCATCAGCAGGACGCCGGTGGCGAAATACCAGAAGGCTGGCATTTTCCAGAACTCGTGATCGATCGTGGCCTCGGAGAATTGCGTGAAGAAGGTCCAGGAGGTGATCCAGCACAACGGCAGGAGCAGCAGCCCGAAGGTCCAGCGCCAGAGCCGCGTGAAGACGCTGGCGGGTGGATCGATGTAGCCGGCGGTGGCCGAGAACGAGGCGCGGATGTTTTTCAGTTCGCGCTGGTTCAGACGGCGGTTGATCCGCTCGTGGGTGCGGGCATTTGCGCGGCTCAGGGCCTCCGACAGGCTCTGGCGACGGCGGGCACGATTCCCGGTCGTGGAGCCAAGCCGAATCTGTTTCTTGGGGGGCCTCGCCATGCGCGGGGCCTTGATTACTTAGCTTTTGTTAATGAATCAAGCCGGATTGTAATTCAGACAATTTTGAGCCGCGCCAAGTCCTGGGTATCGACCAATCCGACCGCCCGGCCCTCGCTATCCAGTACCACGACATCGTCAATCCGGTGGGAACCGATGGTCTGGAGAGCCTCGACGGCGAGGGAGGAGGCATCGACGCTGACCGGCTTGCGGGTCATGAAAACGGCCACCGGCTGATCGCCGACGTGGGGATCGCGCTGGTAGCAGCGGGCGAAGTCGCCGTGGGTGAAGATTCCGGCCAGCTTGCCATCCGGCTCGACGACGACGCAAGCCCCGGCGCGGGCC
Organism: Luteolibacter sp. Populi; assembly: GCF_040801775.1. GTDB lineage: Bacteria > Verrucomicrobiota > Verrucomicrobiia > Verrucomicrobiales > Akkermansiaceae > Haloferula. Next base: position 3,579,811 of record NZ_CP161812.1, read on the forward strand.
GAGGACATCGCGACAAGGGCCTCGCGGACGCTCGCGCCATTCGGGACCGAGGCGAGCTGCTCACCGGCGCGCATGATGTCCGAGACGCGGGTGAGCAGGGCCCGGCCGAGTGCCCCGCCGGGATGGAAGCGGGCGAATTGTTCCTCGGTGAAGCCGCGGGCTTCCAGCAGGACCATCGCGAGGGCATCGCCCATCACCAGCATGGCGGTGGAGGAGGAAGTGGGGGCGAGCTTGAGCGGGCAGGCCTCGCGGTCGACCGAGGTATCGAGCACCACGTCGCTGTGCTCGGCGAGGGTGGACTTCGGATTGCCGGTGAGCGCGATGAGGGTAACATCGAAGCGCTTGATGTGCGGCAGGACATCGAGCAGCTCGCCGGTTTCGCCGGAGTAGGAGAGCAGCAGCACCGCATCGCCATCCGAGACGATGCCGAGGTCGCCATGCAGGGCGTTCTGGGAATTGAGGACGACGGCGGTGGAGCCGGTCGAATTGAAGGTGGCGGCGATCTTGTGGCCGATGTTCCCGGACTTGCCGATGCCGACGACGATGATCTTGCCGCGGCGGTCGAGGGTTTCGTGGAGGAGGTCGATGGCGCGGATGAAGGATTCATCGAGGCGGCTGGCCATGCGCTGCAGGGCCCCGGTTTCGATCTCGATCACTTGCCGCGCGTTCGCCAGGAAATCCATGGCCGGAGGATGAGCAGGCGGGGGGGCTTCGGGAATGGGAAAATCCGCGGTCCCTATTTCTTCCGCTTCGGCCAGGCGAGCCACTTGCACATCCGCAGCAGGAGCACGGCGAACAGGAATTCCACGCCGAGGATCAGCCAGACGGCCCAGGTGAGCGGTGCCTTTGTTAGAGCAGTCCCGCCGCCGCTGAGGGAAAGCTGGTGGAGGATGACGGTCTCCGCGAAGTGCGGGGCGTGCTTCCAGTCCGAGACGAGGCGCGGCAGCAGCAGGGTGCCATCGGGCATGGGGAAACTGCCCGCGATCATTTCCGCGCCGAGGATGCCGGCGCGGTGGTGATCGCCATGGAGCCGCACGAGGCCGATGCCGAGTCCGGTGGCGCCGGTGCCGTAGCCCCAGAGGACGGGGCCGGAATCAGGATCGAAGTAAGTGCCGTTTTTCCCGGAGTCCTTCGCGAACTCGCGCCAGCCGGCGGCGAAGCTTCCTTCCTGCCAGAAGCCATCGACCCATTGCTCGTAGAGCTTGTCCGCCATTTCGGGGTCGAGGGTTTTGGCGAAGGAGAAGAAGAAGCCATTGGTGCAGCCGCGGGTGGGGGCGGAGGCCTCCCCGGTCATGGCAAGGGCCATGTAGGGCGGAAGGTCGCCATTGAAATTCGCCATCAGGCGATGGAAGGCCTTGCGCGCCCATTCTTCCCGCGCGGGATCGGCACGCCGGATCATGGCGATGGCCGCGACCACATCGCAGGGGAAGCACTGGTTCGGGTAGTCATCGATCAAGCCGTGGGGCGAGGCATCGATGTCCGCCGCGAGGTCGCCGACGATCTGGTGCAGCAGCGGCAGATGATCGGACTTGCCGGTCAAACGATGATGCGCGGCCAGCCCGCCGACCAACAGGTAGCGGAAGAAGCAATTCGGCTCGGTGAGGTAGTCATCGCCCCAATAGGTGCGGACCCAGTGCGCGTGGCCGGGATCGACGAGGATGCGCGCGCAGGCATCGATGGCCGCGGCACCGGTTTCCCGGGGCGGGCGGGCAGCGAGCGTGGGATCTTTTTCCCACAACTGCTGCAAGTTGTCGGTGGCCAGCAGATAGAAGAAGGCCCCGTAAACCGGCGATTCGGTAGCGGTGATCTGGCTGACGCCGAGGGTCTCCGCGACGCCGGAGTTGATCCGGCGGTCGACGTAGCCGGGAAGCTCCGCGGACAGGGCGGCGTGCAGGTTGAAGGCGTAGCGCGAGGGCTCGGCAGTCCGCAGCCCGCGGTCGGCGACCAGGATCCATGTCGTCTCCACGAAGGGGTAAACGACGAAGGCCAAGGTCGGCAGCAGGATCAAGAGGGCGGTCAACTGGCGGAGGCGGCGGAGCATCGGTGCCAAAAGAAAACCGCCGGAGAGCGGATGCGTGTGCAGCCCGCGTGAATCAACGGTGAAATCCCCCGCCCCTAGGCTGCTCAGCGGGCCTTCGTGCAGGCGGCCTGAATCTCCGCTGCGGTGACGCGAAGGGTACAGGTGGGGCCCTTGTCGGTGAGGATCTTGGCGGCGAGCAGGGCATTGGTCGGCGCAAGCACCGAGAAGTGATCCTGCCCGGCGACGATGATGAAGTTGAGCTTCGGATTGCGGTTGCGCTTCTGCATCACTGCGAGCGAGTCGCTATTGCCATCTGCGCCTTCCATGGCGACTGCCGCGCAGGAGATGCCGTCGAGGAACTCCACCGGCGCACGCAGGCGGCCCTCCTTGGCGTCCGTCACGTCGAAGGGGAGATTTTTCTGGCCGTAGCCGGCGACCTCATCGATGGGGCCGAAGGCGATGACGGCGCGGAAGCGACTCTCGGGCGCGGCAGCAGCAGTGAGCAGGGCCAGCGTGCCGCCGGTGCTGTGCCCGCCGAGGTAGATCCGCGCGGGATCGACCCATGGCAAGGTGGCGGCGTGAGCGGCGGCGGCCAGCACGTCATCGACCTCGCCATAGAGGCCCTCCTTGACGCCCGGATTGTCATTCCCGCCACGCAGCGACGGATACATCATCGCCAGGCCGGCCTTGCGATAGGCGGAAGCGGACTGGTCGTTTTTAACCGGCATGCCTTCCTCCCAAGCGATCTCCGAGATGCTGTTGCTGAAGCCGCCGACGAGCCAGATCACGAGCGGGTGTTTCTTTCCGTCGGCGGGATCGGGGCTGAGATAGGCGGCCAGCTTGCCAGCGGGCGAGTTGTAGGTGATCCGGTCGAAGACTCCCTTTGGTGGAGCCGGTGCCGGTTCGTCTTCCGACTCCTGCTTGATCAGCTGAGTGGCGAAGCCCGCGCGCGCGGTCGCGAGTGCAGGAGTTCCCGTGCCGGCTGCGGAGGATGAGGTTGCGGGCTTCTTGCAGGCGCTTGCCATGAGGATGGCAAAGGCGAACGCCGCCATGGCGAGCGGATTTGCAGGACGGGAGACAGTCATGGCTAGGAGATGACTTTAAGATCGCGCGGTGGTGAAGCGGAAAATCGCCAAGACGATCCGCAGCTCCGCTCCGGGAGCGCGGACTTCAGTCCAATGCCTTTAAGGATTCGCCGTAGGCGGGTCTCCTTTTGAGTGCGGCGACATGTCGCCGCTTTGGATCGATCCACGGAAAATCTCCCGACCGTCCCCGCAGCCGACATGTCGGCTGTGCCCAGGCGTTTCCGGTTGGCGCGCCAGCGGTGGCGTGTGCTGCTTTTCCGGAAAGGCTTCGCGAGGTCGACGAAGACTCCAAGGAGGATCGATGGCACGGGGAAGGGCCGTACCGGACACGCCCTTGCGGAGCCGACATGTCGGCTCCGGGGATGCCATCGGGGCCGGGGATCATCTCCCGAAAGCTGCGACATGTCGCAGCACTCCAAGGATTGCCGCCCTGCGGCAATCGAATCCTTTAAGGCATTGGACTTTAGTCCGCCCCAATCGTCAGGCTGGAGGTGTGGAAAACTGAAGCAGCCCATGGGTTGCCAAGTCTGCGCAGAAGAGATCCCCGGGCTGATGGGGCGGACTAAAGTCCACGCTCCCGGGTTCATCACAGGCGCGGGTCCACCGGCTCGCTCTCCATGGCCAGCACGGCGAGGACGCACTCGTGGACTTCCCGCAGCGGACGTCGGGCAACGAAGCGGGCGAGGCCTTCGATGCCCAAGGCGAACTCCCGTTCCGCCATCGACCGCTTGTGGCCGAGGCCCCGGTCTTTCAGGCGCACGAGATGATCGGGGTGGTCATACTCCGGGCCGTAGATGATGCGCAGGTATTCGCGGCCGCGGCATTTCACGGCGGGCTGGACCAGGCCGCGCTTGCCCTTGGAGATGAAGTCGCGGGGCTTCACGACCATGCCTTCGCCACCTTTCGACGTGAGTTCTTCCCACCACGCAATCGCACCGGCGACGGCGGCTTCATCCTTCAGGGAAACCTCACGCCAGCGGGTGGCGGGGAAGAGACCGGGATCGGCGGCTTGCAGGCGCTCGGCCAGAGCCATGTGCCAGAGGTGGTCGCGATCGGTGAAGACGCTCCCCTCCCCTGCGAGGAAGTGGAAGGGTGCGAGCTTGAGACCTTCGAGACCGGCCACGTCCCAGCAGTAGTGCTGGTAGGCCGCGCGGTAGCGGGTGAGCATCTCCATGCGGGAGGTGTTCCGTGCGGCCATCGATTCGAGCATGGCGCGCGCCTCGGGCTCTAACAGGGGATTTTCTCCGAAGCTTTGGAAGGCTTGTCCGGCGGCTGCCGAATGCGCGAAGGCGGCGGCACCGACGGACGCATACTGGGATTGCACCAGGTCCATCGCCTTCGCCGACCATGGCATGAGCTCGCAATCGAGGCAGAGCCAATCGGTCGCGAGTTCGTCCCAGATGCCTGCTTGTTCAAGCGCTGTGGAGAGGCGGTCGAGCAGGGCTTGCTCCAGCGAGAGGTCATTGAAGAAGGGCCGGCCGGTGCGGGTGTAGATCACGCCGCGGCGCTTATTCTTCAGGCCGAAACGGGTGATGGCCAGCTCCGGATCGCGGCAGACCACGGCGACGGCACGGGAGCCCATGTGCTTCTCCTCGCAGACCACCGCGTCCACGCCGGCCTGCGCGTAGTAGGCGAAGGCTTCTTCCGGACGCTCCAGCCAGCCGTCCATCTTGCTGGTGCCGCAGGGCGACATGGTGGGCGGCAGGTAGACGAGCCAGCGAGGATCGGCGGAGAAGTGGCTCATCACCTCCAGTGCGGCGAGCACGTTCTCCTCCCGCACCGTGATGGCGGGGCGCAGCGCGGTATCGATGAAGCGCTTGCCGCGAAGGTCGTCGAGATCGAGCAGGCGGTCGTGCGCGAGCTGGGCATCCGGTCCGGTCTCCGGCAACAGCGGGCGGGCGGACTCGGCGTAGGTGGCGAGGGCCGGGACGCTGACGGTTTCGAGTTCGGGATAGCGCAGGGCTGTTAGAGCGCCGCCGAAGCAGCAGCCGGTGTCGATATTCACCGTGTGATTCAGCCAGCGCGGCGCGGCAAAGGGTGTGTGGCCGTAGACGACCAAGGCCCTGCCGCGATATTCGCGGGCCCAGTCAAGGCGCTCGGGCAGGCCGTATTCATCGCGCTCGCCGGTGGTCTCGCCGTAAAGGCAGAATTCGCGGACCTTGCCGGAGCCGCGACCCTGCATCTCTTCCTTGAGGCCGGCGTGGGCGACGACGAGCTTGCCATCGTCGAAGACGAAGTGGCTGACGAGCGCATCGAGGAAGGCGGTGAGATCGCGCGGATCGATGGGATCGGCTTCGAGCTGGGCGATGGTTTCCGCGAGGCCGTGGGTGGGCTGCACCTTCTTGCCATTCAGGTGACGCAGGAATTTCGTGTCGTGATTTCCCGGCACGCAGATCGCGCTGCCGGCTTTCACGGAGGCCATCGCGAGGCGCAGGACATTCGGCGAATCCGGGCCACGGTCGACGAGGTCGCCGACGAAGACGAGACGCCGGCCTTCCGGATGGGACACAACGTGATCGGTGACGCCGTAGCCGAGCTTGTCGAGGAGAAGCAGCAGCTCCGGGTAGCAGCCGTGCACGTCGCCGACGATGTCGAAGGGACCGTGGTCGTGCTTGCGGTTGTTCCAGAGCGGCTCGCGCTCGATGCCGGTGATCGCGTCGACCTCCTCGGGAGAGTTCAGGTAGTGGATGTGCCGGAAGCCTTGGCTCTTGAGACCGCGCAGGCCTTGGCGGAGCTGGGAGAGCTGGCGCTTCACCACATTCGGCCCGAAGCTGCGGTCGGGCCGCAGGGCGTTGCGTTCGTGGCAGACGCTCTCGGGAATGCGGAAGACGATGGCGGCGGGCAGGAAGTGATACTCGCGCGCAATCGCGATCAACTGCGCGCGGGACGACGCGTCCACGTTCGTGGCATCGATGACTGTTAGACGTCCCAACTCGAGCCGCTGGCGCACGAGGTGGTGCAGCAGCGCGAAGGCCTGGGCGCTGACCGTCTGGTCGTTCTCGTCATCCGAGACCATGCCGCGGCAGGCATCGGAGGAGACCACCTCGGTCGGCTTGAAATGCCGGCGCGCGAAGGTGGACTTCCCCGATCCCGAGGGACCGATAAGAAGCACCAGCGACAGCTCTGGAAGGCGGATGGTCATCGTTCAGGCGTTGCGGTTGAAGATTGCCATCTGGCTCGGCGGACCGTGCTCGGTGTGCTCCTCGCCGAGGGCTTCGAATTCGACGGCATAGCCGTGCTGCGTGGCAACGCGCTCAGCCCATGCCTGGAACTCCGAGCGCGTCCACTCGAAGCGATGGTCGGCGTGGCGCAAGCTGCCGGGTTTCATGCCCTCGAAGAGCACGTTGTATTCGCGGTTCGGCGTGGTGACGATCACGCGCTGCGGAGCGGCATCGGCGAAGACGACTTCCTCCAGCGAATCGAGGCGGTCGGTATCGAGGTGTTCGATGACTTCCACCAGCGCAGCGACATCGTAGCCGCGCAGGCGCGAGTCGCGATAGACCAGCGAGCCGAGGAAGATGTCCACCCGGCCTTGGCGCTTGAAGGGCGGCAGCCGCTCCAGGCGCTCGTGGGCGATTTCCAACACGCGGCTGGAGACATCCATGCCGGTGAGCTTCGGGATCTTGGTCTGGTGCAGCAGGCGGCGCAGCAGCTTGCCCTCCCCGCAACCGAGATCGAGAACCGAGGCGGGCTGGTAACCGGTGATCAATTCGGCGACGCGGTCCAGGCGCTGTTCATGCAGCGAGAGCTTGCGCTCGACGGCGGGCTCGGTGCCGGTGTCGGTGGCCTCATCCCCTTCTTCATCGCTGACCTCGGGTTCGGGTGCGAGGCGTTCCAGGGCCTCGCGGGCAAGGCGGACCTGATGTTTGAGATAGCGGCGGACAATCCAGTCCTTCTCCGGATGACTGGCGAGCCAGCCCTCGCCCTTGGCGAGCAGCTTGTCGATCTCGTCCGCACCGACCCAGTAGTGCTTGGCGCGATCGAGCGCGCCGATCAGCACGAAGAGGTGCTTGAGCAGCAGGTGCAGCGGAGTCTTTGCGCGCAGCACCAAGCGGTGGTAGCGGCTCTCGCCCCAAGTCGGGAAGGCCGGGTCCAGCGGAATGCGGCTGGTCTCGACCGCGTAGCCGAGCGGCTCGAAAAGCCGCTTCAGGATCTCGCCATCGCCTGCCGGAACGACGGGCAGCACGACTTCCAGATCGAGCGGTTGATCGACCAGTTCCGGGCGCTTGGTGCAGCGGCCATTGAGCGCGGTGCCGTAGGCGCGGGCAATCGCGACGGAGAGGAAGGACGAGGCGGCGTAGGGCCGGTCATTCACATACTGCCCCAGCGCCCAGCCGCCCTGTTTCGCGCCGGCGGAGCGGACGAGAGCGATGGGATCGACCTCGACCAGCAGCACCGCGGTGCACTCGCTTTCCGTGGCCGCGGGGTAGAAAACCGTGCCCTTGCCAAACGCCAGCTCAACCGCGTGACACCGGGCCGGATGCTTGTGCAGCAAGTGGCCGAGGTCGGTGGCAGACGGGCTGCGGTTGGTGATGGAGAGGAGCAAAGTCCGATGGGTCTAACCGTAATCAGGCTTTCGGGCAAGTTCGCAACGCTTTCAGTCCCACCACAGATTTGACAGACCCAAGCCAAGCGGCCGCGTCATCGCTCAACACCGTGCAAGGTGGACTTGTCGAACCGAATACGGCATGGTGAATTGACGGCATGAGGGCAGGCGACCTGATGAAAGATCCGTACTTTGCCGCGATTCTGATGCGGATCGAAGGACACATCCATGACCAAGATCGGGATACCCGGAGCGGGGGGATCTGGTCGCCAAAGGACTCCGCGGTGAAATCCGCCCTGCGGAAAGCCGAGCTGGCGATGGGAGGAAAGAAGCCGGTGGCCAAGCCCAAGGGCGAGGTCGAAGAGTGGGTGGCCGCTTTGAGCGGGCAGTTGGTGGAAATCGGCAGGGAATTGGCGAGGGAAAAGGGGCTGCCGATCGCCCATTTCGCGCTCGCGCTCAAGGCGGCTCAAGGATCGCTGGATACGCAACGGGAAATAGCGGGGCACGCCCGGGGGTATCTGGACTTTCTCGAAGGGTTCATGCGTGAGGCGCGGGGCGAAGGACGCCAGTGAAGTGCCACCCGATCAGGCGATTGCCTCGAACATGACCATGCCATTGCGGCGGTGAGAACTCAGCCGAGGGGTAGGTTCGGCTGCTCGACCGCTTCCGAGAGATCGCCGTGGACGCTACGCGAGATGATGTCGCGGGTGGTCTCGTCGAGGTAGCTATGCAGCAGGTCGGAGAGTTCGATGTACTGCGGCCATAGGACTTTATCCACCATCGAGCGCGTGGTGCGGACCATCACGGTGGTCTGGCGCTGTCGATAGCGACGGTAGGGCGCGAGATTGTGGCGGCGGACGAGAGCGACGAAGAGCTGGCGCTTCCAAGGATCCGGCATGCTGAACTGGAACTCTTGCGCCTGCTCCGGCGCGGCGGCGAGCTGTTCCTTGAGCCGGTCCAGGGCGCTCTTGGCCGCTTGCATTTCTCCGGGCGAATCGGTGCCCATGAAGAGGGCTTCGACCTTGCGGATCTTGGCGATGATTTCTTCCCGGGTCATGGGTCAGGCCAGCGGTGCGAGCAGTTGCGAGAGCGTCTCGGCGTCGATCCTGAGCTTCGAGGTGTCTTCCGAGAGCAGGGCCTCGACCAAGGCGGACTTGTGCTTCTGGAGTTCCAGGATGCGCTCCTCGATGCTGCCGCGGCAGACGAGCTTGTGAACGAAGACCGGCTTGGTCTGGCCGATGCGGTGGGCGCGGTCGGTGGCTTGGTTCTCCGCGGCGGGATTCCACCAGGGATCGTAGTGGATCACGGTATCGGCGGCTGTTAGATTGAGGCCAGTGCCGCCGGCTTTCAGGGAGATGAGGAAGATCGGGACCTCGCCGGTTTGGAATTCATTCACCAGCGCGGCACGGTCCTTGGTCTGGCCGGTGAGCTTGATGTGGCGGATGTTCTCTTTCACCAGGTGCTCCTCGATCAGGGCGAGCATGGAGGTGAATTGCGAGAAGAGCAGGATGCGGCGGCCTTCCTCAAAGAGCGTAGGCAGCAGCTCGCCGGTCAGGTAGTCGAGCTTGGCGGACTCCTTCGCTTTCTCCGCGGCGGGGGTCTTGAGCAAGAGCGGATGGCAGCAGATCTGGCGCAGCTTCAGCAGGGCATCGAGCACGATGATGTGCGACTTCGCGAGGCCCTTCTCGGCGATGGCCTCGCGCACGCGCTTGTCCATCGAGGCGCGCACGGATTCGTAGAGGTCGGTCTGCTTCTTGGTGAGGTCGATGCCGTGGATGATCTCGGTCTTCGCGGGCAACTCGGTGGCGACCTGATCCTTGGTGCGGCGGAGGATGAGCGGCGAGACCTTGCGATTGAGGACCATCTGGGCGTCCTTCGAGCGATCGCGCTCGATCGGCTTGCGGAGCTGGGTGTTGAAGGTCTTCTCATCCGCCAGGAAGCCGGGCATCAGGAAGCGCATCAGGCTCCATAGCTCGCCGAGGTGATTCTCCATCGGCGTGCCGGAGAGGCAGATGCGGTGCGCGGCCTTCAGCTTACAGGCGGAATGCGCGGCGAGCGATTTCGGGTTCTTGATGTACTGCGCTTCGTCGAGCACGACCGTGTGCCACTCGTGCTTGGCCAGCTCGTCGTAGTCTCTAACAAGGAGCGGATAGGAGGTGAAGACCACGTCCGAGGCGGCGATCTTGTCGTAGTCCTCGCCACGCTTCGCGCCGTGCAGCAGCAGCGTCTTCAGGCCGGGCACGAACTTCTCCGCCTCCGCCATCCAATTCGGCACCACCGAGGTGGGCGCGACGATCAATGAGGGCTTGCCGGGATTCTTCCCCTGCTCCGCCGCAAGATGGGTCAGGGTCTGCAGCGTTTTCCCGAGGCCCATGTCATCGGCGAGGATGCCGTGCAGGCCGTGCCCGCCGAGGAATTGCAGCCAGCGGAAGCCCTCCTCTTGATAGGGCCGGAGCTTCGCCTTCACTCCCGGCGGGATCTCCACCTGCGGTAGTTCCCGGATATCCTTCAATCCCTTGCCGAGCTTCGCCAGGGCGCGGGTTGTTTCCGAGGAATCGACCGCCAGCGCATCGGCCACCGCGGCGGCGGAGAGGCGGTCGATGCGCAGCGGGCCATCGGTCCGGGTGCCGCGGAAGAGATGGCGAACCTGATCGACCACTTCCATCAACTGCTTGGCAGGGAAGCGGATGAAACCGTCCTCCTTCGTCTCGCAAGGCATCAGGATGAACTCCGGCAGGTTCGGCGAATCCGCAGAGGGCAGGTTGCGTTCGATCGCATGCGCGATCAGCGGGATCAGGCTGAAACGCTTGCCATCGACCTCGTAGGAGACATCGAAACGGAACCAATCGATGCCGTGGTCGGTCTCGGCCTCGATCGCGGGCATGAAGTCCGCGACATCCCGTGCGGTCAGGCCGCAGGCCCGGTCTACGTTGATGATCCAGCCTTCGATGCGAAGCTTCTCGAAAGCCGAGCTTTCTAACAAATCGATCCAGTCGAACTCCGGATGGCCGGAACGATCGGCGGGAAGGTAGCTGTGACGGGTCTCCGCATTCCCGGCGGTGGTCGCATGCACGGCGGAGAGCGGCAGCAGGCCGGCCCGCAATAGGCGGGTGGCGGCGGCCCTTTCGGCCTTGGCGTCGCGCGGCCAGATCACGCGCTTGCCATCGACCAGCGCGGAGTGCTGCTTGGGTCCCTTGTCGGCGAGCGGCGGGAGTTGCGGGCTATCGCCGTATTGGAAGAAGAGGCGACCTGTGATGGCGTTGTGATGGCTCCAGCGATCCGAGAATTTTTGTTTGGCCACGCGCAGGAAGGGCCGCGGGGTCTGGGCGGGGCGGGTCTCGGTCTCGACCTGCACCGGTGTCGGCAGCGAGGTCCCCGCCACCGCGGAGAAGCGCTCGGTCAAAGCGGTTAGATTCTCCGCGCGCACTACCGGACCGCGCGTCCATGCGGCGAGAACACCGGCAGGCAAATTGCTCTCCACCGGGCCGAGCTGCGCGCTCTCCCGGTCGAAGTAGCGCGGCGGCACGGTGGGCAGCAGGATCAGACCCGGACGGATGCCGCGCAGCACCGGACGGGCGCTGCCATCTGGCATGGTCTCCCACACTGCTTCAACCGTTTCCGGAGGGCCTTCCGTCACCACCCGGTAGGAGGAGGAGCCGCGGTAGTCATTGCTCTCCTTGCCGAAGTAAGTGCGGCCCGTGGCGAGAGCTCCTTCTAACAGCTCGTCCCAGCCTGGGCCTTCCATCTTCATGGTGCCCCAACCGCCGTGCTTGTTCTGGCGCTGGCGGTAGAGCGAGGCGAGCAGGATGTCCGCGCGCACCATGTACTGCGGTGGCTTTGAAGGATCGGCGGAGGCCTGGCCGCTCTGGATGCGGATCGTCCCGTCCTTCAGCCGGTTCGCCACCCTCAGTACGAACTGGAGCTTGTCCCCATGGACGGAGATGGTCTCCTCAATGCAATAGGAGAGGAAGCGCGCTTCATTCGGAGCCTTGGCCGGCTTAACATCCGTAGCCGCGGTGGCCTTGGCCGCCGTCTCGATCTCGTGCAGCCAGGTAGCCAGGGCGTGATCGGTCGCGGGCCGGGGAACTCCTGGGACCGTTCCAACGGCAAGCTTCTTCGCCAAGAGGGCCACCAGGGCCGCGGAGTGCTTGCAACCCACCTCCACCGGACACGAGCAGGATCCGAAGACCGACCAGCGGCCACGCGATTCCGAGAATTCGGCCGAGGTCTCGTAGGGCTTCACACGGGAGCCCTGCACGGAGGCGGTGACGATCAGCTCGCCGGTCCCGTGCAGCTCGATCCACTCGACATTCCGGATCGTCGCCTCATTGGCATAGGCAGCGCCGCGCGAGAGGTCGGTACGGTCGAAGCAGCTCCGCCATTGCCCGGCCTGCAGCCACGCCTTCAGGGCCGGCCGCGCCGAAATGCCATCGAGCGCTTCCTGCATGACCTGTTAGTTCGCGACGATATTCACCAGACGGCCGGGCACCACGATGACCTTGCGGATCGTCTTGCCATCGGTCTGTTCCTTCACCTTGGCGGTGCCCAGTGCGATGGCTTCGATGCTTGCCTGGGCGGCATCCTTCGCCACCGTGATCTTGTCGCGCAGCTTGCCATTCACCTGGACCACCAGTTCGAGTTCGTTGGTCTCCAAGGCCGCCTCGTCGTGCTGCGGCCATGGCTCGTTGGCGAGCATGCCGGTGCCGCCGATGCGAGCGTGGATCTCTTCGGTCAAATGCGGCGCGAAGGGGTTCAACACGTGCAGCAGCAGGCGGAATTCCTTGAGGGGAACGAGCTCCGCCTGAGTGAAGGCATTCGTGCAGATCATCATCTGCGAGATGGCGGTATTGAAGGACAACCTGGCGATGTCATCCGTGACCTTCTTCACTGTCTCGTGCACCACCTTGAGCAAAGCCTTGTCGGTGCAGGGCACATCCTGGATCTTCGCGGAGCGCACCCACTCGCCAGCCTGATTCTCTTCAAAGGCCAAGCGCCAGACGCGGGCCAGGAAGCGCGAGACGCCTTCGACGCCCTTCGTGCTCCACGGCTTCACTTGCTCCAGCGGGCCCATGAACATTTCATAGAGGCGCAACGAGTCCGCTCCGTAGGCGTCAACCACGTCATCGGGATTGACCACGTTGCCGCGGGACTTCGACATCTTCTCAGCCTTCGCGCGGACACGGATGGAAGGATCATCCTTCAAGACGAAGTAGTCGTTCTCCTTCTCCAGATCGCCGGCATCGATCACGACCTTCTGAAGAACCTCGCGGCTCGTCGTGTGGGTGAATGTGCCGTCTTGTTCGTTCACGTCCTTGAAGCTGATCCAGGCTCCTGCAGCATCCTTGAAGCCAAGGAACTCCATCTCGCCCAGGATCAGGCCCGGACTGAAGTAGCGGTTAAAAGGTTCGTTGCCCGAGACGTGGCCGAGATCGTGGAGCACCTTGTGCCAGAAGCGGGCATACAGCAGATGCAACACCGCATGTTCGGAGCCGCCGACATACAGGTCCACCATTCCCGGCTTCTCGCCATTGCCAGCCCAGTAGGACTCGGCCTCCTTCGAGATGAAACGGCCGCTGTTACTAGGATCGCAGTAGCGCAGGTAGTACCAGCACGAGCCCGCCCACTGCGGCATCGTGTTGGTCTCGCGGATCGAGCCATCCGGCAACTCCACCCACTCACGCGCCTTGCTCAGCAAGGGCTCGGGCGAGCCGGTCGGCTTGTAGTCTTCCAGCGGTGGGGCCAGCAGGGGCAGTTCGGCATCCGGCACGGCGTAGTGGTTGCCATCCTTCCAGGTCAGCGGGAAGGGCTCGCCCCAATAGCGCTGGCGGGAGAAGAGCCAGTCGCGCAGCTTGTATTGAATGCGGCGCTTGCCTTGGCCCCGCTCTTCCAGCCAAGCGATCATCTTCGCCTTGGCTTCGGCGGTCGGCAGGCCATTGAGATCACAGCGCTCACCCCTTGGATCCATCAATCCCCATCCGATAGGCGGCGATCCGATGGCCACACCAGGCTCAGAGAATGCGTTCTCAACATAAGGGGGTAAGAGGCCTGTAAACCCAGCAGGTGGAACCGATGGCATAACCACTTGGACAATCGCCAGACCGAACTTCTTCGCGAACTCGAAGTCCCGCTCGTCATGGGCAGGCACGGCCATGATCGCGCCGGTGCCGTAGCCCATCATGACGTAGTCGGCGATCCACACCGGGATCGTCTTGCCGTTCACGGGATTGGTCGCATGGGCTCCGGTGAAAACGCCGGTCTTCTCCTTGCTCAAGTCGCCGCGCTCCATGTCGGACTTCGTGGCGCAGGCCTTCACGTAGGCATCGACGGCATCCTTCTGCTCCGCCGTGGTGATCTCCGCGACGTAGGGATGCTCCGGCGCGAGGACCATGTAGGTCGCGCCGAACAGGGTATCGGGACGAGTGGTGAAGACTTCGATCTCCAAGCCGGACGATGCGGCATCCGGATTTGAAATTTGAGATTTCGAATTTGAGATCTGGAATTTGACCTCCGCGCCGTCGCTGCGCCCAATCCAGTTCTTCTGCAGCAGCTTGACACCGTCCGGCCAATCCAGCGGCTCCAGCTCATCGATCAGGCGCTGGGCATATTTCGTGATCCGCAGCATCCACTGGCGCAGGGGGCGGCGCTCGACGATGTGGCCCTTGCCGCGCCACTCCTCGACCTCCTCATTCGCCAACACGGTGCCCAGATCGGGCGACCAGTTCACCGGTGCTTCGTGGACGAAGGCAAGGCGCACGGCGTCGATCTGCTCGCGGGTCCAGCCCCTCGCTTCCAATTCGGCGATGGGCTTGGCCTTGCCGGCTTCCTCATCGAAGTACGACGTGTACAGTTGCAAGAAGATCCACTGGGTCCAGCGGACGTAGCCCGGATCGGTGGTGGCGACCTCGCGGTCCCAATCGTAGCCGAAGCCCAGCGACTTCAACTGGCGCTTGAAGGTCGCGATGTTCGCCGTGGTGGTGATCGCCGGATGCTGGCCGGTCTTGATCGCGTATTGCTCCGCCGGCAGGCCGAAGGAATCCCAGCCCATCGGGTGCAGGACATTGAAGCCCTGGCGGCGCTTCGCCCGGCCGATGATGTCCGTGGCGGTGTAGCCTTCCGGGTGGCCGACGTGCAGCCCCGAGCCGGAGGGATAGGGGAACATGTCGAGCACGTAGAACTTCGGCTTCGCGGCATCGAAATCCGCATCACCGGGATTCGGCGTGCGGAAGGTCTTCTCCGCGTCCCAGCGCGCCTGCCAGGCGGGCTCGAATTCGTCGAAGGGGAATGGCTTGCGTCGGTCGGACATGGCTTGATGCAGATTTCTCCCGCCACCGGCGGGGCGCGGAACTTGGCCGAACTCCCTAGATTTGAAAAGGAAAACCCCGCCGCCGAATGTCGCCTCCCGCAGCGCAATCCGGCTGCGAAAATGCCCGCGCTGCCCCGCGTCCGCAACCATTGACACCCCGACCTCCCCGGCCTTCGCTTGCCCCATGAACATCGCCCTGATCTCAGCCACTTGGCATGCCGACCTGCTCGGGGGTGCCAGCAGCTCCTGCAAGAAGGCCCTGGCGGACGTGGCCACGACGGCGGAATTCCAAGTACCGGGTGCTCTGGAGATCCCGCTTTTTGCCCAAAACCTGGCCCGCACCGGGAAATACGACGCGATCATCGCCTTCGGCCTCATCGTCGATGGCGGAATCTACCGCCATGAGTTCGTGGCGGACGCCGTGATCTCCGGGATGATGCAGGTGCAACTCGACACCGGCGTCCCAGTCTTTTCCTGCGTGCTCACCCCGCAGCAATTCGACGAGAGCGAGGAGCGCGTTGCCTTCTTCCGCGATCACCTCGTGATGAAGGGCGCCGAAGTCGGCAATGCCTGCCTAAAGATGCTCGCGGCACTGAAAGCCCTTCACGCCCAAAACGGCGCACCGATCGGCTTCCAGACAGCCGCCGCCACGTCGACCCCATAATCTGCCGTCTCCGGCGACGCGCCGGATTTCAGGTGGCTGGCACCTTAGCCGGCTCCGCTGCGGGCTTCTTGGCCAGCAGCTCCTTGATCTTGGCCACATAGGCCTCCGGGCCGCCCTTTTGGTAGCCGATGTCCTCGGAGAGCTTCTTGCCGTCCGCATCGAGCAGCAGCACCGTCGGGTAGCCCTCATTGAGGTATTCCTTTTTCAGCGCGGCATTCTGTTTCGCCAGATCCTCGGAGAGCTTCGTCTTCTGGGGGAAGTCCGCTTCCATCAGGATCAGGCTCGAGGCCGCGTAGTCCTTGAAGGCCTTCTGATCGAAGACTTCCTTGTGCAGCTTAATGCACCAACCGCACCAATCCGAGCCGGTGAGGTTGATCAGGATCGGCTTGTTCTCGGCCTTGGCCTTCGCCTTGGCGGCTTCCCAATCGGTCGTCCAGCCTTCAGGAGCGGCGAGGGAAACAGCTGCGGTGGCGACGAGAACGGCGAGCGAACGGAGAAGCGTCTTCATAGGAAGGTAGGACGGCGGGCACGGGGCGAAATTCCCTGAAAGAAAAAACCCCGCCCGGCACATGATCCGGGCGGGGCGGGCTGCCATGAACAGCTCTGCTGTGAAATCGGTCAGTCAAGGGACTTCTTCTCCGAGGCCTCCTCGAGGTGCTTCAGAAATGCATCGGTCTTCGGATACTCGGAAGCGAAGAAGCGGTTGTATTCCTTACCCTCGGAATCGAACAGGATCACCGTCGGGAAGCCCTCGATCTTGTACTTCTCGGCGAAGGGATCGTTCTTCTTCTTCAGCTCCGGGTCGCCATTCGGAAAGTCGAGTTCCACGAGGATGAACTTCTTGCTCGCGGCCTCCACGAATTCCTTCTTGGAGAAGACGTTCTTGCGCATCGCGATGCAGGGCGGGCACCAGTCGGACCCGGTGAATTCCACCAGCACGGCCTTCTTCTCTTTCTTCGCCTGGGCGAAGGCCTTGTCGAGATCCGTGGACCACCCTTCCAACTCCTTGGAGAAGGCGGTGCTGACCAGCGCGGAGGCACCGAGTGCGAAGGAGGCGAGGTAGGTGATGGCTTTCATTACGTGCTATAGGCGTAGCACAGGATCGGAATATTTCAAAATTCTTGGCCGCGGGCCGTCGCCCGGCTACCCCCGGGGCATGCCTCCGGAACTTCCCATCCTGATCGTCGCCACCCGCAATGCTCACAAAACGCAGGAAATCCGCGAGATCATCGGCGACCGCTACAAAGTTCTGGACGTGAATGATTTCCCGAACCTGCCCACCGTGGATGAAACCGGCACGACCTTTCTCGAAAACGCCACGCTTAAAGCAGTCGCGATCAGCCGCGAGGTGACGGGATTGGTACTCTCCGACGACTCCGGACTGGAGGTCGATGCGCTCGGCGGCGCGCCCGGCGTGTGGTCGAGCAGCTACGGCGGAGAAGAGGGCAATCACCCGAAAAACAATGCCCGCCTGATGGCCGTGATGGCGGGGAAAACGAATCGCAGCGCTCGCTTCCGTTGCACGATGGTGCTAGCGGAAGGCGGCGAGGTGCTGGCCGATTTCAGCGGCTCCGTGGAAGGCAAGATCCTGGAGGAGCCCTTCGGAGCTGGGGGCTTCGGCTACGATCCGCTCTTCGCGCCGGAGGGCCAAGAGCGGAGCTTCGCGGAGCTGGGGTCCGAGGCGAAAAACGCCCTCAGCCATCGCGGCCGGGCCTTGGCCAAGGTCGCTGCCTGGCTGGAATCGCGGGGCTGATTATCCCAAGGTCGGCTGCGGCCAATCCTGCTAGGCTCTGCGCTTCATGATCCGCGGACACAGAAATAAGCTCGCCCTGGTGATGGGGGCTCTCTGGATCGCGTTCAGCTCGATCTTCGTCGGGCTCGGGCTCTGGGCGATGTGGACCGGCTTTTCGGGCGGGAGCGCCGAACAGATATGGATTGGCCTCGCCTTCACCGTTTTCGGCGGATTCTTCGTGGCGCTCGGCTTGGCAATGATCCGCGATGAGCCCCTCAGAATCACCCCCAAGATCAGCCGCCAAACCACAAACAGAAACGGGGGTCTGCCCGAAGGTGCCAGCCCGGTCGTATTCATCCTCTTATTTGGCACGGCCGGACTGGCCATGCTGGTCTTAGCCCTCCTCAAACGCGATTTCTGGTGGTGGGGGATGATCCCTGCGCTGCCCTGCCTCGCCTTCGGCATCGGCGGCATGTGGGTGGTGCTCAAGCGGCGCCGCAGGCGGCAGAAGCGAGCATTGAAGGCCGCGAGGGAGGTCGCCCGAAGCCAAGGCGAAACGCCGCCAAGGAAAGCGCTTCTGATTTTCCAGCCGCAGGCTCCGGCGATCGGCAACTTCCGCCCGGCCTTCCGCTCGATCTCCTAGAGGACGTAGCTGTTTCCCGTTGAAAATCAGTCGCATCCCGGCCCATCAAAAAGATTTTGTAAAAAATCAGGAAATCCATAAGATCCGGAATGTGAAACGAATCTTCTGGGTCTTGTCGCTGCTCCTCGCTGTCGGATTGAGCTCCTGCGCGCGGCAGGTCAAAGCCAAGCAACCCGTCTCGTACCGCTTCAAAAGCGGCGAGACCGCCATGCTGAAGGACGGCATCGCCTACGCCCCGAAGAAGTCCCCGACGGCCGTGAAACGCGCGATCGCCGCCGGCAACCGGCTGCAGGGGAAGCCCTACAAGTGGGGCGGCGGCCACGCCAGGCAGAACGATAGCGGTTACGATTGCTCCGGCACGGTCTCCTATGTCCTGCGCGAAGCCGGCCTGATCAAGGGATCCATGCCCAGCAATGGCTACTTCAGCTACGGCAAGAAGGGCGAGGGCGACTGGATCACGGTCTACGTCCGTAGCGGCCACGTCTTCATGACCGTCGCCGGCCTGCGCCTCGATACCGGCGGCCCCGGCGGGCGCAGCGGCCCCCGCTGGAAGCCCCAGACCCGCTCCGGGAAAGGCCATGTGATGCGCCACCCCGGCGGCCTCTGATCCCGGAATTCCAAATCTCAAATCTGAGATCTCAAATTCCAGATCTCGGATCTCGGATCTCGGATCTTAGATCCCGGATTCCTTCCCGCACCACGGCACACCGATTGGCGATCTCTTCCAAGCGCAATACCCAGCTCGACGGCTGGCGCGGCCTCGCCGTGCTGGGGGTCATGTGGCAGCATTGGACGCCCGCTTCCTGGCGCGGTCTTTTCCCCTTCGAGATCGGGCTCTACTTTTTCCTCACGGTCAGCAGTTTCCTGATCACCCGCAGCCTGCTGCGCGACAAGGCACAGGGCGACGCGGAGGGCGGAAAAAACTGGCGGAGCCGGGCCTACGCCGTCTTCCAGAAGAAGCGCGCCCTGCGCATTCTGGTCCCCGCCTACATCGCGATGCTATTCGCTTGGGCCTGCGGCTCGCCGGACATCTGGCAGCACCCGCTCTACTACCTCACCTACACGGTGAATTTCCACATGGCGACGATGCCGGAGCTGCCCTCCGGTACCGCGCACTACTGGAGTCTCGCCGTTCAGGTCCAATTCTACCTGCTCTGGCCGCTGCTGATCTATCTCACCCCGCGGCGATGGCTGGTGCCGGTCTTGATCGGAGTCTCGGCGCTGGCACCCCTGTCGCGGTTGATCCTCTTGCACTACTTTCCGGAAATCATCAGCCCCGGAGCGATCACCACCTCGGCATTCGACTACTTCGGGGCCGGGGCCCTGCTCGCCCTGGCATTGGATTCCGGCTCGCAACCCGGCGACCGCCGCTGGATCCGGGCCGCATGGATCGCGCTGCTGCCCTATGTGGTGCTCTACTATCTGGACCGCACCGGCTCGCCCGTTCCCGGAGTGCGCCACTTTCAGCAGACCCTGGTCTCCATCGTTTTCGCCGGGTTAATCTGCGCCACGCTGGGGGGTCTGCGCGGAGCCGCAGGGCGGATGCTCGAGCATCCCGCGATCCAGAACCTCGGTAAGCTCAGCTACGGGATTTACCTCTTCCACACGCCCATGCCGCTGCTTGTCGGCAAGATCCTGCCTTGGCTCTGGCACCCTGCGGTTCCCCTGGCGGCACGCCTCCCGGTATTCTTCGCCTTCTCCTGGGGAGCAGCGTGGCTGTGTTGGCGCTGGCTCGAAGCTCCTTTGGATCGAATCCGGCTTGCGAAGCGCGCGGCCTAGTCACTTTTTCCGTGGAATTCACTATTCCCTAGCCCTGCCCGCCGCTCCATGGAGCATCGCCCCCGGCACTCCATGAAAGCACTCGTCAAAGCCAGCGCCGGTCCCGGTCTCGAAATGATGGACGTCCCGATGCCCGAAGTCGGGCCGATGGATGTGCTGATCAAGATCAAGAAGACCTCCATCTGCGGCACCGATGTCCACATCTGGAAGTGGGACGCATGGGCCCAGCGCACGATCCCGGTGCCGATGCACGTCGGCCACGAATTCTGCGGCGTGGTGGCAGAGGTCGGCTCCGGCGTGACCGACATCGTGACCGGCGAACTCGTCTCGGGCGAAGGCCACATCGTCTGCGGCCGCTGCCGCAACTGCCTCGCCGGCCGCCGCCATCTTTGCCCGAATACCCTCGGCGTGGGTGTCAATCGCCCCGGTGCTTTCGCGGAGTATCTCTCGATCCCCTATCGCAACGTTTACAAGGTCGATCCCTCGATCCCGGAGGAAGTGATCTCCTGCTTCGATCCCCTCGGCAATGCTGTCCACACCGCCCTCTCCTGGGACCTCGTCGCGGAAGACGTGCTGATCACCGGTGCCGGCCCGATCGGCTGCATGGCCGCCGCCGTCTGCCGCTTCGCCGGCGCCCGCCACGTGGTCGTCACCGACGTCAATCCATGGCGCCTCGAACTGGCCAAGAAGCTCGGCGCCACCCGCACCGTGAACGTCGCCGAGGAATCCCTGGCCGATGCGATGAAGTCGCTCGGAATGAAGGAAGGCTTCGATGTCGGCCTGGAAATGTCCGGCCATCCTTCCGGCCTCACCGACATCCTCAACCACACCTCGAACGGCGCGAAGGTCTCCCTGCTCGGGATCTTCCCCGACAAGGTCGCCATCGATTGGGACAAGGTCATCTTCAAGGGCCTCGTCCTGAAGGGCATCTACGGCCGGGAGATGTTCGAGACCTGGTACAAGATGAGCAGCATGATCCGCGCGGGCCTCGATATCTCGCCGATCATCACCCACCGCTTCCCGGTGGACGAGTTCAAGACCGGCTTCGAGACCATGATGTCCGGGCAGTCCGGCAAGGTCGTGCTGGATTGGACCTGATCGGTGCTTGCGAAGAACCTTGATCGGGCAACATTGCACCATGAGGTCAGATCTCGAAACCTTGCCGAACATCGGGAAAAGCATTGCCGCCGATCTGCGCGCCATCGGGATCACTTCGTCCCGCGATCTCAAGCGCAAGCGCCCGATCCAAGTATATCACCAGTTGGAGGCGACGATGGGTCACCGGCACGACCCTTGCGTGCTCTACACGCTGCTCTCCGCCAAACACTTCCTGGAGACGGACGAACGTCTGCCTTGGTGGAAGTTCACCGCTGAAGGCAAGGCCGCCTTGAAGAATGAAGGCCGGAAACTGCGGCAGCGTGTGTAGTGGCTGCGCCTCAAATGCAGTTCCACAGATAGAGCCCGCGCCCGCTCTCCTTCGCCACCCGCGCTACCCGGCGCAGTTCCTCAATCACCGGTCCGAGCTCCTCCGGCTCGCAATGTTCCAGCTCATCGGTTGCCGCCCATTCCTCCGCGGCCGCGGCGATCCGCGCGTCATCCAAGGCAGCCGCAAGCTCCACCAGCTTGCCGGGGAACAAGCTGATCATCCGCTCGCCCCCGTTTTTCTCCAGCACCGTCTCGAAGGCGTCCATGTAGGCCTCTTCCCAAGCCTTGCCCTCGAGGATCGCCCATAGCGTGGAGAACTCGATCGAAGTGAATCCAGTCAGCTCCGCGCGCTCTCCCTCAGGGGCCTCTTGGACTTCATCATACCCAAGCGCCTTGTCCGGCGTGGCAACATACAGCTCGGCGAGAATCGACATGCGGAGATGCCTACCGGAGTTCCTGCCGGCTCCCAATCTCAAAAAGAACCAGTCAGACAGATGCAAAAGAAACCCCCGCCCGGAGAAATCCGGACAGGGGTTGGGCGCGAACGCTGGGGGGAACTGAATGGTCTGCCTAACGCATCAAATTACTTGCTGGCCGAGGCCTTGAAGGTGCCCTTCAGGAAAGGCTCGCCGACGACGCCCTTGTATTCCTTCAGGATCTTGAACTGGCCGTCCGCACGGGTCTCCCCGATGTAGACGTTCTTGGTCAGGTGATGGTTCTTCTGGCTGGTCACGGTGCCGCCGGGGCCGTCGAAGGAGATGCCCTTCTCAAGCTCGGCGACGACCTTCTCCACGTCGAAGCTGCCGGCCTTCTCGACCGCCATCTTCCAGAGATAGACGCCGTTGTAACT
Source organism: Luteolibacter sp. Populi (assembly GCF_040801775.1). GTDB lineage: Bacteria > Verrucomicrobiota > Verrucomicrobiia > Verrucomicrobiales > Akkermansiaceae > Haloferula. The sequence goes on from NZ_CP161812.1 coordinate 3,601,858, forward strand.
CAGCACCATCGGCGAGCAGGTCACGCGGCCTTCCTTGACGATGCCGCTGGTGCTCGTCTTCTTCAGCCAGGCTTGGAAGCCATCGACGAACTTCTTGTTCGCGGGGCTCTTGATCGACTGGAAGTAAGTCCAGCAACCGAGTTGGCCGACGAGTTGCTTGGCCGGCAGGCCGCGGAACTCATCTTCCGAGATCGAGAAGCTGACCACCGGGCAGGTCTCGGCAGTGAGACCGGCGGCGGCATACTCCTTGAAGAAGGGCACGTTGGTATCGCCGTTCAGCGTGTTGATCACACAGGCATTGCCACCGGCGGCGAACTGCTTGATCTCCGCGACGATCTGCTGGTAGTCGGTGTGACCGAAGGGAGTGTACTTGCCGGCCGAGACGATTTCATCGCCTTCCTTGCGGAAGCCGCCGCCGATGTTATCGAGCGAGACGCCCTTGCTGCGCAGATACTCCAGCAGCACCAGGTTGGTGGTCTGCGGATACACGTAGTCGGAGCCGAGCAGGTAGAACTTCTTCTTCCCTTGCGCGAGCATGTAGTCCACGGCGGGAGTCGCCTGTTGGTTCACGGCCTCGGCGGTGTAGAAGATGTTCTTCGACATCTCCTCGCCTTCATACTGGACCGGGTAGAAGAGCAGGCCATTCTTCTCCTCGAAGACCGGCAGCACCGACTTGCGGCTGACCGAAGTCCAGCAGCCGAAAGTCACGGCCACCTTGTCCTGATCGAGGAGCTGCTTGGCCTTCTCGGCGAACAGCGGCCAGTTCGAGGCGCCGTCCACGACGACGGGTTCGATCTTCTTGCCGAGCACGCCACCCTTGGCGTTGATCTCGTCGAAGGTGTAGAGCAGCACGTCGCGCAGCGAGGTCTCGCTGATCGCCATGGTGCCGCTGAGCGAGTGGAGCACGCCGACCTTCACGGTCTCTTGGGCGGTGGCGGGAGCGGCCGCAAAGGCGGTCGAGAGCGCTGCCATGGCGAGCAGGCGTTGGAAAACGGAACGGTTCATAGGATTTGGGACAATGATGTTGGGTTGTTAGATAGGAGGATCGAGAGCCGGGGGGACGGAAAGACCGGACGGCGAAAAAGGCCCGTTCCGGGGGGACCCTGGAACGGACCTTCCCGCAGCAACCGATGGATACCAAGGAAAGGGGGAAACGCCTTAGAAGGCGCAGCCGATGCCGATGTTGGCGGTCAGGAAATCGTTGTCCGGGCGGCCGGAGCGGGTATTGCCCACCACGTCGCTATCGGTCAGATAGTAGGTGAAGCCGCCGTGGAGGTTCCACTCGCCGCGCTTGTCACCCAGGAAGGTGAGCGGGAGCGTGGCATTGACACCCAGCGAGCCGTAGCCAAGGCCGTCATCGACGCTGCCGGAGTGGAAGTCGTCATCCAGGAAGAAGGCGACGTTCAGGGGGAAGGAAAATGTCAAAGGACCGGCGTCGATCGAGTGCGAGATACCGGCGACCAGGACGGTGCCGTTGGAACCGCCGGAAGCACCCGGATCGACTCGGTTGTGGATCACCAGCGAGGGGCTGAGGAAGCAATCGTAGGCGAACTTGATGTCGACGATCTGCTCGTTACCGCTGGCGTAGATCCAGTTCTGATAGAGACCGGTGATGCTGAGATCACCCCACTTGTAGCCCACGCCGGCCCACACGTCGATTTCCTGCAGCTTGCCGCCGATGGAGGAAGGCACCTTGCCGTTCACGTCCCACCAGGTGCCGAGGATCAGGGAGAAATTGGCTGGCAGGCCCCAGGTCAGCTCGAGCGCCGGGTTGAAGGTGCCACCCTCGAGGTCGTTACCGTCGCCCCACACGTCCTGGCCGTAGGAAACGAAGTGCGAATTGAGGTCGAGGCTAAGCGTTCCGGAGAAGAAGTCTTCCTCTTCGATAGGTGCCGTGGTGGTCGTCGTGGTCGTGACCGGGTCTCCGGCATGGGAAACGGCGGTTCCGAGGACGCTGGCCAGAATGGCGCTCTTGAGGATGGCATTCACTGGTGTCTTCATTGGTTGTCGGTATGGTTCAAACGGGAGGCTTAACCCGCGAAACCCACCGAGCATTCGGACGGCCAATGGTTTGCTAGATCAGTGATGCATGACAGGAATCCGAATCCCCTCTAACAGATCATCCCATGAACTCCATTCATGGATATCCGGATATTGTCACCTGGAATCAAGATACACGCGAAAAAGAAACGTGTCCGACTTGACCGAAAATAACGGTTCTAGCGGGGTTTTCAGACTAAGCGACCTAAGCGTGGCACTTTTTGACCTATCGCCCCATAAACCAAGGTCCGCAACTTTCCGATCAAGGATCTCGCCGTCAAGCTATCGGCACACAGCGCGCGGATGACATGCAGCCCCTCCGCCAGGGGCCCGTGCCCGAGGTAGAGCCGCTCGTCTGTTAGAGCGTCCAGCGCTTCACCCGGCCATGCCCCGGCGGGAATCCCGGCCACATAGGCCGTGAGGTAGTGCCCGGCGGGAAAGCGCTCGCGCAGGGCGGCAAGACTGTGGCCTGCAGGCTCAAGCGTGTAGCGCTCGCGGGCCACCAGCTTGCCGGCGAGGACAAGATCGAGCTCCCAACGGAGGTTCTCGTACTCGAAGACTTCGCCCCGCGCCACCCTGCCAGGTGAGATCCACTCGAAGAACAAGAGACCCGCCCCCTCCGTTAGCTCGATCCGGGTCTGCTGGTGATAGCGCGCCCCGGCCTGCGGGATGAAGGGTTCGGGGATCCACTCGATGAACGCAGCTGCCTCCACCGCAAGCTGCTGCGAGCACACCGCCGGTTCTTCACCGCGCGCCCGGTGCACACGCGAGGCCCCGGGCGTGCTGAGGACCAGCCGCGTCCCAGGCCCCGCTTCGACCCGCAGGTCGAGCCGGTCGCCATCGAAGAATCCCGCGGTCGGGTTGACGAGATGAACCAGCAGCACGCCGTCTTCCAGGTGAGGCTTGCTCAAGTGGATCGGCGCGCGGAAGGACTGGCGGGAAAGGTAAGGCACCCCGTCCCCGCGCATCTCGCAGCGGATATCCAGATGCCCGCGGATCGCCCGCCCCGAAACTCCTTCGCTGCTTTGGTCGGGATTCACGGGTGATGTTAGGCCAGCACGGCCGCGAGGCGCTTGCAGACCTCCTCGACATTCGCCCGCGAGTTGAAGGCGGAGATCCGGAACCAGCCCTCCCCTCCCGCGCCGAAGCCGGCACCAGGGGTGATGACCACCTGGGCCTCGCCCAGCATCTTGTCGAACATGCCCCACGAATCGGTGCCCGCCGGGCAGCCGACCCAGACGTAAGGCGCGTTCTCACCGCCGAAGACCGGCAGGCCGGCCGCCTTCACGGCTTCCACCAGCAGCTTGGCATTGCCCATGTAGTGCTCGAGCAGCGCCTTGATCTCGGCTTTGCCCTGCTCGGAGAAGACCGCGGCGGCACCCTTCTGCACCGGGTAGCTGGCCCCGTTGAACTTGGTGCTGTGACGGCGGCTCCAGAGCTGGTGCAGCGGCACCCGGCTACCGTCCCCGGCCTTGCCGGTCACGGTCTTCGGGATCACCACATACGCGCAGCGCACGCCGGTGAAGCCGCCGTTCTTCGAGAAGGAGCGGAACTCGATCGCCACGTCGCGGGCACCTTCGATCTCGAAGATCGAACGCGGGATCGTCGGGTCCTGGATGAAGGCCTCATACGCCGCATCGAAAAAGATCACCGCATCGTTCTCCTTCGCATACTTCACCCATGCCTCGAGCTGCGCGCGGGTGGCGACCGCTCCGGTCGGATTGTTCGGGAAGCACAGGTAAACCAGATCGACGCGCTCCTCCGGCAGGCCCGCCACGAAGCCGTTCTCCGCATTGCAGGGCAGGTAGACCAGACCGGCGTAGGCACCGTTCGCATCGGAATCACCGGTGTTGCCGGCCATCACGTTGGTATCGACGTAGACCGGATACACCGGGTCGGTGATCGCGATCACGTTGCCCTTGCCGAAGATGTCGAGGATGTTGCCGGTGTCGCACTTCGAGCCGTCCGAGATGAAGACCTCGTCCGCGGAGATCCCGAGACTCGCATACTGGTTGTCCACGATCGCCTGGCGCAGGAACTCGTAGCCCTGCTCCGGGCCGTAGCCCTTGAAGGTCTCGCGCACGCCCATCTCGTCGATCGCATCGTGCATCGCCGCGCGCACCGAAGCCGGCAGCGGCTCGGTCACATCGCCGATCCCGCAGCGGATGATCCGCGGTGCGTTGTCCGGATTCGCGTCCGAGAACGCTTTCACCCGCCGGGCGATTTCTGGGAAGAGGTAACCGGCTTTGAGCTTAAGGAAGTTCGAGTTGATCGAGGCCATTGCGGGGCGAGGTGTAAATGGCGGCTGCGGCACGGGCAAGGCTCATCAGACGGATGTGGAGTCCCTCCCGGCCAGCCCTTTGGAAAAAGAACCGCCCACCGCTCAGTAAACCAGATTCCCCCCGAATTCCGGGATCTTCCCGGCCTCGACCTCCTTCGTCCACTGGTCGAGCCTGCCCTCTTCCAACTTCCAGAACACGCGACAGAGCTTGAAGTATTCAAGGACGGTCACCTTTTCGCCGTTCTTGAGCAGGTCTTGGGCAAGGCTCATGTTCGGGCCGAAGGAATTCATCTGCGGTGATCCCGGGCTGCGGCCGGCGGCCAGGAGATGTTCCTTGGCCTTGTCGAGATCGCCAGCGCGGAGCGCCAGGCGACCGAGGACCAGGTTCACGTCCTGAACCGCGTTGCCGTAGTTCCAATTGCCTTTGAAATGCGGTGTGAGCTGCTCCAGTTCGAGCGCCAGCTTTCTCGCCTCGATGAACTTGCCTTTCTTGAAGGCCTCCTTCGCGGCGTCCCCCAGCTCGTAGAATCGCTTTTCCTGAGGAGGCAGGGCGGCGAGTTCGGCTTCCAATTGTTTGGCCTCTTCTTCGGGAGTGGCGGCGTGCAGTCCGGAGGCCGCTGCCGCCAAGACGAGCGCCACGATGGCTTGGATTGAGTTCTTCATGGCTGCGCGGTGCGGTTCTCTTTCATCCCTCTCCCCACTAGCTCACAGGACGCCCGAGGGCAAGATTGCACGAAGCGCTTGGAGCGAGCGGCCGAAACGATCAGTTCGTGGAGTCCAGCACCGCCCTCACCCGCGCGTGATCCGACCCGTGCCGCAAGTGCTCCGTCCACGCTGCCTTCCACCCTATCCCCAGCCAGATCTGGTCCAAGGTCAGCAGCGGCGCGCCGTAGGCCCAGGTCTCGCGGAAGCCGCGGCGGGAGCCGTTGTTGGCGAGGGTCAGTGTCGGATGCCAATCGCGGCACCACTTGGTTTCCGGAGGGGTGTTGAAGTCCCCCAGAACGATCACCTTGGGATCCTCCTTCGCCGCAGCGAGGATGCTGGCCATCGACTTCTCCCGCGGGAGCCAGGGCTGCGAGTGGATATCGACGACCACTACCGTGAACTCGCCGTGCTGCGGCAGAGAAACCCGGCAGCGATAGCAGCGGTAGAGATCCTCCACTCCAAGCGATTCATGGGATAGGATCTTGCCCCGCACGCCGAGCATGGTGCCGCCGAAGCGCTGCCACTCCATGCCCGCCGTCGCGGTCGAGAAGTCCTGCCACTTCACCGGCGTGAATTCACCCGCTTCGACGATCGCGGTGACATCGGTCTCCGCTAGCACCGGCCAGACTTCGGTCGTGCTCTCGAGGCTGCGGCCGCTGTTGTAGATCGCGGCCTGAAGCGAAGACGCCGGAACCGCCGGCGGTGGGTCGAGGCGGAAGGAATGCCAGCCTTCCAAGAGCGAAACAAAGATGCAGGTCACGGCCATCAGGCGCAGTCCCCAATGCTTCACCACGACCACGGCAAGAACACCGGCAAGCAGCCGCAATAACCACGGCGTGGCATAGTAGATCACCGCCGGGACCACCCAGCTATCCCGCCCGCGGCAGATGATCCCGAGCCATGCCAGCAAGAGCCCCGCGATGGCCAGGGCGCGGACCCATGCCTTCCAAGTCCCGCACTTCATTTCCCGAGATTGAGGATCTGTTCAAGGATCGCCAGATAGTCCACGAAGGCCTTCCGCCCGGCAGCCGTGAGCGTGTAGAGCGTCTGCGGGCGGCCATCGCCGGTGAACTTCTCACCGGTGAGATAGCCGGCCTGCTCCAAGGTGCGGATGTGGGTGATCAGGTTGCCATCGCTCATCTCCAACTCGACCTTGAGGTCCTGAAAGGGCCACGGGTTCGCACGCGAGGCCAGCAAGGTCATGATGCCGAGCCGCGCCTTCTCATGGATGGTCTTGTCGAGCTTGGAAAAATCAATCATGCGCCCGGTCCGTCGCGCGGTGTGGTGGTGACAATGACGGCTCCATAGAGCAAGTGGAAGCCTCCGAACGTCGCAGCCATCAGGCCGGAAGGACCGAGGCGATTGAGCACCGGAAAGGCCGACTGGATGAAGGTGCTGCAGGCGAATCCGGCCAGTCCCGTGGCCAGGAAGGCAGCGCCGAGCCAGACCATCGATCGCGGGGCGAACTCGCGGATCGCCAGCAAGGCGAGTCCGTAGTGGAGGACCCAGAACGAGGCCGCCATGAGCTCCGCCTTCACGGCTCCCGGTTCCCGTCCACCGTATTTCAGAACCATCAAGCCCAGGAATCCGCCTGCGATCAGCGGGGGTAACGCGCCGCGCAAGGCCACCTTCAGGCCATGCGACCAGACCGGACGCTCGTTCGCCTTGGACAGCCTCAACAATTGCCACACCGCGAACACGATCACCACCGCCAGACCCACCAGCCAGACTCCACCCCACTTCATCCCGATCTTGCCCTCGGAAAGCCAGCCTGCCGCCACCGACATCGCACCGCCCACCAAGGCCGCCTCCCCGGACAAGGCGCGGAAGATCGTCGCGCGCTCCATCATGGTGCGGATCACCCGCAACTGTTCGGCGGCTTCCTCGTGGGTCGTCATGGCACCAGCTTTGCGGAGCAAAGCTGTAAGTTCCAAGTTAAAAGTGCGAAGTGCCAAGAAAGGCAATCAGGGTTCACTTCCTCTTTCTGCCTTTATTGCCACTTGGACCTTCTTACTTGGCACTTTCAGACCAGCCCGTCCTTCCGCGCCTGCTTCCAGTAGGCGTACTCGGAGCGGTTGAAGTCGATGTATTCCGGCGAGAGGTCGCTGGAGTACATGGCATAGTCGACCTCGCCCTGATTGAGGTCGATCCGGATGCCGAACTCCGGCTTCGCGGCGATCTCGCGCAGTTCGTCCATCGGCGTCGGCGCCTGCAGGCCGCCGAGGCAGGCGGGCTTGCCGTCGTAGAAGATATCCACCAGTTCCTCGCGGATCCGCGCGCGGGAGTAGCCGACGGCGTGCAGCACGCGGCCCCAATTCGGGTCGCCACCGTTCCACGAGGCCTTCACCAGCGCGGACTTGCAGACCGCCTCCGCCACCAGCTTGGCATCCGAGTAAGTGCGCGCGCCCTGAACCTGCACGGTGACGAACTTGGTGACCCGCTCGCCGTCCTTCACCACCGCCTGCGCCAGCTCCAGCATGACCCAGCGCAGCGCGCTGCGGAATTGCCGGCAGAGCGAGCTGTTGCGGCGGATCGGCGGCATCCCGGAGCGACCGTTGGCCAGCACCAGCACCGTGTCGTTGGTGCTCATGTCGCCATCAATGGTGATGCGGTTGAAGGTTTCTTCCACGCCTTCCAGCACCCCCTTGCGCAGGACGGCGCGCGGCACATTGGCATCGGTGGTGATGAAGCAGAGCATGGTGGCCATGCTCGGGGAAATCATGCCGGCACCCTTCACGCAGCCGCCGATGCGGACGCGGTGGCCGCCCAGGTCGAAGGAAATCGCAATCTCCTTCGCGCGGGTGTCGCTGGTGATGATCGCCTTCGCGACCTCGCCGCCTTTGTTGGAATCCAATGCTTCCACGAGTTCGCCGAAGCGCTGCTCGATGCGCACCATCGGCATCGGCAATCCGATCACGCCAGTCGAGCAGACCCCGATCTCGGCGCGCTTCAGTCCGAGCGGCTTGGCCACGCCATTGCACATCACCTTCGCATCCTGGATCCCCTGGACGCCGGTGCAGGCATTGGCATTCCCGCTATTGGCGATGATGGCGCGCAGGTCGCCCAGGCGCAGGTGCGCCTGGGAAAGCTTCACCGGCGCGGCTTTCACGCGATTGGTGGTGAAGGTGCCCGCCGAGCTGCACGGGTGCTCCGAGTAGATCAGGGCGAGGTCGAGTCGCTCTGCCGCGGGGTTCTTGATACCGCATGAGATCGCGGAGCAGCGGAAACCGCGCGGCGCTCCGACGCCGCCTTTGATCCGGGTGACGGGAAAATCCATGGCTGGGTTTGCAGGGGTGGGATGCGGACGCTGAACAAATCTCACGCCAATTGCAACCCGGCTGTCTCGCCAAGGCCGAAGATGATGTTGAATGACTGAATCGCCTGCGAACCCGCGCCTTTTCCGAGGTTGTCCTCGGCGCTAGTTAGGATGATCCGCCCGGTACGTGCGTCATGTGCCCAACCGATGTCGATGAAGTTGGTGCGGGTGACATTTTTCGTGTCGGCGCATACGCCCTGGCCAAGCAAGCGGACGAAGGGCGCATCCGCGTAAGCCGCCGCCAACGCCTCTCCCACCGCCGCCGCGGCGGCCCCGGGGCGGAGCTTCGCGGTGATGCTGCTCGCGATCCCCGAATTCACCGGGATCAGGTGCGGGATGAAAGTGATCACCACGTCCTCCCCCGCCGCCAGCGACAGCTCCTGCTCGATCTCGGAAAGGTGCCGGTGCTTCGGGATCCCGTAGGCGCGGGCGCTCTCGTTGCACTCGCAGAAAAGCAGGGAGAGATCGGCCTTCCGCCCGGCACCGCTGACCCCGCTCATCGAATTCGCCACGATCGTCGCGGGATCGATCAGGCGGGCCTTCAGCAGCGGGATGAGCGGCAGAATGATGCTGGTCGGATAACACCCCGGCGAGGCGATCAGATCCGCCTTCGCGATCTCCGCCGCCCGGATCTCCGGCAGGCCGTAGACCGCCTGCGCCAGCAGCTCCGGAGCCTTGTGCGGATGATCGTAGAACCCCTCGTAAACGGCGGCATCCCGCAAACGGAAATCCGCGCTCAGGTCGATTACCTTCAGGCCCCGCTGCAGCAGCGCGCGTGCGATCTCAGCGGCCACGCCGTGCGGCAGCGCTAGGAAAGCCGCCTTCGCCCCCGTCGCCGCGATCGCATCGGGATCCGGCTCCATGAACGGCAGATCCGCCCCCGGCAGCTTGCGGAAGCGCGGGAAGACGGCGGAAAGCGGCTTCCCCGCCTCCTGACGGGAAGTCGCGGCCACCAATTCGACATTCGGGTGCGCGAGCAACAGGCGCAGCAATTCCTGCCCCGTGTATCCGCTCGCACCAACGATCGCTGTCTTGATCCGTTCCATCGCGGGCGGAAAATGCACGATTTTCAGGGCTTGCCAACCGGGATCTGCCCTGATTCCCTCCTCGCCCCGTCACCATACGAGGTAAACGGGCTGTAGCGCAGTCTGGTAGCGCACCTGCCTGGGGGGCAGGGGGTCGTGGGTTCGAATCCCGCCAGCCCGACCATCGTTGATTTGCAGTAACTTGCAAGAATCCGGGGGCTCGCCGAGGGCCATTTCGGCAACAGATTGGCAACATAAGGAACTCGCTGATGATAAATCTTTAGCGAACGCCACATCCCAGAATGGTCACCGGCACCGATCGGTAAGCGCGTGACGGTCTCCAGCTCCTACCGGTGGAAATGGCTCCACTTGTTCCAGGAGCCTGGTCTGGTTGACGTCGCCGCTTCAGGTGGGGAACAATGGGTGCGTAGAGGCGGTTCGGGTGACGTTTTGATCTTCGCCGGACGTTCGAAAGGGCACGGAGGCTTATAGGTGTCGGCATGCCATGGGCGGTCCCGGTTCGTGACTTTCACCTTAGCCGAGCGCTTCGCTCCCAACCCGAGATCCCGCAGCAAAAACGGATCATGCTGCCGGACGAGCGACTGCATCTTTGGTGTCGCGATGATTTCCTTGAGACGGCCTCGTTGGGTTTCATTGCCTTTCTCATGAATGACCCAGAGCAGTCGTACAACTAGTATCCCGTGACATTTAAAGTTGCGGATACAAGCGCTTGAGTTTGATTCGAGCTTGGGCGGTGGTGAACCGCCATTGGGTTTTGCTGGAGCGGTTGTTCCTGTCGGCTTCCCATGCCGCAGCACGCTCAATTCGATCTCCGCGACATTGAGCCAACTGCCATGCTTGGGGGTGTAGTGGATTTCCAGCCGTTCGCTCGGCAGGTCTTCGCGGAAAAGGCTGTGGGTGGACCGCTACAGTTCATTGAGGGATTTCTCGAAGAGATTCCCTCCTACTTTGCTGGTCACGACCAATTTCCCCTCTTCTACTTGAATGTCTCTAAAGCGATATCCAAATGCGACTTCATCAGGATCCGTTTTCAAAATCACCTCATCAAAAATCACCACCTCACCTTTAATAATCTCCAATCTCAAAGTGAAGTCAGATTGCGTAAGCTCGCACTTCAAAGCCGCTCGCAATGAAGGAATCTTGAACACCTTTTGTTTGTGAATCCATTCATTGGTAAAATCCCGAGCTTCGAATTTCTCCAACCCTTGAAGAATCTCGGCCCTCGGTATCGCTGTGAATTTTTCCATTTGAGCCAAGCCCGTTCTTATCCCTTCAGCATAGAAATGATTCGACCCGTCTGTTGGCAACTCGTCATAACCATGGCGATCAAATTTCAGGTAGGCGCAAGCGACCTTCGAGCTATTAAGGAAAAATTCCTGCTCTGGTTCTGTGCAGAAATTGATGCAAATCCGGCTAAACCCATCCGCTTCGAATTTCATGGGGGCAAGAACTTCACGCGCTATATAATTGCACATGGATCTGGTTCTTTTCAAGAAGCCATACGTGTACTCCGAAGGCAGCCTCAAGTCTCCTATCTTGAGATAAATCGTCTTAAGAATCATCATGTTGATCTATCTCAGGGGCTGTATCGCTCTAGTCTGGTCTGGATGGGCCCACTCAGAAATCGCTTCCATTTGAGAGTCGGTCCTATCTCGCTTCGCGCGGAAGGAGAGTCCACGTGCCGTTGTAATCGCCCATGGTCTTGCCATCTCCATGGAGATTGGTGGGCATGTGCGCCGCGGCGGGGCTTCGGGAAGACTCGCCGCCAGCGTACCTCTCTCGAGTTGCTCCAGTTCCTTCTGGATAAGCTTCACCGCATCCACTTCGCCCGCTTCCGCCGCCATTTCCTTGTGACGTTTCGAGAGAGGTTCGAGTTCATGCGGCAGTTCCGCCCGCGCCCCGGTAGCGAGCGAAAGAAATAACAGCCATGGAATGCGCTTCATGTCTTATGCTATCTGACGATGTCAGCCACCTTCAAGTGGAAACCCATCCCGTGCCGGTGGAGCGGACAATGGTGGTCTGCTAGACGGAAACGTGTTGGATAAGACCGGCCTCGACGGTCGCCCTTTCGGGGCTGAAGAGGGTGGAAAGGGAGGCGCTACGATCCCTCCGGGATCGGAGAGGTTCAGCTTGCCCGGGGGCGGATCCCGCGGCATGTGGGCGCATGCGTTTTTCCGCGGTGCTTTTTGATTTCGACGGGGTCCTGGTGGATACCGAGTGGGCGATCTACGAGGCGTGGCACCGGACTTTCCTGGCGCATCACCATCCGCTGCCGCTGGAGATCTACACGCAGTGCATCGGCTCGGACTTCGATACGTGGTCGCCCAAGACGCATCTGGAGGAGTTGACCGGGCGGAGTTTCGATTGGCACCAGTTGGACGAGGCGCGGCAGGTGGAGATCCGGCGGGACCTGGAGGAGGCGGGGCCGATGCCGGGGGTGGTGGCGCTGCTGGAGAAGCTGAAGGCGGCGGGGGTGAAGCTGGCGGTGGTATCGAGTTCCTCTCACCAGTGGGTGGACGGGTGGCTGGAGAAGCTACGGCTGGCGTCGTACTTCGATACGGTGGTGTGCCGCGGGGATGCGCCGCGGATCAAGCCGGCACCGGATTTGTGGCTGGAGGCGGTGCGGCGGCTGGAGCTGCCGGCGGGGGACTGCCTGGCGATCGAGGATTCGCTGAACGGGGTGAAGTCGGCGAAGGCGGCGGGGCTGAAGGTGTGGGTGGTGCCGAACCGGACGACGGCTTGTTTGGATTTCTCGATGGCGGACCGGGTATGGGGGTCGATGGAGGAGGTGGGAGGAGAGATCTGAAATTTGAAATTTAAGATCTGAGAGGAAGAGACTCCCGGGACGATCGTCACTCGCCCAGCATGAGCGTCCCGATGGGACGCGGTCATTGTGCGGTAGCTGACCCGGCACCTTGTGCGGGCTGTTATAAGTCGTCCCGTTGGGACGGAGAGGCTCAGCCTTCGTAGCCTTCGAGCTTCTTGAAGTCGATGGTAGGCTTCTTGGCGGAGGTGGAGTCGCGCTTGAAGGTGCTGTTGAGCTTGACAGGTTCTTCGAAGAAGCCGCCGTTGCGGAGGAAGAATTCCTTGCCCTTGGAGCCGCCGGAGCGGTCCATGCGGAAGCCGCGGTTGGCGATGTCATCGCCGGTGAAACGGGCTTCGGTGACCTCGTGCCACTGGCCCTTCACGTCGCAGGCCCATTGATTGCCGTAGAGGGCACCGCGGCCGAGGTAGCCATTGCGGTCGGAGAAGTTTTCGAGGAAGGAGTGCGCGCCTGTCAGGTGCTTGTCGGTCTTGGGGCGCTTGAAGCTGGCGATGAGCTTCCAGTCCTTTTTTCCGGGGAGGTAGAACCAAGCGGTGTAGACGGTGGAGCCTTGGCCATCGGGGTGGACGCGGTTGAGGAAGCGGCAGGTTTCGCCGGCTTTCCAAGGGTAGTTCCAGTAGCTCTGGCCGCCGGAGCCCTCGCCGCCGAATTCGCCGCCGTGGACGCCCTCGCCCTTCTTGAGGAGGGCGATCTTGTGGTCTTCCGGGATTTCCTTCGGGTTATCGGTGGTGAAGGGACTCCAGACGGAGAAGAGGATGCGGCGCTCCGTGTCGGAGTTCACCTGCATGCCGAAGTAGCCTTCCCCGAAGCCATTCGACATGAAGTAGGAGCCGATGGGATCGCTGCCTTCCGGGACGGTGATTTCGTTGTAGAACCACTCGACGGGATCGCCCTTCGGGAGGGTGTAGCCGAGGTGGACGGAGGGGCCACGGCGGCCCCAGTAGAAGCGGTTACCCTCGTTATCCTTGACGTAGTTGAGCGCGACAGTGTCGGGGGCCTTGACGGTGACGGCTTCGATCTCGGCGAAGGCATCGCCGCTTTTCTTGAGGCCCTGGAGATCGAGCCGGAGGTAGCCGGCTTCCTTGGCGGTGACCTTCCCGAGGGGGACTTCGGTGGTTTCGCCGCCCTTGAGGTCCACATCGAAGGTCTTGCCGGCGATGGTGGCACGGAGTTTGGACTCACCAGCGGGGGGCTTGGTTTTGAGGGAGAGTTCGAGTTCGCCGGGGCGGTCGATCCGGAAGAAGACGGACTGGACTTGGTCGGAGTTGTCGAGGCGGCTGCTATTGCCATTGCCTCCGCCGCGGCGGCCGCGGCCGGATGGCTCGGCGGAGGATTTGGTGAGGTAGGAATTCCCGCCCATGGGGATGTCCCAGGTTTTGAGTTCGGCGGCGGCGAGGCCGGTAAAGAGGAGGAAGAGGGTGGCGCGGAGACAGGAGGAGCGGGTGGTCATGCGGATGAAACGGCGCATAAAGGCGGTTTTATGCACTGAAAATGTAATTATTGCAGATTGTTGGCCTGTATGGTGTTGGTCCGTGGTTGGGGATCGGTGATTTGAACCACGGATTTACACGGATGGGAGAGAGGCTGTTCCGTCGGGGCGGTGCCGGTGGTGCCGTCCTTGGGGGCGGGCTGTTGGGGACCGTTCTGCCGGGCGGTGCCCGGCGGTCCCAGTAGGGCCATCCGTCGGATGGCGGCGGCGGGGTGAGGGGGTGCCTATTCGGTCCGACGGAGTTCCGGTGTCCACCAACGGTTGGGCGTGCGCGAGGGGTGGGAGGCTAGAGGGGCGCGAGACGCAGCCCCTCCTTGGCGAAGCCGGAGACTCGCGGTCCCAGGAGGTTAGCAGCCCACTTCGGGGTGATGCTTTTTCAGGCAATCGTCACAGACGCCGTGGCTGAACTGGGCCTCGCTGTGGCGCTGGATGTAGGCCTCGACCTGGGTCCAAGTGCCGTCTTCATCCCGGATGTTCTTGCAGTAGGAGCAGGTGGGGAGGATGCCGCGGAGGGTTTTCACTTCCTGAAGAGCGCCCTTGAGCGAGCTGATGAGGGTGGCGTTCTCGCGTTCGACTTCCTTGCGGCGCTCGATCTCGCGCTGGGCGAGGCTGAGTTCGAGGCGGACCTTGGTGACTTCCTTGAGGATCGCGAGGACGGGGCGATTCTCGATTTCCATGCCATTCCGACCGTTCTGCCAGGCGATGTACCAGTAGAGGAAGGGGAAGGCGAAGACGCTGATGACCAGACGGCTGACGAAGGTGCCGGTCATGATCTGGAAGTAGCCGGGGGTGCCGGCGAAGGCGCCGGTGGCGAAGAGGATCACATCCAGCCAGAGGACGCCGAGCAGGGTGAGGAAGGCGCGGACCCAGAGGCGGACCTTGAGCTCGGGCTTGCCGAGGTATTCCCAAGCGATGGCGAGGAAGATGAGATCGGCGAAGGCAGCGAAGATCGATGCCGAGTAGATGCGCAGGCTCTGCGGCGGGAAGTAGCTGGCGGTCTCCGGATTCGAGATGCGGATCTGCCAGTGCAGAACCATGGTGACGATCGGCACCATGATGGAGACGCCGATGATGGTGGAGATGGCAATCCGGGTGGCGCGGGGGCCATCGAAGACATAGACGACGAAGACTCCCAGGAGCAGCGCGGTATAGAAAACCGTGGAGCCGACCATGAAGGAGACGCCGGGCACATTCACCCGCACGCCGGCATCCGTGACCCAGACCATGACCGCCGTGAGGCTGCCGATGAGGGCGTAGAAATGGGCGAGGCCCAGTCTATTGCGCAGGGAGTGCGCCCAGAGAACGAGGAAATAGACGCAGATCGCCTCGATGATCAGGATAACCAATTCACTCGTCATCTTTTGCGCTGTGCCATCATGAAATTGAGTGAGGAGTTCCTCACAAAATTATGGCTTTGTGCAACCAATGACAAGGAATGCGGGGCCTAAAAGGCGCAAAATCGGCCACGACTACGCAAAATTACGGTTACCAATTGTCATGATTGGCGGGCTGGTGCTCCGGATGACTGCAGGTACAGGCGAGCGCGCCGTTTTTCGGGACGGTCTTGACGAAGGTGTAACCGCCGCCGGCCTCAAGGCAGGCGGGCTGCTTGGTGAGGAAGCCTTTTTCGCCGATGACCTTGTTCCAGGGGATGGGATCGCCGGGCTTGAGGCTGTTCATGTTCTGGTAGGCGCGGACGGCCTGCTGGACATTGCGGACGTTCATGACGCAGGCGGCGCGGTCGGAGCCTTTCTTCCATGCGCGAGCGCCGACGAAGAGGACGCTGGTCCCGGCGAGATAGGGTAGCGGCCCGCCGGTGAGCTCCACCGGAAAGGGCATCTCGGCCAGAGTCATGATGCCATCCGGCTCGCAGCTCACGCAGAGGGACCAGGGTTTCGCGGGGAGATTCTTGGTGGCGAACTCGGTGAAGGCAGCACCCTCCGCATTCATCTGCGGCGCGGCGCGGCGGAGCATCATGGCGATGGCCGGGGCGACCTGCGGGGAGACGTAGACGAGAAGATTTCCGGATTCCGGGAAATGATTGCAGGCGGCCTGGTATTCCTTCCACGCGCCAAGCTTCATGGCGGCGGTCTCGACGTATTTGAGATACTCGGCGCGGCTGGTGAAGGTAAGGGTGCCCTGGTCATCGTAGAGCAGCAGGGCCTTCGGCTGGAGGAGCGGCTGGAGCGGGATCTCCCAGCCGCGGCGGCTGCCCTGGACGGTGGCCTTGCCGAGACTTTTCTCCATCTCAGGCAGCATGACCTTGAGCAACTCGCCCGCGCCATCGATCTGGAGGAAGAAATCGACGGCCTGTGGCGAGGTGGGCGTGGCCTTCCATGAGGAGATATCCACGCCGAGGATGAGCTGCAGGTCGGTCTTGGCGAGGAGGCTCTCGACGGTATCGCCGCTGGGAAGCTTCGTGGCCATGGCCTGCGTGGTGTCCTTCTCCTGGCCGATCGCCTTGCCGATGGCGTCGATCACGGCGGGCAGGGCGGTCGTATCAAGCCGGGTCTCCACGACCAGATCGGTCGCGGCGGGGATCATCGAGGGGCTGCGGAACTTCATCGGCTCCTTGCCATAGACCGAGGCCAGGCCGCTGCGGCCGGCGGGGATGTAGGAGTATTGGCGGAGCAGCCAGGCATCGCCGTCCCGCTTGATGCTCTTGCCGGAGGCGACGGCTTGGGCGAGGCCGGTGGCATCGACGAGCGCCCCGGGATCAATCTTGACCTTTTTCTCCTCCGGCGGCGCGGCGCTCATGATGCCATTGACGATCCCGATGAACATCTCGCGCTGGCCGACGTGATCCTCGAAGTGGAGCATTTTACCGCCGACATCGACGCGTCCGGTGACGCGGTTGAAGTGGGCGGAGGTATCGGAGGTGGGTGGCGGGAGGACGGGGGGCTCGAC
Source organism: Luteolibacter sp. Populi (assembly GCF_040801775.1). GTDB lineage: Bacteria > Verrucomicrobiota > Verrucomicrobiia > Verrucomicrobiales > Akkermansiaceae > Haloferula. The sequence goes on from NZ_CP161812.1 coordinate 3,618,466, forward strand.
CGGTGCGGCAGGGCCCGCGGCAGCCGGGGCGGAGGAGGCCGCAGCAGCCGGAGTGGTGACCTTGGCCTGCTTGCCTGGGTCGATGGCGGACTTGAGGCGGTCGCAACCGGAGATGAGGAAAGCACCCAGGAGGAGGGCAAATGCCAAGGCGGGGCGGAATATCATGCGGAGTTGATATTTTTAAAAATTGCGAGCGTCAAGCTCGACCGAGTGACGTTGAAGGCCGGAATTTTTAGAATTCCCGGGGTGATGTGATGGTTGCGGAGAGGGGCCGGGCTTGGAAGGCTGGGGCGACCCGATGAAGCTCAAGCTGACCCTCGCCTACGACGGCACGACCTACCATGGCTGGCAGTCGCAGCGTTCCGGGCTGGGGGTGCAGGACCGGTTGCAGGCGGCGCTGGCCGGGCTTTTCCCGGAGGAGCCGCAAGTGACGGCATCGAGCCGGACGGATGCGGGAGTGCATGCGCTGGGGCTGGTGGTGCATTTCGAGGTGAATGAACTGCGGATGCCGGTGAGGCATCTGGCGCTGGCGATCAACGCGCTGCTGCCGGAGGATATCCGGGTGCTGAAGGCGGTGCGGGCAGCGGAGGCTTTCCACGCGCGCTTCGATGCGAAGGCGAAGGAGTACCGCTACCGGATCTGGAACCATGCGGCGATGAATCCGCTGCTGCGGGCGCAGGCGTGGCATGTGCCGCGGGCGCTGGATCTGGCGGCGATGCGGAAGGCGGCGGCGATCTTCACGGGGAGGCACGATTTCCGGGCCTTCACGGCGAAGCGGCCGGGGGTGCTGGGAGATTCAGTGCGGACGCTGAGCAGGTGCGAGGTGCGGCGGCGCGGGGCGGAGATCACGGTGGTTTTAGAGGGGCCGGGGTTTCTCTACAAGATGTGCCGGGGGATCGCGGGAACGCTGGTGCAGGTCGGGGAAGGCAGGTTCCCGCCCGAGGCGGTGGCGGCGATGCTGGACAGCCGCGACCGGAGGAAGGCGGGGATGAATGCGCCGGCGCGGGGGCTGGTGCTGTCGAGGGTATTTTATCGATAGGCGTGTCCCAAGTACGGGCGGATGCCCAATCCACTTGAGAGTCGTTCTTCCGGCCGGGTATCCGGGTGGCGATTTCCTGAACTCCGAACTCTTCCTCCTGTCATGCTCCAAGCACTTCTTATCATTCACGTGGCGATCAGCCTGCTCGGCATCGGCTCGGGCTTCGTGGTCATGGCGGCCATGTTACGCGGCAATCCGCGGCATCCGTGGACCGGCTTCTTCCTGGCGATGACGCTGGCGACGAGCCTGACGGGCTTCTTGTTTCCCTACAGGGGCTTCACGCCCGCGCTCGCCTTCGGGGTGCTATCGACGGTGATCCTGGTGCTGGCGATCTACGCCCTGAAGGCGCGGCGGCTGGAGGGCGGGTGGCGGAAGACTTATCTGATCAATGCGCTCTTCGCGCAGTATCTGAATGTCTTCGTGCTGGTGGTGCAGATGTTCCAGAAGGTCCCGGCGCTGAAGGCGCTGGCACCGACGCAGAGCGAGCCGCCTTTCGGGATCGCGCAGGGGCTGGTGCTGATCGGGTTCCTGTGGGCAGGTTTCGCGTCGGTGAAGCGGGCGCGGGTGCTGGCTTGATCCTTCCCGTTCCCGCCCTCAGCTCCTGCGCTTCTGATAGGTAACCGACGCTCAATCGTCCGCGCAACCGGTCGCCGTCCAGATGCGCTGCAGTTTACAAATGGTCTGGGTGCCGATGCGGATGGGCGGCATGGCCTTGGCGTTCTTGTCCGGCATGTATTCGATCAGGCCTTTGCCATCCACCTTCATGTTCGCGACCATGATGCCCATGGAGTCGTGGTCCTGGCCCTGCTTGTCGTAGGTGCCATCGCCGCGGCCACCATCGAGGCCGCAGGCGTGGATCAACTCGTGGATGGTGATGATCTCCTTCTGCTCCGCGGTGACATTGGGCACCTTGCCGGGGAGGAAGATCACGGCGAAGAAGATCGCGTTCCGCTTCTTGTCGGCCATCGTGGAGGTCTGGCCGTGGAGTTTGGCGGCATCGAACTGGGCGGTGGCGGAGTCGCCGTAGTGAGTATAAGTCTCCGCGCCGTTGGATAGCTTCACCACGACGTTCGCGGAGGTTTCCACCTTCTCGGCGGCGAGCTTCACGGGGAAGCCGAGAACGTTGAACTTCGAGATCGCGGCATCCACCGCCACCGCCCAGGCCCCGGCGCGGTTGTGCACGGTGAGCTGACCGGTGGTACGGATTCGTTTCAGCCAGGGAGTAGGCATGGCAGTCCTCCTTCTTTTAGGAGGACTGCGATATTGGAAGCCCGGCGGAGATTTGCAAGATCATCCCTCCACGTCCCCGCGATACTCGGGATGCCTATCGAGCCAGGCGACGGCGTAGCTGCACAGGGGTCTTACCTTTAGTCCCCGTTCGCGGACGATCTCCATGGATCCTGCCATCAAGCGGCCTGCGGCACCGCGACCGCGGAGAGCCGGGTCCGCCTCGACGTGGGGAAGGATCAGGACATCGCCCTCCCGCCGGTATTCGGAGAAGGCGAGCTTGCCGTCCTCGATCAGTTCGAAGCGCTGGC